>NZ_PGEZ01000001.1:1211685-1514607 GCF_002797495.1 Mumia flava
GGTGCTTCACCTGCGGGACGGCACGCGAGGCCGGGGACGGACTTCGGATCTTCACGGGCCCGTTCCCCGGGGAGGACGGCCTCGTGGCGGGCCTGTGGACGGTCCATCCTGCCTTCGGCGATCCCGTCGACGCGCCCGTGGTGTGGGCGTCGATCGACTGCCCGGGGAGCTGGGCGGCCGACGCCGGGGAGCGGGCGATGGTGCTCGGGCGGATGACCGGACAGGTGCTGGGCCCCGTGCACAGCGGCACGACGTACGTGGTGGTCGGCGCCCTCCGTACGACCGAGGGCCGCAAGCGACTCACGGGCACCGCTCTGTACACCGAGGACGGGACGCTGGTGGCCCGCTCGGAACAGACCTGGATCACAGTCGACGTCGCCGCGTTCCGCTGATCCGGCCCGTAGACTGGAGAGGTCGCGTCGTACGCAGTGCAGCGTCCGCGGCCACTCGGATCTCTGACCCCACCCCGCGCGAGGAATGCCCGTGAACGCACCGTGGTGGCGCAACGCCGTCTGCTACCAGATCTACGTCCGCTCGTTCGCCGACTCCGACGGCGACGGCATCGGGGACGTCCGTGGCATCACGTCGCGGCTGGACTATCTCGCCGGCCTGCACGTCGATGCGCTCTGGCTGACCCCGTTCTACCGCTCGCCGCAGGCCGACCACGGCTACGACGTCAGCGACTACCGCGACGTCGACCCGCTGTTCGGGACGCTCGAGGACTTCGACACGATGCTCGCGGGCGCGCACGAGCGCGACCTCAAGGTGATCGTCGACCTGGTCCCGAACCACACGTCGTCCGACCACCGGTGGTTCGTCGAGGCGCTGGCGGCCGAGCCGGGTTCGCGTGCGCGGGACCGCTACGTGTTCGCGGACGGGCGGGGCCCCGACGGCGCCGAGCCGCCGAACAACTGGCAGTCGGTCTTCGGCGGCCCGGCCTGGACGCAGGTCCCGGACGGTCAGTGGTACCTGCACCTGTTCGACGCCAGCCAGCCCGACCTGAACTGGGACGACGCCGAGGTCGGTGACGAGTTCGAGTCCGTGCTGCGGTTCTGGCTCGACCGCGGCGTCGACGGCTTCCGGGTCGACGTGGCTCACGGGCTCTTCAAGGCTCCCGGTCTGCCGGACGTCGAAGGGCTGGGGCCTGCCGGCGAGACGATGGACGCCACGTTCTCCGAGTGGGACCGACCGTACTGGGACCAGCCGGGCGTGCACGACGTGTACCGCCGCTGGCGGCAGGTCCTCGACTCCTACGACGGCGACCGGATGATGATCGGCGAGGCCTGGGTCGGCACGCCGGAGGCGATGGCGCGCTACGTCCGTCCGGACGAGATGCACCAGGTCTTCAACTTCCAGTGGCTGTCCACGCCGTTCAGCGCCCCCGAGCTGCGACGCGTCATCGACGACACGTACGCCGCGGTCGCGCCCGTGGGCGCGTCCCCGACCTGGGTCCTGTCGAACCACGACGTCGTCCGCACGGTCACCCACTACGGCGGGGGCGAGATCGGGCTGCGCCGGGCGAAGGCGGCGCTGCTCACGATGTTCGCGCTGCCCGGGTCGGCCTACGTCTACCAGGGCGAGGAGCTCGGGCTGCCGCAGGTCGAGGTCGCACCCGAGGACCGGCAGGACCCGACCTGGCTGCGGGGCGGCGGCGTCGGGCGCGACGGGTGCCGGATCCCGGTGCCGTGGGACGGCGACACGTCGCCGTTCGGCTTCTCGTCGGGCGAGCCGTGGTTGCCGATGCCCGGCTGGTTCGCGGACCTGACCGTCGAGCACCAGAGCCACGACCCGTTCTCGACCCTCGCCTTCGTCCGATACGCCCTGGCACGCCGGCGAGGTCTCGTCGACGACCTCTCGGACAAGCTCGTGATGCTGGAGCGCGGCGACGACGTCGTGGCGTTCCGGCGTGACGGGGCCGACGGCGGCCCGGCGCTGGTCTGCGTCGTGAACTGCGGCGACACCGACCATGCCGTCGCCGATCTCGGTGACCCGATCGTGCTCTCGACTGCGCTCGCGGAGGACACCGGCGCTCTGCTCCCCGACGCGGCCGCCTGGTTCTTGGCCTGACGGCGAGGCGTGCTCGCCGTCCGGGCGGGCGGTGCGGTGGGAACCCACTCACCTCCGGGCGACGAGCCCGGCATCCGTCTGCGTTGCAAAACGATATATCGCGATGTACTGTCGATAGCACATGAGACAACGAACGAAAGGAACCCTCATGCGTACGACAGAGTTCGACACCCCGTTCGGGCCCCGCAGCGGCCCGAAGACCCGCCGACGCGACCACCGCGGTCACGGACGCGGACGTGGACGCGGCCCCGGCGGCCCCGGTTTCGGTCCCGGCGGTGCCCCGTTCGGCGGCCCCGAGTTCGGCGCTCCCGGATTCGGTGGACGGCGCCGCGGCGGTCCCCGTGCCCGACGCGGCGACGTGCTGCTCGCCGTCCTCTCGGTGCTCGGCGACGAGCCGACCAACGGCTACGGCGTCATCGGCGCCGTGGCGGAGCGTACGGACGGCCGCTGGCGCCCCAGCCCCGGCTCGATCTACCCCGTCCTGCGTCGCCTCGAGGAGGGCGACCTCGTCATGAGCGACGAGGACGGGACGTTCTCGCTCACCGAGTCCGGCCGTGCGTTCCTCGCCGACCGAGCGGACGACGTCGCGAAGGTCTGGGCGAGCACCGAGCCGAGCTCGCAGGCCGCCGAGGACCTGCACTCCGGCATCCGCAAGCTCGCCCGCGCAGCCCGTCAGGTCGCCGAGGACGGCACCGACGACCAGCGCGCCCGTGCCGCCGAGGCGCTGGACGAGGCGCGGAAGACCCTCTACGGCATCCTGGCCGAGTGAGCGGTCACGGGGTGGGGTGGCGCGAGTCGTAGCCGAGGAACCCGCGCTGCAACCCGACCGCGAGCAGCGTCCCGGCGACGCACGCCACCCCGCCCAGCAGCATCGCCAGTCCCTCGCCGCCGAGGTGCGCGAGCGAGCCCGCGACGAAGTCCCCGAGTCGGGGCCCTCCGGCCACCACCACGGTGAAGACGCCCTGGAGCCGCCCGCGCAGTGCGTCCGGCGCGGCCTGCTGGAGCATCGTCGACCGGTACGCGGCGCTGATCATGTCGGCCGACCCGGAGAGCGCCAGCATCACGACGAGCAGCCACAGGATCCCGGCGAACCCGATCGCCGCCACGCCGGCGAGCGCGACCGACACCCCGTACGCCACGACCGCGACCGTGATCGCGAGGCCGTGCCGGTGGATCCGGCTGATCCAGCCGGAGAACGCGAACGCGACGATCGACCCGATCGCCGGTGACGCCTGGAGCAGTCCGAGCATGTCCGGGCCACCGGCGTACACCGTGACCGCGAGCGCGGGGAACAGCGCGCGCGGCTGCGCGAGCACCATGGCGCACAGGTCGACGACGAACGTCATCCGGATGTTCGGAGCGCGCCGCAGCCACGACAGCCCTTCGACCACCGACCGCAGCCCCGGCGCGCGGCCCGTCGCGCCCTCGGGCGGGATCGCGGGCAGCCGCAGCAACGCGTACAGCGCCGCTGTGAACGTCAGCAGGTCGATCGCGTACGTCGCACCGACCCCGGCGGCGCCGATGATGACACCGCCGAGCAGCGGCCCGACGGTGAAGCCGAGGTTGAACGACGCCATCCCGAGCGCGTTCGCGGCCGGGAGGAGGTGGGCCGGCACGATCCGCGGAAGGATCGCCGAGCGGGCCGGGTTGTTCACCGCGAACAGTCCGCTCTGCGCGGCCACGATCCCGTACAGCAGGCCGACCGAGCCGACCTCGAGCACGGCCTGCGCGAGCAGAGCGGCCGTGCACAGCCACAGTCCGACCGCCGTCACGACGGCGACCGTCCGGCGGTCGAAGTGGTCGACCAGCGCCCCTCCGTACAGCCCGAGCCCGACCAGCGGCACCAGAGACACGAGCCCGACCAGGCCGACCGCGAACGACGAGCCGGTCAGGTCGTAGACCTGGAACGCGACGGTGACCGTCGCCATCTGCTGCCCGAGCTGGGAGATCGTCTGCCCGACCCAGAGACGACGGTACGCCGGGGACTCGCGAAGGGGTCGGATGTCGGTGAGGAGCCGACGTGCTGCTGCCACGAAAAACCATTGTGCGTTGCAACGAGATAACCCGTTGTCCCGGGTCGACCCGGCGGCGTACCGTCGAGACACACAGGGAAGGAGGTGGTCCGATCAATGATTGACGTACGGACTTGTGAGGTGGCTGCGCGCTAGCAGCTGGTGACGGGATCACTCGCCACCGCGCAGCGAATCCCAACGCAGTCACCCGACCCGCGGGGGCCGAGATCTTGTCCACTCGGCATTCAACCCCGCGGGTCGTTCCGTGTCCGGACCCGGCCGCGCACCCCCGCGTACGCTGGCGTGGTGATCGAGATCAAGACGCCGGCCCAGATCGAGCGCATGCGCGAAGCCGGACGCGTCGTCGCCGACGCGCTCGCGGCGATGACCGAGGCCGCCGTGCCCGGCGCGACCCCCCAGGACCTCGACGAGGTCGGTGCCCAGGTGCTCCGCAAGGCCGGCGCGACCTCGCCGTTCCTCGACTACCACCCCGGGTGGGCCCCGACGCCGTTCCCGGCCTCGATCTGCGCGAGCGTGAACGACGCGATCGTGCACGGCATCCCGAGCTCCGACCCGCTGGTCGAGGGCGATCTGGTGAGCATCGACTTCGGCGCCCTGCTCGACGGCTGGGCCGGTGACGCGGCCACGAGCTTCGTCGTCGGCGGGGGGACCGACCCGCTGATCGAGACCACCGCGGCCGCGCTCGCCGCCGGGATCGAGCAGGCCCGCCCGGGCAACCGGCTCGGCGACATCGCGCACGCCGTCGGCGCGGTGGCGCGGGCCGCCGGCTACGGGCTGCTCGCCGACCACGGCGGCCACGGGATCGGCCGCACCATGCACGAGGACCCGCACGTCCCGAACGAAGGGCGGGCCGGCCGCGGCCTGAAGCTCCGCGCCGGCCTCGTGCTCGCGATCGAGCCGATGCTGATCGCCGGGGGCGGTGACGACTACCGCACCGACGCCGACGGCTGGACCCTGCGGAGTGCCGACGGGACCCGCGCGGCGCACGTCGAGCACACCGTCGCGATCACCGAGGACGGGCCGCGCATCCTGACGCTGCCCTGATCAGATCACGGCGCGAGGCGCTCCCGTACCCACCCGCCGCGACCGTCGGCACGGAACCGCAGCCGGTCGTGCATGCGCCCCGTCCGACCCTGCCAGAACTCGACCGTCTCCAGCGCGACGCGGTAGCCGCCCCAGTCGTCCGGGCGCGCCACCGCGGTGCCGTCGGGATAGGTCGCCTCCGCCGCGTCGTACGCCCGCTCGAGCTCGACCCGGTCGGCGACCACGCGCGACTGCGGCGACGCGACGGCACCGAGACGCGAGGGGCGCGGTCGCGACGCGAAGTACGCGTCCGACGTCTCCTCGTCGACCCGGGTGACCGGCCCCTCGATCCGGACCTGGCGCTGGAGCGGGTGCCACAGCATGACCAGCGCCGCGTACGGGTGGGCGGCAAGGTCGTCGCCCTTGCGCGAGGAGTAGTTCGTGTAGAACACGACCCCGTCGGCGCCGAACCCCTTGAGCAGCACGGTCCGTACGGAGGGGCGACCGTCCGCCCCGACGGTGGCGAGCGCCATCGCGTTCGGGTCCTTCAGCCCGGCTGCGACGGCGGCCTCGAACCACCGCTCGAACAGCGCGACCGGGTCGCCTCCCGCGTCGCTCTCGGTCAGTCCGGCGGCCTCGTACTCCTCGCGGAGCGCGGCGATCGCGTGCGGGTCCATGCCCCCACACTAGGCGGAGATGGCAGAGTGACCCGCATGACTGACGAGGTGAAGGAGGGGCTCGAGGGCGTCGTCGCGTTCGCGACCGAGATCGCCGAGCCCGACAAGGCAGGGTCGTCGCTGCGCTACCGCGGCGTCGACATCGAGGATCTGGTCGGCCGGGTGCCGTTCGAGAAGGTCTGGGGACTGCTCGTGGACGGCGCGTACGAACCGGGGCTGCCGCCGGCGGAGCCGTTCCCGATCCCGGTGCACTCCGGCGACATCCGCGTCGACGTGCAGAGTGCGATCGCGCTGACGGCGCCGGCGTGGGGGATCCGCCAGCTCTACGACATCGACGCCGAGCAGGCGCGCGACGACCTCGCGCGGACCGCGGTGATGGTGCTGTCGTACGTCGCGCAGGCCGCGCGCGGGATCGGCCAGCCGATGGTGCCGGAGTCCGAGATCGACAAGGCCCGGACGATCACCGAGCGGTTCCTGACCCGCTGGCGCGGCGAGGCGAACCCGGACCACGTCAAGGCCATCGACGCCTACTGGACCTCGGCGGCCGAGCACGGGATGAACGCCTCGACCTTCACGGCGCGGGTGATCGCGTCCACCGGCGCGGACGTCGCCGCGGCGCTCTCCGGAGCGGTCGGGGCGATGTCCGGACCGCTGCACGGCGGGGCTCCCTCGCGCGTCCTCGGGATGATCGCCGACGTCGAGCAGACCGACGACGCCCGGACGTACGTGAAGGGTCTGCTGGACTCCGGTGAGCGGCTGATGGGGTTCGGGCACCGCGTGTACCGCGCCGAGGACCCGCGGGCCCGGGTGCTGCGCCGCACGGCCCGCGAGCTGAACGCGCCCCGGTACCAGGTCGCGGAGGCGCTGGAGGAGGCTGCCCTGGCCGAGCTGCGCGAGCGCCGGCCCGACCGCGTGCTCGAGACGAACGTCGAGTTCTGGGCCGCGATCGTGCTCGACTTCGCCGAGATCCCGCCGCACATGTTCACCTCGATGTTCACCTGCGCCCGCACCGGCGGGTGGAGTGCCCACATCCTCGAGCAGAAGCGCACCGGCCGGCTGATCCGCCCCTCGGCGGTCTACGTCGGACCGGGCACGCGTCCCCCGGAGGACGTCAGCGGCTGGTCCGACACCTGGACCTGGCAGTAGCCCCCCGCGCCCGCGATTTGACGCGTTTCCCACCCTTCTGGCTGAGCAGATCGGTGGAGAACGCGTCGAATCGGGGGCGCGACACCGGGTTGTGGATGGCCGCAGCGCGGAATCGGCGTGACACGGCACCGTACGGGTGGTGCGCCCGCTCCCCGAAGCCGTCAACCAGCCCTTCAGATCCGACGCCGCCCACGAGCTGGGCATCACCCCGCGACAGCTCGACGGCAAGCGGTTTCGGCGCCTCTTCCGCGGGGTCCACGTCGCGGCGTCGGTTGCCGTCACCTTCCGTACGTGGTTGCAGGCGGCGCTGCTGGTTCTCCCCGCCGACGCCGCGATCAGCCACCTCACGGCCCTGCGGATGTGGGGTCTCGAGCTGCGCGGCATGCACCCCCTCCACTTCTCCACGAACACCCAGGCGCACCGCGAGCGCGACGGCATCGTGCTTCATCGAAGACGCGGTCGCCTCCGTCCTGTGACGCTCGACGGTTTCCCGTGTCTCGGCCCCGACCGGACGTACGTCGACTGCGCCACGATCCTCAACCTCGTCGAGCTCGTCCAGGCCGCCGACCATCTGTTGTACGCGGGTCACACCTCTGCGGACCAGCTCCGCGCGTACCTCCATCGCACGCACATCGACGGTGTGGTCCGGGCGCGCCGGGCCTTCCCGTACGCCCGGGAACGTGCGGAGTCGCCGATGGAGACGCTGATCAGACTCTCCCTCGTGCTCGCGCGCTTGCCCGAGCCCGACGTCAACCCGGACGTGCTCGACGGTCGTGGACGGTTCCTCGGGCGGTGCGACCTCGTCTACTGGAAGCACCGCGTCGTCGTCGAGTACGACGGGGAGTGGCACGAGCGCTCGCGCCGGCAACGGGCCCGCGATCGAACACGTCGGGAGAACCTCGAACGCGCCGGCTGGACGGTCATCGTCGTGCTCGTCGAGGACCTGCTGGACAAGCGCGCGATCGCCTGGCGCGTCTTCCATGCACTCCGCGACAACGGGTACGCCGGGCCGCCGCCGCACTTCAACACGATGTGGCAACGGTGGTTCGGGAAGTGCACCCGTCCTGCCGCCCCGCCCGCGCCCCCGATTTGACGCGTTCTCCACCGAATCGCGTCCTCAGGTCGGTGGAGAACGCGTCAAATCGGGGCGGGTACGGGCGGGTCAGTCGGCGTCGTACGCCGCGAGGATCGCGTCGGCCGCCGCAGGAGCCGCGATCGTGCCGTCGAGCAGACCCCGCCGGACCTCCTCGAGCACACCGGCGACGCCGGGCGACCGCCGCAGACGCCGGTCGAGGTCGTCACGCACCAGCGCCCAGGTGAACTCGAGCTGCTGCTGCGCCCGTTTGTCGTGCAGGCCCTGCGCACCGAGGAACTCGCGGTGCCGCAGCAGCCGCAACCAGACCGTGTCGATCTCCCGCTCCTGGAGCGCCGAGCAGGTCAGCACCGGCGGCACCCAGCCCTTCGAGCCGGCGTGCACGAGCCGGATCGCGCCGGCGAGGTCCTTCGCGGCGGAGCGGGCCTCGGGCTCGCGGTCGCCGTCGGCCTTGTTCACGGCGATCACGTCGGCGATCTCGAGGATGCCCTTCTTGATCCCCTGGAGCTGGTCACCGGTCCGCGCCAGCGTCAGGAACAGGAAGGAGTCGACCATCCCGGCGACCGTGACCTCGGACTGCCCGACGCCCACGGTCTCGACGAGGACCACGTCGAACCCGGCCGCCTCGAGCACGAGGATCGCCTGCGTGGTCGCCCGGGCGACGCCGCCGAGCGTCCCCGCAGTCGGCGACGGCCGGATGTACGCGTCGCGGTCCGCCGCGAGCTGCGGCATCCGGGTCTTGTCGCCGAGCACGGACCCGCCCGTACGGATGCTCGACGGGTCGACCGCGAGCACGCCCACGCGCTTGCCCTGACCGGTCAGGTAGGTCCCGAGCGCCTCGATGAAGGTCGACTTGCCCACCCCGGGCACACCCGAGATCCCGACCCGTACGGAGCCGCCCGCGTGCGGGGTCAGCTCCTCGAGCAGCGCGCGGGCCTGCTCGCGGTGGTCGTCACGGCGCGACTCGACCAGCGTGATCGCCCGCGCGAGTGCGGCCCGCTCGCCGGCGAGGACACGCGCGGCCAGGTCAGGACCCGGCGACGCCGACGCACCCGTACCCGCCGCCATCAGTGCAGGCCCGCCATCAGTGCTTCAGCGTGGTGCGCAGCTTGTCGAGCAGGTCCAGCGCGGACTCGGCGATCACGGTGCCCGGCAGGAAGACCGCCGCGGCGCCCATCCGCTCGAGCTCGGCGACGTCGTCGGGCGGGATCACGCCGCCGACGACGACCATGATGTCCGGGCGCCCCTGCTCGGCCAGCGCCTCGCGCAGCGACGGGACCAGCGTGAGGTGGCCCGCCGCGAGCGAGGAGACCCCGACGATGTGCACGTCGGCGTCGACCGCCTGCTGCGCGACCTCGTCGGGCGTGGAGAACAGCGGGCCCACGTCGACGTCGAAGCCCATGTCGGCGAACGCGGACACGATCACCTTCTGGCCGCGGTCGTGCCCGTCCTGGCCCATCTTGGCGACCAGGATCCGCGGACGACGGCCCTCGGCCTCCTCGAACGCCTCGGTCGCCTCGACGACGCGCTGCACGTTCTCGGCCTTGCCCGCCTCGGATCGGTACACACCCGAGATCGTACGGATCACGGCCTTGTGGCGCCCGTACACCTGCTCCAGCGCGTCGGAGATCTCCCCCACCGTCGCCTTCGCCCGGGCCGCGTCGACCGCGAGCGCGAGCAGGTTGCCGTCGAGGGTGCCGTCGCGCGACGCGCCGCGGCCGGCGGACTCGGTCAGCGCCTCGAGGCTGCGCCGTACGGCCTCGGGATCGCGCTCGGCACGGAGCCGCTCGAGCTTCGCGACCTGCGCGGAGTAGACCGCGCGGTTGTCGACCTTGAGCACCTCGAACGGCTCGTCGGCGTCGACCGGGTAGGTGTTCACGCCGATCACCGACTGCTGGCCCGAGTCGATCCGCGCCTGCGTGCGGGCCGCGGCCTCCTCGACGCGCATCTTCGGGATGCCGGCCTCGATCGCCTTCGCCATCCCGCCGGCGGCCTCGACCTCCTCGATGTGCGCCCAGGCTCGGGCGGCGAGGTCGCGGGTCAGCTTCTCGACGTAGTACGAGCCGCCCCACGGGTCGATCGTCGCGGTGGTGCCGGACTCCTGCTGGAGCAGCAGCTGGGTGTTGCGGGCGATCCGCGCGGAGAAGTCGGTCGGCAGCGCGATCGCCTCGTCGAGGGCATTCGTGTGCAGCGACTGGGTGTGGCCCTGGGTCGCGGCCATCGCCTCGATCGCGGTGCGCTGCACGTTGTTGAACACGTCCTGCGCGGTCAACGACCAGCCCGACGTCTGCGAGTGGGTCCGCAGCGACGACGACTTCGGGTTCTTCGGGTCGAACTGCCCGACGAGCCGCGACCACAGCGCGCGGGCGGCGCGCATCTTCGCGACCTCCATGAAGAAGTTCATCCCGATCGCCCAGAAGAACGACAGCCGCGGCGCGAACGCATCGATGTCCAGCCCGACGTCGAGCCCGGCGCGGATGTACTCGACGCCGTCGGCCAGCGTGTACGCGAGCTCGAGGTCGTTCGTCGCCCCGGCCTCCTGGATGTGGTAGCCGGAGATCGAGATCGAGTTGAACTTCGGCATCCGCTGCGCGGTGTAGGCGAAGATGTCGGAGATGATCCGCATCGACGGCGCCGGCGGGTAGATGTAGGTGTTGCGGACCATGAACTCCTTGAGGATGTCGTTCTGGATGGTCCCCGCGAGCTGTTCCGGCTTCACCCCCTGCTCCTCGGCCGCGACGATGTAGAGCGCGAGCACCGGCAGCACCGCGCCGTTCATCGTCATCGAGACGCTCATCTTGTCCAGCGGGATGCCGTCGAAGAGCGTGCGCGCGTCGTAGATCGAGTCGATCGCGACCCCGGCCATGCCCACGTCGCCGACGACGCGCGGGTTGTCGGAGTCGTAGCCGCGGTGCGTCGCCAGGTCGAACGCGACCGACAGCCCCTTCTGCCCCGCGGCGAGGTTGCGTCGGTAGAACGCGTTCGACTCCTCCGCGGTCGAGAACCCCGCGTACTGCCGGATCGTCCACGGCTGCGTCGTGTACATCGTCGGGTACGGACCGCGCAGGAACGGCGCGAGTCCCGGGTAGGTGTCGAGCGCGTCCGCCCCGGCGAGGTCGGCGGCGGTGTAGAGCGGCGCGACCTCGATGCCCTCGGGCGCGAGCCACGGCTCGGCACCGTCGGTGCGGCGGGCGTACGCGTCGGGGTCCGGGCGGTACGGCTGGTCGGGGTCGAGCGGCAACCCGGCGAAGGACTCGGGGATGCTCATGCGTTCGCTCCGTTCGTCGGGCCGGCCAGGTGTGCGCGGGTCTCGTGCAGGAAGGCCAGCGCGTCGACGCCCATGGCGGCGGTCGCGTCGACCTCCAGGCCCGCCACGGGCTTGCCGGCCAGGATCACCCAGCGGGCGCCGGCCGCACGCAGACCCATGATCAGGTCCGCGCCCCACTCGGCGTACGCGGCGTCGGTGCCGGCGAGGCACACGACCGGCGACCCGTCGTAGGAGTCGAGCACGTCGACGGTGCTGCTCGTCGGGCCGGCGGCGACGGTGTCGATCCCGCCGGCGGCGAGGAGGTTCGCGACGAACGTGACGCGGGCCGTGTGCTGCGCGATCGTCCCCATGGTCGCGAGGAAGACCGGCGTCGCGGCCGGCTCGTCGCGCAGCGACTCGAAGGCCGCCCCCCAACGCTGGACGGGCTCGGCGCCCTCGGGCCGCGGCTGGCGCTCGGGGAGCACCTCGCGGAGGTTCGGGAACTCCGACAGACCGGTCAGCGGGCGCTTGCGCCGGGCGATCTGCTGCTCGCGCTCGCGGGCGACCGCCAGGTGCCGCCCGGCGAGCGAGCCGTCGGCGATCGCGTCCAGCACCCCGCCCGCCTCCTCGATCCGCCCGAGCTCCTCCCACCCGGCGCGGGCGAGGTCGTCGGTGAGCTGCTCGGTGGCGTACGCCCCGCCGGCCGGGTCGGTGACCTTGCCGACGTGGGACTCCTCGATCAGCAGCGAGGAGGTGTTGCGGGCGATCCGGCGGCTGAACGCGTCCGGCAGCCCGAGCGGCTGGTCGAACGGCAGCACCGTGACCGAGGAGGCGCCACCGACGCCGGCCGCGAAGGTCGCGACGGTGGTCCGCAGCATGTTGACCCACGGGTCGAACTTGCTCAGCATCACCCGCGACGTGACCGCGTGCTGGGCCTGCCCGCGGGACGGCTCCGAGCCGCCGGACAGCTCGGCGAGGCGGTTCCAGGTACGGCGGGCCGCGCGGAGCTTGGCGATCGTGGGGAACTGCTCGTCGGTCGCGGCGAAGCGGAAGCTGATCGCGGCCAGCGCATCGTCGACCCCGAACCCGGCGTCGACGAGGATCCGCAGGTACGCAGCACCG
Source organism: Mumia flava (assembly GCF_002797495.1). Classification (NCBI taxonomy): domain Bacteria; kingdom Bacillati; phylum Actinomycetota; class Actinomycetes; order Propionibacteriales; family Nocardioidaceae; genus Mumia; species Mumia flava. The sequence goes on from NZ_PGEZ01000001.1 coordinate 1,224,094, forward strand.
GCCGCCAGCGCGTACCCGATCTCCTGCGCGTCGGACGCGCCGGCGTCGTGCACGGCGGTGGCGTCGACGACGATCGCCCCGATCCCCCGCTCCGCGGCCTTGCGGCTCCCCTCGACGACGACGGTCGGCAGGTCGAGCCCGGACTCGTACCCGCGGGCGAGAGCACCGATCGGGTCGAGCCCCAGGCTGGTCCCGGGGGCCGGGGTCACGTCGCGCTCGTCGAGGTAGCGGCAGAACGCGTCGGCGGCACCGAGGCTGTCCGCCCGCGCCTCGATCACGACCGGGGCGAGGTCGACGAAGACCCGGTCGAGCACCGTCGCCAGGTCACCGACCGCGACGGCGTCGGGCCCGAGGCGCAGCCACACCGAGGTGGCGCCGTTCTCGAGGTCGTCGAGGATCGCCTCGGCCGTCTTCGCGGCATCGGGGTCGGCGTGCTGGACGCGGACGTCCCAGCGTCCGTCGCGGACCGCGTCGGTGCCCCGGACGTACGGCGCCTGACCCGGCAGGCCGGTCTCGGCGAGGTCCGCGACGGCCTCGGGGGTGCCGAGCGGGCTGAGCCCGATGCCGTCGAGGGTGCGGGTCGTGAGCTTGTCCCAGACCTGGTCGTCCGGGTCGTCGTCGGTGAGCCGGCGGGACTTGCGGAGGACGGCGGCCGCGGCGGACTCCCAGGCGTCACGGGAGTACGACGCGTCGCCGCGCAGCGACAGGTCGGTCATGAGGCGCATCGTACGGATGAACGATGTGTAACAGCCACCCGGTGTGATCTACCCGACACGCGGCCCCCACCGACCACGATTCGTCGAGTTCCGGTCGGAATGGGCGGTGCGATTCTCGCCGTAACTCGACGAATCGTGGTCGGAGCGGGCGGTGCCGCGGGTGCATTCGGCGCGCATGACCGAGCAGGTGCTGGGAACGTGGATGAGCCGGAGCAGGGGTGGTCGCCATGACGGAGGACGAGCCGCAGTCCCGGATCGTGCGCGTGATCGAGCGGGTCAAGGCGCACCCGGTGCGGGTTGTGATCGTCGCGGTGGTGGGGACGATCGGGTTCGTCTGGCTCGCGGTCGACCTCGGCGCGCGGACGTACGACGCGATCGACGGGTGGCTCCATCCGCACTCCGAGCAGTACGCGGAGCTCGCGCAGCTCGACCTGGACAGCCGGCTGTCCTACCTCGAGGGCGAGATGGGCACCGCGAAGCAGGTCGTCGACCTGTGCGCGGACCAGGTCGTGGACTGTCCGCGCGGGGCGCCGCCGCTGCTGATGTACGTGCACGAGAGCGACGACCTGGTGGTCCGGAGCGTCTTCGAGAAGGACAGCCTGGAGCTGTACGCGGTGACGCGGGTGTCCGACCGGCTCGCCCCGCCGATGCGCTGGCTCGACTGGGACCTGGGGGATCTCGGCGACGTCACCTTCGCCGAGGCGACGGAGGCCCCCGGAGTCGAGCCGACGTCGGCCTGGGTGTGGATGGGGCCGCGCGGGAGCGCGTACGCCGAGGTCGTCACCGCGGGCGCCGCCGGGCGGTACCGCGGCCTGCTGCTCGGCTGGGCGCGCGACGGGTACGGCGGCCCGGACGCGGCCTTCGACGTCGAGTCCGCGAACGAGCTCCAGACGCAGAGCCTCGCCGGCGAGCCGTACGACACGAGGACCCTGGCCGCGTTCCGCGCCGGGACCACGCCGAACACCTGGGGCGAGTTCCGCGACGACGGCGGGACCGTCGGCGGGCTGGCGCACGACGCCGAGCAGGTCATGCTGCTGCTCAGCGTCGGCGCCGGCGCGTGACCCCCACGCGGCCACGATGCGGGCGATCTGGGGAACAACGCCCAGGTGATTCCTTCCCCAGATCGCCCAGATCGCGGTCGGGACGGGAAGGGCGTCGCCTCAGATCGTGCGCTTCACCTTCCAGATGCCGACCCAGAGGCCGACCGCGCAGGTCAGGACGGCCGCGAGCATCCCCTGCGCCACGTCGAGGTCCCACAGCGTCCCGGTGAAGAGCGTCCGCTCCGCGTCCACGATGTACGTCAGGGGGTTGAACTTCGCGACGGCCTGCATCCAGCCCGGCCCGGCCTCCAGCGGCAGCATCATCCCGGCGAGCAGCAGCAGCGGGAAGATCAGTGACTGCTGCACGCCCCAGAACACCCACTCGCGGTTCTTCGACGCGAGGCCCAGGGCGTACGAGAGGGATCCGAGTCCGATCCCGAAGACCCCGAGGATCACGAGCCCGACGAGGACCTGGGCCGGGTAGAACGCCAGCCCGAACGGGATCGCGACCACGGTGATCAGCAGCGCCTGCACGACCAGCGGCGCGAACTCCTTCAGCGCGCGGCCGACCAGGATCGACGACCGGCTGAGCGGGGTCGCGAGGATCCGTTCGTACGCCCCGGTCATCAGCTCGTACAGCAGGTTGCCGCCGACCATGCCCGTGCCGAAGATCGCGATCATCACGAGCACGCCCGGGAGGAACCACTGGAGTGCCGACGCGCCGCCGATGTCCGCGCCGCCGAGCATCCCCTCGAGCAGCGGACCGAACAGCCCCAGGAACACCAGCGGCTGCAGCAGCGAGAAGATCAGCGTGAACGGGTCGCGCACCACGACGAGGATCTCGCGGGTGAACACGGCGGCGGTGTCGTGGACCCAGCCGGCGACGGCGCTGCGCTGCGGCAGCGGCGATGCGATGCCGGCGTCGTCGAGGGTCTCGGTGGTGGTGGTCATGCGGCCTCCTCGCGCAGGCTCCGGCCGGTCAGGTTGAGGAACACGTCGTCCAGGCTGGCCTGGCGGACGTCGGCGGACTCGACGGCGAGACCGGCCGCCTCGAGTGCGCGCAGGGTCGGCGGTACGAGGTCCGGGCCGTGGTTCGTGGCCAGGACCAGCCGTACCGCGCCGTCGTCCTCGAGGTGGTCCTCGGCGCGGTTGACGCCGAGCGGGAGGACGGACCGCGCCCGCTCCGCGACGCGTGCGGCGCTGTCGTCCGCTCTGTCGCCGGCGCGCAGACGCAGCGTGACGAGGTCGTCGGCGTGGTCGCGCTTGAGCGCGGCCGGCGTCGCGTCGGCGATCACCTCGCCGTGGTCGATCAGCACGATCCGCTCGGCCATCGAGTCGGCCTCGTCGAGGTAGTGCGTGGTCAGCAGCATCGTCATGCCGTTGGCCTCGCGCAGACGCAGGATGTGGTCCCAGAGGTTGGCCCGCGCGTGCGGGTCGAGCCCCGTGGTGGGCTCGTCGAGGAACAGCAGGCCAGGGTGGTTCATCAGGCCCATCGCGACGTCGAGCCGGCGGCGCTGGCCGCCGGACAGCGAGAGCACGGTGCGCTTCTCCAGACCGCCGAGCTCGAGCGCCTCGAGCAGCTCGGCCGCGCGAGTCCGGGCCACGTCCGTCGGCACGGAGTAGAACCGGCCCTGGTTGCGCATCTCGTCGCCGACGCGGTACGAGTAGCCGCCTGCGTTGCCCTGTCCGATGTACCCGATCCGCGCCCGCACCTCGGCGGGGCTGCGCACCACGTCGTACCCCGCGACCGTCGCACTGCCCGCGGTCGGCCGCAGCAGCGACGTGAGCATCCGCAGCGTGGTCGACTTGCCGGCGCCGTTCGGCCCCAGGAACGCGACCAGCTCCCCGTCGGCGACGTCGATATCGACGCCCTTGACCGCCTCGACGGTCTCCTTCTTGCGTGTGAACGTCTTGGTGAGGCCGCGAGCCTCGACCATCTTTCTCGTACGGCGTACTGGATCTGGCATGCGAGCAACGGTACGCTGTACGGAAAAGCATCGCAAGCGAATTCCGAGGAGGCCTGCGGTGGACCCCGACGCAGCCGCCACCCCCGACGGTCGAGGCGCGAGCGCAGCCCCTCCCCCCGACGGTGGAGGCGCGAGCGCAACGAGCGATCGAGACCCCGCCCCCGCCCACCGCTTCGTCCCGCTCTGGGAGTCGCCGGAGCCGTCCCGGCGCGGACGACCGGCCCGTGTCACCCGTGGCGAGATCGTCGACGCGGCCGTCGCGATCGCCGACGCCGACGGTCTGGACGCGGTCTCGATGCGCTCGGTCGCTCGTGCCCTCGACGTCGGCACGATGACGCTCTACTCCCACGTGCCCGGTCGGGTCGAGCTGGTGGACGCGATGGTCGACCGTGCGTACGCCGACTTCACCCTGCCCGACCCCGACCTGGCCTGGCGCCCGGCGCTGGAGCAGTACGCCCGCAGCTCATGGACGATGCTGCGCTCGCACCCCTGGCTGCTCGACCTCAACAGCTGGCGCTACCCGCTCGCTCCGCACGTGTTCGACGCCGAGGAGGCGGGATACCGCATCCTGATCGACACCGGCCTCTCACCCACCCAGGTCGTCGAGACGATCGCCGTCATCAACAGCACGGTGGTCGGGTTCGCGCGATCGGCTGCCGCCGAGGACGCCGACCAGCGCGCGGACGGGACGGACTACCAGGCGTACTGGGAGGGCACGACCGCCTTCTGGGAGCACACCTTCGACCCGAGCCGCTACCCGTCGATCACCCGGCTGTGGACGACGGGCGTCTTCGAGTCGGCGGCCACTCCGTTCGAGCTGCGGATCGGCAGTCTGCTGGACACCGTGGCGCTGCTGATCGAGCGGGCGCAGGCCGAAGGCGGAACGGACATCCCGGCCTTCGACGTCTGCATGGAACGTCTGGAGGGCGACGGCGAAGCCCCGAGCTAGGTGCGAGGACGTCGACGCTCGGGAAGGACGTCGCGTACCGCCCGACGTCTCGCGTCAGCAGCCGAGTCCCGCAACGGCGGCGTGCGCCCGTACGGAAGAATGGACGCGTGCAGATCCCCGCAGACATCCTTCCCGTCGACGGACGCTTCGGATCCGGCCCCTCGAAGGTCCCGGCCGCTGCGATGGAGGCGCTCGCCGCATCCGGCCCGCACGTGATCGGCACGTCCCACCGCCAGTCGCCGGTGCGCAACCTCGTCGGGTCGGTACGGGAGGGGCTGCGGTCCCTCTTCACGCTGCCCGACGAGTACGAGGTGGTGCTGGGAGTCGGCGGGTCGACCGCGTTCTTCGACGCGGCGACGTTCGGGCTGATCCGCGAGCGCAGCCAGCACCTGGCGTTCGGCGAGTTCGGGACGAAGTTCGCGACGGCCGCGCAGCGCGCTCCGTTCCTCGGCGACCCGACGGTCGTCCGCAGCGAGCCCGGCACGCACCCGGACCCGTACGCCGAGGACGGGATCGACGTCTACGCATGGCCGCACAACGAGACGTCGACCGGCGTCAGCGCCCCGGTCCGTCGCGTCGACGGCGCCGACCCGGACGCGCTCCACGTGATCGACGGCACCTCGGCCGCCGGCGCCCTGCCGGTCGACGTGACGCAGTGCGACGTCTACTACTTCGCCCCGCAGAAGGCGCTCGCGTCCGATGCCGGGGTCTGGTTCGCGCTGATGTCGCCGGCCGCGTTGGCGCGCGTCGAGGAGATCGCCGCGTCCGGCCGCTGGGTTCCGGCGTTCCTGGACCTCGGCGCCGCCGTCCAGAACTCGGCGAAGGACCAGACCCTCAACACGCCGCCGCTCGCGTCGCTGTTCTGGACCGACCAGCAGATCCGCTGGATCCTCGACAACGGCGGGCTGTCCTGGTCGGTGTCGCGGTGCGAGGACTCGGCGTCACGGCTGTACGGGTGGGCGGAGCAGTCCTCGTACGCGACGCCGTTCGTCACCGATCCCGGCAAGCAGTCGACCAGCGTGGTGACGATCGACCTCGAAGGTGTGGACGCCGGCCGGCTCAGCCGCGAGCTGCGGGCGGCCGGCATCGTCGACGTCGACGGCTACCGCGGCCTGAACCGCAACCAGCTGCGGATCGCGACGTACCCTGCCGTCGACCCCGAGGACTGCACCCGCCTGACGCAGTGCATCGACTGGGTGGTCGAGCGTCTCACCGACTGAGGATCGTCCCCGATGGTCGAGGCGCGAGACTTCGTCGGTCGAGCGGGTCGGACCTCAGTCGTCGAGGTCGAACACGCCGCCGACCGGCGCGAGCATGCCGGCGCGCTGGTCCTCGGGCAGGACCACCCGACGGATCAGCGATGGCAGGCCCTCGGCGCCGATCAGCACGGACGTCCCGTCGGGCTCGACCGCGAGCGACTCGCCCTGCTGCACCTCGGGAAGCGTGGCCGACCACTCGTCGGTCCACGTCCCGGCGTCGAGGACGTGGATCCCGAGGTAGGTCCGCAGGACGATCGCCGAGCCGTCCGGCAGGAAGTCGCCGCCGGTGACCATCGCCGGGACCTCGGCACCCTCGATCGGGTCGGCGACGTTGACGCGGTCGGCATCGAGGTCGGCCGGCAGCCGGTAGAGCTGGCCGCCGAGCATCGACTTCGACGCGATCAGCAGTCCGCCGGTCACCGGGTCGGACAACAGAGCCTCGGCGTCGGTGTTGCCGTCGTCGTAGCGCACCCGGAACCGCTTCGCCTCCACGGTGCCGCCCTTGCGCAGCGGCTCGTCGAGGGCATAGAGCGCGACGTCGCTCCGAACCAGGTCGTTGTCCCCGATGTCCGCCACCCACAGCGTCCCGTCGGGGTCGATCGTGAGCGCCTCGGTGTCGACGAAGTCGCCGCCGGTCAGATTGGTCCGCGCGACCACGTCGCCGGTGGAGAGCCGGACGGTGAAGACCGCGGGATCGTTGCCGGAGTCGTTGATCGTGTACGCGAGGCGCGGGTCGGCCTGGCTGACCACGAGGCCGCTCGACTCGGGCACGCGCGCATCGGTGATCGCGCTGACGCGCTCCGGGACGGCGATCTCGTCATCGGCCGCACGAGCCTGGTTCGCGACGGCGACGACCACGACGACGGCGAGCAGGCACACAAGCAGGCCCGGGATGATCGCACGTCGGTGTCGCGGGTTCATCGCGTCGAGGTCACTCCTGCTGATCAGCCGACGTCGGTGCGTCGGACCGTGCAACCGGCGAGGCGGTCCCTCGCGCGGAGTCGTTCCCCCGGCCTCCGAGGATAGCGGTGGCCCTCCGGACGGAGCAACGGCCCTGCACTAGCCGGCGCGTCGATCTTCCGCCCCCGTGCACGGAACCGCCTCGTACGGCCGCGGCGTGTCGGCGGATCGCGGCTCCGCAGAAGGGCGACTCCGAGCTCGCGACTCAGGGCAGGAGCGCCCAGTACTGCTTTCGAGCGGCCATGGCGTGGATGATCATCTCATCGCCGCTCTCGAAGAGGAGAACAACCGTCTCGAGCAGGCGCGCTTGGGTGTCGAAACCAAGTCGCAGCTCCCGATGCGGCCAGTCATCGTCTTCGAGTGGTTCGATCCAAGGGCCCAGTCGGCTGCTTGGACAGCATCCTCCGGCAGCACCCCGTGCCTGAGTGCGCTGGCGTGGACCTTCACGCGGCGAGGCCGGCCAGCGCCCTGCGGATCGCTTCCGACCGCGAGATGTGGTCGCGTTCGGCGACCGCGTCGAGCGCAGCGAGCTCTTCGGCGGTGAGTCGTACCGCGACAACCTGCATCGGTTCGGCGCCACGACCGGGCCGACCCCGTCCGCGACGCTTCATCTCATCGACGTCGTAGCCAGTCTCGGCCTCGTCCGCCCACTGCTCGATCTGCTCCTCGCTGACCATACGAAAATCGTATGACGAAAACCCAGACGACGGAAGAGGCCCTGCGTTAGCCGGCGCGTCGATCTTCCGTCGCCGCGCACCCCACGGGCTCGTACGACGACGGTGTGTCGCCGGATCGCGGCTGGTCCCCGTCGTACGGGCGCTCCCCCTCGTACGTCGGGAGCTCCGCCTCCGCGACGCCCGCGTCGACCCGCGCGGCCTCGTCGGCCGCCGACAGCGCACCGGCCGTGCCGACCAGCGCACGCGGTGTCCGCGGGACGACGAGGAGGCGGGGGCGGGGACGTACGTCGAGGCGGACGTGGAGGTCACCGCGGACGAGGTACGTGATCGTGGCTGCCGCGATCCCGCCGAGGGTCACGAGACCGCCCAGGATCAGGGTCCACCGCGCCCCGAACGTCTCGCCGATCCACCCGATCACCGGCGCCCCGAGCGGCGTACCCCCCATGAACACCATCAGGTAGAGCGCTGCCACCCGCCCGCGCATCGACGGGTCGACGGTGAGCTGGATGTAGGCGTTGGCGGAGGTGATCATCGTGAGCGCGGCCAGGCCGAGGAACGGCAGGACGAGCGCGAACGCGAGGTACGTCGGCATCAGGCCGGCGGTGATCTCGACCCCGGCGAACGCGAGCCCGGCCCCGACGACGAGCCGCCGCGTCGGGCGTTCGCGGCGCGCGGCGACCAACGCTCCGGCGAGGGACCCGATCGCCATGATCGACCCCAGCACGCCGTACCCCTGGGCGCCCTTGTCGAACACCTCGGTCGCCATCAGCGCCGACGTCATCTGGAAGTTCATCCCGAACGTGCCGACGAAGAACACCGTCACCAGGATCAGCATGACGTCGGGCCGCGAGCGTACGTACCGCAGTCCGTCGACGATGCCGCCGCGGCCGCGGTCGGCACGTGGAGCGGGGAAGAGCTCGCGGACGCGCAGCGCCAGCAGCGACGCCAGCACCGCGAAGTAGCTGAGCGCGTTGAGCAGGATCACCCAGCCGGTCGCGGCGACACCCGAGCCGAGGGCCGCGATCAGCACGCCGGCCAGAGCGGGGCCGATCATCCGGCCGGAGTTGAACGAGGCGCTGTTGAGGCCGACCGCGTTCGCGAGGTCGTCCTTGCCGACCATCTCGACGACGAACGACTGCCGCGCCGGCGCGTCGAACGCGGTCCCGACGCCGAACAGGAACGCCAGCACGTACACGTGCCAGACCTCGACGGTCCCGGTGATCGCGAGCACGCCGAGCAACGCGGCCGGCGCCGCCATCATCATCTGGGTCACCATCATGACGCGACGCTTGCCGAACCGGTCCGCGACCAGGCCCGCGATCGGCGAGAACAGCAGCGCGGGCAGCAGCTGGAGCCCGGTCGTGATGCCGAGCGCGGTACCGCTGCCGGTGAGCGACAGCACGAGCCAGTCCTGCGCGACGCGCTGGAGCCACGTGCCGACGTTCGACACGATCGCCCCGCTGGCGTACACGCGGTAGTTGCGGACGGCGAGCGAGCGGAACATCGGGCTCACTCGCTCACCAGCCTCTCCATCAGGGCCGCGGCCGTACGGAGCGTCTCGCGCTCCTCGGCGCTCAGCTGCTCGAGGCGGTCGGCGAGCCACTGGTTGCGGCGCGCCCGCTCGGTGTCCAGGACCTTGCGGCCGAGGGCAGACAGCGACACCACGATCTGGCGCCCGTCGGTCGGGTGCGGCGCACGCTCGACGAGGCCGTCCTCGACGAGGCAGTTCACGGTGCGGGTCATCGACGGCGGCCGTACGTGCTCACGCGCCGCGATCGCGCCCGGCGTCATCGGGCCCTGCGTGCTCAGCGTGCCGAGGACCGCCATCTGCGTCGGCGTGAGCTCGGAGTCGCGCTCCTGACGGAGCCGGCGGTGGAGCCGGGCGACGGCGACGGCGAGCTGCTGGGCGGAAGTGTTCGGCACGATATTTAGCCTAGGTCATGAGTTTGGCTAAACAAATCGGAGCGGGGGTGATGTCGAGCACGGGGTGGAGGCGCTGCGCGATCGGTGGCGCGTGACGGATGGACAGCGGTCGTATCCGTCACAGCGCACCGCCGGGGCGGGACCGGTGCCGTGTGGTTGACACCACAGCGAGGCGGCGGATACCTTCCTTTCCGCAACCCGAATCAGGTTTCAGGTTTGCACCCATTCTGGAGGAGAGGGACGGATCATGAGGCACACCAGGAGCACCCTGGGCCTGGCCGCGGCGGCGATCGTCGTCGCCGGGCTGGCCGGGTGCGCGCCATCGGACAGCGCTGCGTCCGACGAGGGCAGCGACAGCATCGAGATCGGCATCATCACGTCGAAGTCGGGCCCGCTCGCGGCCTACGGCGAGGCGTACCTCGCCGGCCTGCACGCCGGCATCGACTATGCCACCGACGGCAGCGGCGAGGTCGACGGGACCGCGATCGAGCTCCGTGAGGGCGACGACGGCGCCGACGTCGACAAGGCCGTGCAGCTCGCGAAGGAGTACATCGGCGACGGCGTCGACATCCTCGCCGGCACCGTCTCCTCGGGCGTCGCGCTCGCGCTCGCCGAGCAGGCGGAGCAGAACGAGGTCCTCTACATCTCCGGCCCGGCCGCGGCCGACGCCGTCACCGGGATCAACGACTACACATTCCGCTCGGGCCGCCAGAGCTACCAGGACGTCGCCACCGCCGCGACCTTCCTGGACGACGTCGCCGGCAAGCAGATCACCGTGCTCGCGCAGGACAACGCGTTCGGCCAGGGCAACGTCGCCGCGGTCCAGGCCGTGCTCGGCGCCGACGGCATGGGCGGGAACGTCACCCCGGTGCTGGTCGCCGAGGACGTCACCGAGTTCACGTCGTTCGCCCGCCAGGTGCTGAACACCGAGCCCGACCTCGTCTTCGTGGCGTGGGCCGGCGAGACGTCCGGCAGCATGTGGCAGGCGCTGACCCAGCAGGGCGTGTTCGACGCCGCCCCGGTCGTGACCGGCCTCGGCGACATCTCGACGTACGGGGCGTACGGCGCCGCGTCGGACAAGATCGGCTTCCTCAGCCACTACTTCGGCACCGCGCCCGACAACGACGTGAACGCCGCGATGGTCGAGGCGCTCGAGGCCGACGGGCACGAGCCGGACCTGTTCTCGCCGGACGGCTTCGTCGCCGGCCAGATGCTGGTGCACGCGATCTCCGAGGGTGACGACGTCGACTCCATGATCGATGCGCTCGAGGGCTGGACGTTCGACGGGCCGAAGGGCAGCACCACGGTGCGGGCCAGCGACCACGCGCTGATCCAGGACATGTACCAGGCCAAGCTCGCCGCCGACGGCTCGTCCTTCGCGCCCGAGCTGATCGAGGTCGTGCCGGCCGACGAGGTCGCGCCGCCCGAGGCCGGCTGAGGCCGGCAGAGGACCGAGGAGGACCTGTGACCCACCCATCCCCCGCGCTCGCGCTGCACGGGATCGGGCTGCGCATCGGCGCCGCGACCATCCTGGACGGGGTCGACCTCACCGTCGACACCGGCTCGATGGTCGGCATCATCGGCCCGAACGGCGCCGGCAAGACGACGCTGTTCAACGTCGTCTCCGGCCTGGCGCGCCCGACCACCGGCTCCGTCGAGCTCGACGGACGCGACATCACCGGACTGTCGGTGCAGCGTCGAGCGCGGGCCGGGCTGGGCCGCACCTTCCAGACCTCCACGGTCTTCGCCGGGCTCAGCGCCCTGGAGAACGTACGGATGGCGGCGCAGGTCCCCCGCGGGCACAGCCTGTCGCTGCTGCGGTTCCCGGGTCCGGGTGACCCCGCGACCACCGTGGCGTACGAGCGGCTCGACGAGGTCGGACTCGCCGAGCGGGCCCACGTCCGCGCCGGCGACCTCTCGCACGGTGACAAGCGCAAGCTCGAGATCGCCGTGCTGCTGGCCGTCGAGCCCAGCGTCGTGCTCCTCGACGAGCCGATGGCCGGCGTCGGGTCGGGCGACGTCGCCGGGCTGGTCGACGTGATCCGGCGGATGCACCGCGACCGCGGCTGCACCGTCGTCATGGTCGAGCACCACCTCGACGTCCTGCTCGGCCTGGTCGACAAGGTCGCGGTCCTGCACTTCGGCTCCGTGATCGCCTACGACTCCCCCGTCAACGTGATGGAGAACCCCACCGTGCAGCAGGCCTACCTCGGAGCGAGCGCATGAGCGCCCACAGCGTGCCGGGCACCACCGCCGCACCGAGCACCGGGCACGCACCGGGAGACGACCCCGTCCTCGTCGTCGAGCAGCTGAGCGCGTCGATCGCCGGCCAGCAGGTCGTCGAGGACGTCAGCCTGTCGGTCGCGGCCCACGGCGTCACCGCCGTCCTCGGCCGCAACGGCGTCGGCAAGACCAGCACGCTGCGCGCCCTGCTCGGGCTGATCGACCGTACGGGACGGGTCACCCTCGCCGGGCAGCGGATCGACCGGCTCCCCACGCACAAGATCGTCCAGCGCGGCGTCGGCTACGTGCCCGAGGACCGCGAGGTCTTCGCCGGACTCACCGTCGCGGAGAACCTCCGTCTCGCCGAGCGCGACGAGCACCCCCGTCGTGAGCTGGTCGAGCGGCTGTTCCCCGACCTGACCGCCCGCCGCGACCAGCGTGCAGGGACGTTGTCGGGGGGCCAGCAGCAGATGGTGTCGCTGGCCCGTGCGCTGCTCAACGACAACACCGTGCTGCTGATCGACGAGCCGACCAAGGGCCTCGCGCCGAAGGTCGTCGACGAGGTCGCCGTCGCGCTGGAGGAGGCCGCGCGGGACGTGCCGATCCTGCTGGTCGAACAGAACCTCGAGGTGGTGCGGCGCCTCGCCCGCACCGCCGTCGTGATCGAAGGAGGGACCGTGGTCCACACCGGCTCCGCGCAGGCGCTGCTCGACGACGAGGAGCTCACCCAGCGCCTGCTCGGCGTCCACGTCGAGGCCGCGGAGGTGGCGCCGTGAGCACGCTGATCCTGCTGCTCGTCACCGGGCTCGGCCTCGGGGCGCTCTACTTCCTGGTCGCGTCCGGGCTGTCGCTGATCTACGGCCTGATGCACGTCCTCAACTTCGCGCACGGCAGCTTCCTGACCCTCGGCGCGTTCCTCGGCTGGATGACCGCGCAGCGGCTCGGTGCCGAGAGCTGGGGCGGGTTCGCGCTGTCGCTCGTCGTCGGCGCCGCCGTCGGCGCTGCGATCGCCGTCGCCACCGAGCTGCTCCTGATCCGCCCGCTCTACGAACGCCACATCGAGCAGGTGCTCGTGACGGTCGGCCTGTCGCTCGCGACGGTCGCGCTGTTCGAGGGCATCTGGGGCTCCGACGCCCGGTTCATCACCGGGCCGCCGTGGCTCGACGAGACCACCTCGCTCTTCGGGGCCCGCATCCCCAACGACCGTTTCCTCGTGATCGGCTTCGCCGTCGTCGTGCTCGCCGCGATCGTGCTGTTCCTCAAGCACACCCGCTACGGCACGATCATCCGCGCGGGCGTCGAGAACCGCGCGATGGTCACCGCCCTGGGGATCGACGTCCGCCGCTCGTTCACCCTCGTGTTCAGCATCGGCGGTGCGGCCGCCGGGCTCGGCGGCGTGCTCGCCGCGCACTACTTCGGGTACGTGTCGCCGAGCCTCGGGGGCTCGCTGCTGATCTTCGCGTTCATCGTGACCGTGATCGGTGGGCTCGGCTCGCTGCCCGGCGCCGCGATCGCGTCGGTGCTCGTCGCCGAGCTGCAGCAGCTCGCGAACTACTACCTCGGCGGTACGGGGGACTTCGTGGTCGTGGTCGCGCTGGCCGCTGTGCTGCTGGTCCGACCCACCGGACTGATGGGAGCCCGGGCATGAGCCTATTGAACCGCACCAAGCCCCTGTTGGTCGCCGTCGTCGCGATCGCCGTGATGGCGGTCCTGCCGCTGCTCAACCTGAGCATCCCCGGCGTGCTCCCCACCCCGACGTACCAGCCGGGCGCGCTGAGCCTGCTCGCGCTCTGCATGGTCTTCGCCGCGTTCGCGCTGTCGTACAACCTGCTGCTCGGCACCGCGGGCCTGCTGTCGTTCGGACACGCGCTCGCGTTCGGCGCCGGCGCGTACGGGCTCGGGATCGTCCTCGAGCGGACCGGTCTGCCGCTGTGGGCCGCGCTGGTCGTGAGCCTCGTCGCCGCGCTCGTGCTGGCGCAGGTCACCGGCGCGATCAGCCTGCGGGTCGACGGGATCCCCTTCGCGATGGTCACGCTCGCCTTCGCGCAGGCCGGATCGGTGCTGGTCCGGCGCAACCCCGGTGACAGCACCGGCGGCGACGAGGGCCTGCGCCTGGACTCCGACCAGGTGCCGGGCTGGATGGTCGGTGTCGACAACACACGCAACCTCTACTGGCTGGCGCTGCTCGTCCTCGTCGTCGTGTACGGCGTGGTGCTCTGGATCGACCGCTCCCGCGTCGGGCACGTCGCCGCGGCGGCGCGCGAGAACGAGCTGCGGGTCCGGGTCCTCGGACTCACCCCGTACGCCGCGCGGCTCGTCGTGTTCACCACCGCCGGTGTGCTCGCCGCGCTCGCCGGTGCGCTCTACCTGCTGCTCCAGAGCGGCGCCGTCCCGCACGTCGTGTCCGCGGACCTCACGATCACGGTGCTGGTGATGGTGGTCCTGGGCGGAGTCGGGGCACGATGGGGTGTGATCGTCGGAGCCGTGCTCTACACGCTGCTCAACCAGCGCCTCGCGATCGTCGCCCACTCCGACGCCGTCGAGTCGCTGCCGGACGTGCTGCGCGTGCCCCTGTCGGAGCCGATGTTCATCCTCGGGACGTTGTTCATCCTGGTGGTGATGTTCGCCCCCGGCGGCATCGCCGGCGCGGCCGGTGCGCTGACCCGGCAGCGACGGTCGGGACCGGACGCCGCCGCCGCGTCCGCGGCCGGGGCCGCCCGGCGCGAAGCCCGCGCGCACCTCGAGGACGCCGACTCCGAGACGCCGGCCGAGGTCCGCCGATGAGTCCGACGCACACCGAGCTCGACGTCGACGCGACCGGGGCGCACACGATCGGCCGCTGGCTGGCCGATCGCGCGGCCCGTACGCCCGACGCGACCGCGATCGACTACCTCGGCGTGACCGCGAGCTACACGGAGCTCGACCGGCGCTCGCGTGACCTCGCCGCGGCGCTGCTGCGGTCGGGCTACCGCGCCGGCGACCGGGTGGCGACGGTGACGGGCAACTCCCCCGACCACGTCGTCGCGTTCTTCGCCTGTGCCCATGCCGGGCTCGCGCTGGTCCCGATGTCGTGGCGGTCCTCGCCCCGCGAGCTCGAGCAGCTGCTCACGACCGCGCAGCCGTCGCTGGTGCTGTACGAGGACGAGTACTCGGCGCTGGCGCACGACGCCGTACGCCGGCTCGGGACCTCCGTGCCGACCGCGATGCTCGGGCCGACCGGGGTGGAGACCGACGTCCCCACCCCTGCCGGCGCGGCGACCACCCCGGGGACCAGGCCTCCCTCGGACACCGACCCGCTGCTGGTGATCTTCACCTCCGGCAGCACCGGCTCGGCCAAGGGTGTCGTCCTGAGCCACGAGGCGTGCTTCTGGAACAACCTCGCGCTCGGCCAGGCCGTCGAGCTGACGTCGAGCGACGTGGTGCTGGTGACGCTTCCGCAGTTCCACGTCGCCGCCTGGAACATCCAGCCGCTGCTCGCCTGGCGCGCCGGCGCCCGGGTGGTGCTGGAGCGGTCCTTCCAGCCCGGCCGGGTGCTCCGGCTGATCGCCGAGCGCCGCGTGACGATGCTGATGGGTGTCCCCACCCAGTACCGGATGCTCGCGGACGACCCGGCCTTCGCGACCACCGACCTGTCCGGCCTGCGGGTCGCGATGGTCGGCGGCTCGCCGATGCCGACCGACCTGTGGCAGCGCTGGGCCGACCGCGGCGTCGCGATCACCCAGGGCTACGGCCTGACCGAGGCCGGCCCGAACGTGCTCGTGCTCCACCCCGGCGACGCCCCGGCGCACCCGGGCGCCGTCGGGCGCCCGTACCCGTACGTCGAGGTCGCCCTGCGCGACCCGGCCACCGGCGCCCACCTGTCCGGCGCCGCGACCGGCGAGCTGTGCGTGCGCGGGCCGAGCACCTTCACCGAGTACCTCCACGCGCCCGCGCCCACCGCCGCCGCGTTCGACGCCGGATGGCTGCGCACCGGCGACCTGGCCGAGCGGGACGCCGACGGGTTCTACCGGATCGTGGACCGGCTCAAGGACGTCTACATCAGCGGCGGCGAGAACATCGCGCCCGCCGAGATCGAGCAGGCGATCGTCGAGCATCCGCTGGTCGCCGAGGTCGCGGTCGTCGGTGTCCCCGACGACGTCTGGGGCGAGGTGGGCGCCGCGTTCGTCGTGCCGCGCTCGGGCGCCGCACTGTCGCCCGACGAGATCCGCACGTACCTGCGCGGTGCGCTCGCGGCGTTCAAGATCCCGAAGTACGTGCACGTCCACGACGCGCTCCCACGGACGGCCCTGGGCAAGGTCGTACGCCCGCGGTTGCGCGACCTGGCCCACGGCAGTGCAGCCGACGCACGACCCGCCGACCCACGAGCAGAGGACGACGCCGATGAGCGCAGCTGAAGACTTCGGCCTGGAGGACGTCGAGCCGGCGTCGTCGGCGGCCGGCAAGCCGCTGACCAAGCGTGGTGCCGCCACGCGGACCAAGCTGCTGGAGGCAGCCGAGCACGTCTTCGCCGACCTCGGCTACCACGAGGCGTCGATCGTGAAGATCACGGAGCGCGCCGGGATCGGGCTCGGCACCTTCTATCTGTACTTCGACAGCAAGCAGGCGATCTTCGAGGCGCTGGTCGTCGACCTGAACCGCCGCGTACGGCACTCCATGGCGGAGGCGATGGAGGGCGCCCCGAACCGGATCGAGGCGGAGCGGGCCGGGTTCGCCGGGTTCTTCCGTTTCACCGCGCAGCACCCCGCGCTGTACCGGGTGGTGCGCGAGGCGGAGTTCGTCTCGCCCGAGATGCTGCGGCTTCACTACACCCGGATCGTCGAGGGCTACCGCGCCGGCCTGGAGAAGGCGCGCGCGGCCGGCGAGGTCCGCGACGTCGACCCGGAGGTCACCGCCTGGGCGCTGATGGGGCTCGGCGAGCTGCTCGGGATGCGCTACATCCTGTGGGAGCGCGACGCCGACGGCAACCGGCCCGAGGCCATGCCCGCCGCGGTCTTCGAGCAGATGATCCAGTTCATCAACCACGGCCTCGCGCCGCGGGAGGAGCAGTGATGAGCCAGCACACCGACGCCCCCGGCGGCGACGCCCTGCGCGGCCGGCGCGCGCTGGTCACCGGCGGGGCGAGCGGCATCGGGCTCGCCTGCGTCCACGCGCTCGCCGAGCGGGGTGCGCACGTGGTCGTCGCCGACGTCGACGGCGACGCGGCGAAGCGTACGGCCGAGTCCGTCGGCGGCGAGGACTGGGTCGTGGACCTGTCGGACACCACCGCGCTCGACGACCTCACCCTCGACGTGGACGTCCTGGTGAACAACGCCGGCCTCCAGCGGGTCAGCCCGATCACCGAGCTCGCGCCCGACGACTTCCGGCTGATCCAGCGGGTGATGGTGGAGGCGCCGTTCCTGCTGGCCCGCGCGGCGCTGCCCGGGATGTACGAGCGCGGCTGGGGCCGGGTGATCAACGTCTCGAGCGTCCACGGCCTGCGCGCCAGCGCGTACAAGTCCGCCTACGTCACCGCGAAGCACGCCCTCGAGGGGCTCTCGAAGGTCGTCGCCCTGGAGGGCGGCGAGCACGGCGTGACGAGCAACTGCGTCAACCCCGCGTACGTCCGCACGCCGCTGGTGGAGAAGCAGATCGCGGACCAGGCGCGTGTGCACGGGATCGACGAGGACGAGGTGGTCGCGAAGATCATGCTGACCGAGACCGCGGTGAAGCGCCTCGTGGAGCCGGAGGAGGTCGCGGCGCTGGTGTGCTGGCTCGCGTCCGACGAGGCCGGGATGGTCACCGGCGCCGCGTACACCATGGACGGCGGGTGGACCGCGCGATGACCGGCACCTACCGTACGCACCTGGTCGGTGTCGACGGCGGCGCGCTGCACGTCGGCGAGTGGGGCGCCGAGCTGCCGGTGGACGCGCCGACCGCGCTGCTCGTGCACGGCGTCACGGCCTCGCACCGCTCCTGGACGTGGCTCGCCGGGCAGCTGCCCGGCGTCCGGCTGATCGCCCCCGACCTCCGCGGGCGCGGTCGCAGCAACAGCGTCCGCGGACCCGCCGGGATGGCGGCCCACGCCGACGACCTCGCGCGGGTCCTCGAGGCGTTCGGAGTCGATCGTACGGTCGTGGTCGGGCACTCGATGGGCGCCTTCGTGACCGCTGTGCTGGGCCACCGGCATCCCGACCGGGTCGCGCGCCAGGTCTTCCTCGACGGCGGGTTCCCACTCGACGTGCCGGAGGGGCTCGACGCCGACCAGGTGATCGCGACGGTGCTCGGGCCGACGGCGGAGCGGCTCGCGATGACCTTCGCGAGCACCGAGGACTACCTCGCGTTCTGGCGGCGCCACCCGGCTTTCGCCTCGGACTGGGACGCGGCGCTGGAGGACTACTTCCGCTACGACCTGGTCGGCGAGGCGGGCGCGCTGCGTCCGTCGACGACCTATGCGACCACGGCGGAGGACACGATCGACCTGCACCGCGGGAACGCCCTGGTCGACGCGCTCGCGGCCCTGCGGCTGCCGACGCTGCTCGTCACGGCCGGGCGCGGGCTGCTGGACGAGGCGCCCGGGCTGTACGCGCCGGAGCGGACCGCCGCCCTGCTCGCGGGGCGCGACGGCGTCCGCCACGAGCACCTCGCGGAGCTCAACCACTACACGCTGGTGATGTCGGTTCCGGGCGCGGTCGCGATCGCGGGGCGGATCGAACGCGAGCTCGCCGCCGTCCCCGCCTGAGCGGTGCCGCACACTCCGCTGGTCGAGGCGCCGACGAGGAACGAGGAGGCGATCGGGACCCTGCAGGCCCCGACCGGGTCTCGATCGCTCGCTCCGCTCGCGCCTCGACCAGCGGATCAGGATGTGCCGGACCTCAGCTGAGCCAGTCGGTGATCGGGTCGATCGCGAAGTACACCGCGAACAGCGCCGCCACGACCCACATCAACGGGTGGACCTGCGCGGACTTGCCCCGCACGACCTTGATCACCACGTACGCGAGGAACCCGGCGCCGATGCCGACGCTGATCGAGTAGGTGAACGGCATCAGCGCGATCGTGAGGAACGCCGGGATCGCGAGCTCGATGTCGTTCCACGGGATGTCGGTCACCTGCTGCATCATCAGGAATCCGACGAGCACGAGCGCGGGCACGGCCGCCTCGTTCGGGATGTGACCGACGACCGGCGAGAAGATCGTCGCCAGCAGGAAGAGCAGTCCGGTCACGACGCTCGCGAGCCCGGTACGGGCGCCGTCGCCGACCCCCGAGGCGGACTCGACGTACGCCGTGTTGCTGGAGACGCTCGCGGCGCCGCCGGCGATCGCGCCGATCGAGTCGACGACGAGGATCCGCTGTGCGCCCTCGGGCGTCCCGTCGTCGTCGTTGAGCCCGGCCTCCGAACCGATCGCCGTCATCGTGCCCATCGTGTCGAAGAAGTCGGCGAGCAGCAGCGTGAAGATCAGCAGCACCGCGGTGACGAACCCGACCTCGCTGAACGAGCCGAGCAGGTTGAAGTCGCCCAGCAGCGAGAAGTCCGGCCAGTCGACCCAGGAGGTCGGCCACGAGGGGACGTTGAGGTTCCAGCCGGTCGAGGCCGGGTCGCCGTTCGACGGACCCGCGTCCGCGAACGTCTCCACCAGGACCGCGATCGCCGTGGTCGCGAGGATCCCGATCAGGATCGCGCCGCGCACGCCCCGGGCGTACAGCGCGACCATGATCAGCAGCCCGACGCAGAACACCAGCACCGGCCAGCCCGAGAGCGTGCCGCCGATGCCGAGCCCGACCGGCGGGGACGCGTTGCCGGTCGTCCTGACCACGCCCGCGTTGACGAGACCGACGAACGCGATGAACAGGCCGATGCCGACCGAGATCGCGGTCTTCATCGGCAGCGGGACGGCGTCGAAGACGGCCTTGCGGAACCCGGTGAGGACGAGGATCAGGATGATCACGCCTTCGATCACCACCAGGCCCATCGCATCCGCCCAGGTCATCTGGCTCGCGATCGAGTAGGCGACGAAGGCGTTCAGACCGAGTCCGGTCGCGATCGCGAGCGGGAAGTTCGCGTACAGGCCCATGAGGATGCTCATCACCCCGGCCACCAGAGCCGTCGCTGCCGCCACCAGCGCGAAGGCCTCGCCCTGAGTCCCGCCGCCGAGGTAGTTGCCGTCGACGTCCGGAACCCCGGCGATGATGATCGGGTTGAGCACGATGATGTACGCCATCGTGAAGAAGGTGACGACACCGCCTCGCACCTCGCGCGCGGGAGTCGATCCGCGCTGGCTGATCTTGAAGAAGCGGTCCAGCGTGCTGGTCGCCGTCTGGGTGGCCATGTGGCTCCTGTCGAAGCGGTGAAACGGGACGATTCCCCCGCCCGGTACTGTAAAGGCGTGGCTGCAGGGAAGCGAAAACTGACCTCGGACGCGTCGGGCCGATCCCGCGGCCGTCGTTCCGAGCGTCGCGCCCGACCCAGCGAGCCCACCCGCGCAGCAGGCCGTACGAGCGAGCCCGCGCCACCGGAGCAACCGCCCGCGCCGCACCCGGCCGAGCCGGCCGCACCACCGGCGTCGCCGTCGGAGACCGGGCCCGACGTCGCCCCTCCGTACGTCGGCCGCCGCCGCGCCCAGCCCGCGGTCGAGCCGGCACGCGAGGCTGCGCCCGAGCCGCCCCCCGAACCCCCCGGCCGACCCGGCCGGGCGCCCTGGTCCGCGGACGAGACACCGTCGGCGCCCGAGGCGGCCGCGCCACCGTCCGAGCCGGACGTGACGGGAGAGGCACCGGCAGCAGGGCACCGGCCCTCCCGCGACGAGCCGCCGACGGCCCGTCCCCGACGCGGCCACGGGCTCGACAAGCCCGAGGTCACCGAGCTGGAGATCGGGCACAGGATCCACAAGGTGGCCCCCGACGTCCAGCCGCTCGACGTCGACGGCGTCCGTACGATGGCCGTGGGGTCGGCGATCTGGCTCGCCCTCGGGCTGGGGATGCTCCCGTTCATGAGCACGCTCCAGGCGAACGGCACGATCTGGTGGCTCTGGACCTGCGTCGCCGGGTTCGGGCTCGGGCTGATGGGGGTCGAGTACTGCCGTCGCCGCCGTGCCGCCCTCGCCGACGCCGACTCCGAGGCCGACCCCGGACACGACGACGCCCGCTGAGCCACCGGCTCGGCGGGCGTCGCAGGCGTCCTCGGTCTCGTCAGACCGTGGACGGCTCCGGCTGGCCCTCCTCGGCGAGCTCGGCCGGCTCCTGCTTGCGGATCGTGGTCCGCAGGGGGACCTCCTTGATCAGCAGCACCGCGATCAGCGCGACCACCGCGACGCCGGCCGCGATCGCGAAGATCTCCGCCGTCGCGTCTCCGTAGGACGTGCGGACGAGCGTGGCGATCGGCGCGGGCATCGCATCGAAGTCGAGCGTGCCGCCGGCCGAGGCCGCCGCGCCCGGGTCGACTCCCAGCTTCGCGAGGCCGGACGCGATCCTGTCCTGCACGCCGGTCGCCAGGATCGCACCGAGCACGGAGACGCCGATCGTGCCGCCGAGGGATCGGAAGAACGCGACCGCGCCGGAGGTCACGCCGATCTCGGTGACGTCGACCGTGTTCTGGACGGCGAGCACGAGGTTCTGGAGCATCATGCCCATCCCCAGACCGACTGCGGCCATCCCGGTGTCGATCACGATCTGCGACGTGTCGTGATCGATCGTGCCGAGCACGAGCAGCCCGCTGATCAGCAGGACCGAGCCCGCGACCAGGAACCGCTTCCAGCGGCCGTACCGGGTGATCAGCTGACCCGACACCAGGGTGCCGACCAGCGACCCGCCCATCAGCGGGATCATCAGCAGCCCCGCCTCGGTCGGGGTGTGACCCTGGGCGACCTGGAGGTACTGGCCCAGGAACACCGAGCTCCCGAACATCGCGATCCCGACCGCCATGCTCGCCACGATCGCGAGGGTGGTCGTGCGGTCGCGGAAGACCTTCAGCGGGACGAGCGGCTCGTCGACGCGCGTCTCGACCCGGATCAGCGCGGCGACCGCGATCGCCGTACCGGCCCAGAACGCGGCGGTCTGCCACGAAAGCCAGGCGTAGGTGTCCCCGGCGAACGTGACCCACAGCAGCGGCAGGCTGGCGGCGATGGCGACCAGGATCGCGCCGGCGTAGTCGACCTTCACGTCACGCTTGAGCGTCTCGATCCTCAGGTAGCGCTGGAGCAGGACGAGGCTCACGACCGCGAACGGCACGCAGACGAAGAACGTCCAGCGCCAGCCGAGCCAGTCGGTGTCGACGATGATCCCGCCCACGAGCGGCCCGGACACCGTGGCCACGGCCATCGTGCCGCCGAGGTAGCCGCTGTAGCGGCCACGCTCGCGAGGGGTGACGATCGACCCGATGATCGCCTGCGTCAGCGCCGTCAGTCCGCCCATCGCCAGACCCTGGATCGCGCGGGCCGCGAGAAGCGTCTCGACGTTCTGCGCGAAGCCGGCGATCGTCGACCCGACCACGAACGTCACGATCGCGATCTGGACGAGCACCTTCTTGTTGAGCAGGTCGGCGAGCTTGGACCACACCGGGGTCGAGACGGTCATGGCGAGCAGGGCAGCGGTGACCACCCAGGTGTACTGCGACTGCGTCCCGTTCAGCTCGCCGATGATGGTCGGCAGCGCGTTCGACACGATCGTCGACGCCAGGATCGCCGTGAAGAGCGCGGCGAGCAGGCCGACCATCACCTCGAGGATGGCGCGGTGCGAGAGCTGCTGCTCGCCGCTCGGCGGAGCGGTCGTTGCGGACAAGAGCGGGTCCTTCCAGGTCAGGCATGCACGCCGGGCGTGCACGGGTCAGGCGGGTGGTTCGGGTGGTTCGGGTGGAGCGGTCAGGCGTCCACCGGGTCGAGCTCGTCGCGCAGCATCGAGGCGGCGAGCTCGACCGAGAGGTCGGCGAAGCGGTCGGTGGTCTCGTCGTCCCAGTCGGGGACCTGCTGGCAGAGCCGCTCGGCGTACGCGCGCCAGATCCGGCTCAGCTCGTCGCGGCCGGCGTCGGTCAGGGAGATGAGGCCGGCTCGGGCGTCGGCCGGGTCGGGGCGCCGCTCGACCAGTCCCGCGGCCTCGAGCGCCGTCACCTGGCGGCTCACGACCGACGGGTTCAGCCCGAAGGAGTCGGCGATCGCCGTGACCCGTTGCTCGCCCGCGGTCGCGAGGCGCTTGAGGACGGCGACGTCCGCCCGGCGCAGCCGCGTGTCGGCCGGCTCCCAGCGGTGGGCGTTCGACCGCAGCGCACGGCCGAGGTGGGTGAGCGCGACGGCGAGACGCTCGGCTCCGGCAACGCTGGGCATGGCGACCTCCTCCGTCCCGACGATCCACTTTCGTTTCGCTATGCAACCATATACCGGTTGCTTGCGGTAGGCAAACGAATTCGGCGCCGCCGTCGCCACGCACATGCCTGCGTACGAACCACACCCCGACGCCGGTCACGCACATGCCTGCGTACGAGCCCGTACGGGGTGGCGAACGCAGGCATCACCGTCCGGCCGCGCGCGCACCCCCCGACATGCCTGCACACGAACCCCGAGCGGGTACCGAACGCAGGCACGTCAGTCCGTCGGGCACCGGCGTGGGCGCAACGCAGGCACGTCGGTCCGTACGGGACCGGAGCGGGTGGGGAACGCGACGACAACCGCCCGCGCGGGGCGGTGTCAGACCAGCGGGTCGATGTCGTCGACGGTCACGGTGTCGTGGACCGGCGGCGGGGCGGCCGACGCGGCGGGACGCTTCACCTTCGTCTGCGAGTGCGCCCCGCAACCGTGGTCGAACGCGACCACACGGCCGTCGTCGTTGGCCATGCCGTTCGCGCAGACGCCGAAGCGGTTGCCCAGCGGCGGCGTCAGCCAGACCATGAACCCGCAGGTCCGGCAGCTCCCGGGCGCCTGACGGGTGAGGGCGTTGTCCGGGCCCTGCGACCCGTCGTGCCAGCGCTGCGCGGCCAGGTCGCGGCCCTCGAGCGAGAGCACCTCGATCCGACCGAGCCCCACCTCGTCGGCGATCGGCCGGACCGACGTCGGATCGATCTCGTCGTCCACGGCGGCGTCCCCGGTGAACCACGCCGGCGCGAGCCGTACGTCCGCCTCCTCGGGCGGGAGCAGGTCGCCGGGCGACAGGTCGCCGGGCTGGACCCGGTCGGCGTACGGCGTCCACGCCGGAGCGACGATCGCCTGGTCGCCGGGGAGCAGCACGATCTCGTCGATCGTCACGCGCTTCTGACGGGCAGCGCGCACGACCGTGACCGACCAGTGCCACCCGCGGTAGCCGCCCTGCTGAGCGGCGAAGGTGTGGGTGACGACGCGGTCACCCTCCGCCCGGGCACCCAGGTAGTCCCCGACCCGCTCGGTGCCGACCTCGTCGATCAGGGCAGCGCGCGCCTGCTCGACCGCATCGGCGGCGACCGAGTCCAGCTTGACGGCGCGGGTGGAGGGGGGCATGGTTCCATTCTCACGTACGGCGGGGGGTGCCGCTGCGGGTGGGGTCAGGCGGACAGCTGGTCGGCGAGCGCACGCAGCAGCGCGGCCGTCTGCTTGGCCGTCTTGCCCTCGGGGTGGCGCCCGGCGCGGTAGGTGCCCTCGACCTGGTCGAGCAGACCGATCAGGTCCTCCACGATCACGACCATGTCCTCCGGTCGCTTGCGGCGGGCACGCGCCTGCTGCTGGGCGACCGACGGCTGCTTCTCGAGCACCCGGACCTGCAGCGCCTGGTCACCGCGGCGACCGGCGACGATCCCGAACTCGACCCGCGTGCCGGGCTTGAGGTTCGTCAGACCGCTCGGCAGCGCGTCGGCGCGGACGTAGACGTCCTCGCCGTCGTCGCGGCTCAGGAATCCGAACCCCTTGTCGGAGTCGTACCACTTGACCTTGCCTACGGGCACGGCGCAGTCCTCACATCTCGGTCGTCGTTCAGCGGGTGCAGTGTTCAGCAGGTGCAGTGTTCAGCGGGTGCGGTGTTGCGGTGGAGCGTTCGGGTGGTGCAGGCAGAGCACCGAGGTCGATGCCCCGGTGCATCCCTACAGCCTAGGACACCGCCGGACGCGACCACAGCGCATCCAGCCGAGCCGGCAGGTCCTCGAGCGAGGCCAGCACGGCCTGCGCTCCGGCTGCCCGCAGACTCTCGGCGTCGCACGGCCCGGTCGTGACCCCGATCCCGGCGACCTCGGCGGTCACGGCCGCCTCCATGTCGTGCTCGTGGTCACCGACGTACGCGAGCGCCCCGACCTCGCGGAGGACGTCCGCCTTGCCACCGCGCCACGCCCGACCGCGGACCTCGTCGGCGACCAGGCCGAGCCGGTCGAGGTGCAGGCGCGCGTGGGGCTCGTTCTTCGCGGTGATCACGACCACGCGCGCCCCGCGTGCCCGCACGTCGTCGAACGCGGCGTGGGCCCCGGGCAACGCCTCGACCTCGTCGACGGCGATGGCGGGGTAGAGCGCGCGGTACTCGTCGGCGCGCTGCTCCACCTCGTCCTCGGCGAACCAGTGCGCCATCTCCAGCTCGACCGGCGGCCCCAGGCGCGACACGACCAGGTCGGCGTCGATGGGGACGCCGGTGCGCCGCGCGATCTCGACGTACACGGCCTTGATCCCGGGACGCGAGTCGATCAGCGTCATGTCGAGGTCGAAGCCGACGGCGGGGACGGTACTCACGCCCAGAAGCGTACGGGTGCGCCCGACCGGCCCCAGCCGGGCTGCCGCCCGAGGCTCAGACCGAAGGCTTGACCTCCCGCGCCGTCCGTACGCTGCCCGCTGCCGCCCGACGCTGGGCGACCAGCTGGGCGATCCGTATGCGTGCAGCGCGACGCTGCCTCTCCGCGAGATCGATGTGCGACATCAGTGCCCCCTACACCTTGTGTCGTACCGTGCGTTCATGGTAGACGCCCGAGGTACTCAGAATGTTTCCGTTTATTGGTAACGGTTGCGTAACAGTGCGTGTCGAGCGTGTGCGGCCTGTTCCGGGCCTCGTTGCGGTTCCGGGCCTCATTGCGCGAGCCTCCGTACCAGCGGCAGCCGCCCGCGGACGAACAGCCCGCTGAGCGCAGCCGCGAGCAGCGGCACCCCGAGCGCGATCACGGCGATCAGTCCGTACGGGACGTCGACCGTGTGCCCGACCGGCCCGGACGCCGTCAGCGGCACCGTCGCCGCCAACCCCGGGACGAGTCCCACAGCCACCCCCAGCACACCGCCGACGACCGCGATCACCCCCGCCTGCGCCGCGGCGACCCTCCTCCGCGTGGCGGGCGACGCGCCCACCGCGGCGAGCGTGGCCAGGTCGGGCCGCGCGTCTCGCAGGGCCAGACCGGTCGCCGACAGGGCACCGAACAGGACACCGAGCCCGCCGAGCAGGGCGAGAGCGACGAAGTACGGCGTGTACGTCTCGTCGGGGCCGTCCTCGACCATCACGCCCTGATCCCCCGGCAGCGCGCGCATCGCCGACCGGAACTCGGCGAGCTGGTCGTCGGAGAACGTTCCGGGAGGGGCGTACAGGGTCACGGTCGACGTCGGCAGTCCCTCGCGCTCGGCCAGCGCGGGTGAGATCACCGTGGCTGCGGGGTACGTCGGCGCCTCAGGATCGGCGGCCGGCTGCAGCCCGAGATCCGCCGGCACGGCCGGCACCTCGAGCACCCGGCTGCTGATGCTCTCGCCGCTCACCCAGTCCCAGGTGTCGACCTCGAGCCGCGCCTGCCCGTCGCGCAACCAGGCGGCGTCCGCGACCACGGCTCCCCCGTCGTCCAGGCGCGCCCGCGCCGCGGGATCGAGCTGGATCCCCCAACCGGCCAGGTCGTCGGCCGAGGCGACCAGGACGTCCGGTCCCCATGCCGTCCAAGGGTCACCGCGCTTGGCGGTCCACACCTCGACGTCCTCGCCGTCGGTCGACCCGCCGATGCTCCGCGCCGCGCCGAGCTCGGCACCGGCGATCCGTGAGGCCGCCGCCTGCACCTCCGCGACCGACGCCTCGTCGGTGGAGACGGCCATCGCGCCCATGGGGTACGCCGGGACGTAGTTCGCACGCGCTTCGGCGACGTCGCTCGCCGTGGCGATCGCGAAGGCGGTCGCGGCGCCCACCACCGCCATCACGGCCGCGACCGCCGGCGCGCTGCGCGCGGTCTGCCGAGCGTTGTCGCGGACCGCGAGGCGGAGCGAGACCGGGAGGATCCCGGCCAGCCGGCCCGTCGCCCGCAGGAGGGTCGGAAGCACGAAGACCGCGCCGACGACCATGAGCATCGCCCCGACCGCGATCGCGTACTCGCCACCACCGCCGGTCCCGACACCGAAGGTGGCGCAGAGCGCGACCCCGACGCCGCCGAGCGCGAGGCCCGCCCAGGGCCAGCCCCCACGCGACCGTACGGGTGGGCGCCGGTCGGCCAGCACGGCCGCCACGTCCATCGCGGCGACCCGGCGCGCCGGGGCCAGCGCGGCGATGGTCGCGGCGACGACCCCCAGCACGACCACGCCGGCCGTCGCCGCCCACACCACCTGGAACGGACCGGCGCCCTGGCCGAACCCGTCGACCAGGACCCGGACGACCAGCGCGGCAGCCGGGACCGACAGCGCGGCGCCGACCAGCGCGGCTCCGAGGCCGAGCACCGCAGCCTGGGCCAGGACGATCCGACGCAGGTGTGCCGCGGACCCCCCGGCCGCGGCCACGAGTGCGAGATCGCGCTCGGAGCGCCGCGCACCGACGGCGAAGGCCGGGCCTGCGAGCAGGACGACCTGGATCACCACGCCGACCGCGATCAGCAGCAGCACCGTCGTCTCGTCGGAGCTGAGCCCCTGGTCGCCCCAGCGTCCCGG
The DNA here is from genome assembly GCF_002797495.1 of Mumia flava. NCBI lineage: Bacteria > Bacillati > Actinomycetota > Actinomycetes > Propionibacteriales > Nocardioidaceae > Mumia > Mumia flava. Next base: position 1,251,593 of record NZ_PGEZ01000001.1, read on the forward strand.
AGCTGCGGACTCCGCGGGCGGGTCCGCGAGCACCGCCCGCGAGACGACGCTGAAGCCCTGGCGGTTGAGGTCCCGCACCTCCGGCCAGGTCACCGGGTCGGCGCGGTCGAGGACGAAGGTCTGCGCGTACCCGTCGTCGGTCGCGCCGGTCTCACCGGGAGTGACGAACGCACGCGCGCCCGGCCCCGTCGACAGGGAGCCGAACACCCCGGTGCCGGTGACCGTGAACGAGCGGTCTCCGACGATCAGGCGGTCGCCGATCCCGAGTCCGGCCTCGTCGGCGAGCCCCGGACTGATCATCGCCTCGTCCGCCGAGGCCGGCAGCCGCCCCGTGCTCAGTCGCGTCATCGGCGCGACCAGCGGGTCATCGGCGGGCACCTGGATCGCGTCCACGGCGACAGGGTCGCCCCCCTCGCCCGGCGCGACCGCGTCGGCGTAGCCGCGGACGATCGGGACCACCCGGGCGTCGGTCACGGTCTCGAGCAGCCGCCGCTGCTCGGCCCGGTCAGGCGGGCTGGCGTCTCCCGCGTAGTCGAACGCCGACCCGTCCGGGCTCTGCCACACGCGCCCGCCCTGCCAGGTCGCCGCAGCCACGCCGTCGCCCATCAGGCCGGTCACGTCCTCGGCCGGCGTCACGTCCGAGGTGGCGGCGACCGTCGTCGCGGTGACGGCCAGGAGCACCGGCACGCCGACGGTCACGGCGACGAGCGCACTGCGCCCCTTCGCCCGGAGGATCTCGCGTCGCGCCATCCGGAACGCGGCCCGCCAACCGCCGCTCACCGGGAGTCGCCCCCGGCCAGGTCGAGCAGCGCGCCGAGTCCCGGGCCCGGCCCGGTCGCGTCGACGACGATCCCGTCCCGGAGGAACACGACGCGGTCCGCCCAGGCCGCGTGCCGTGCCTCGTGAGTCACGACGAGCCCGGCGGCGCCGTCGTCGACGCGCCGGCGGAGCAGGTGCATGACGGACTCGCCCGTCTCGGAGTCGAGGGCGCCGGTCGGTTCGTCGGCGAGCAGGACCGTGCGCGGTCCGACCAGCGCGCGGGCGATCGCGACGCGCTGCTGCTGACCGCCGGACAGCTCGTCCGGGAACCGCGACGCGAGATGCTCGGTCCCGGTCTCCTCCAGCGCGGCGACTGCTGCCGAACGCGCCACCGAGACCCGGGCGCCGTCGAGCTCGAGCGGGAGCGCGACGTTCTCGACGGCGGTCAGCGACGGCACCAGGTTGAGGTCCTGGAAGACGTAGCCGAGGGCCCGGCGGCGCAGCGCAGCCACCGCCGTACGACTCAGCCCGTCGAAGGACGTCCCGCCGACCAGCACCTCCCCGGCGGTGGGGGTGTCCAGGCCGCCGGCGAGATTCAGCAGCGTCGACTTCCCCGAGCCCGACGGGCCCATCACGGCGACCAGCTCGCCGGACCCGACCTTCAGGTCCACCCCGCGCAGCGCATGGACCGCGGTCGCGCCGTCGCCGTGCGTGCGGGTCACGGAACGGAGCTCCAGCAGCGGCGTGGCGCCGTCGTTCGCGCTCTCGTTCATCGGGCGCTCCGCTCGGTCGTCGCCAACGCATCCAGGTCGGAACGTTCGGCGGTGCCCGCACCGGAAGTACCGGCTCGCCGGGCCGCGGCGGCCTGGCGGACCCGGGTCTCCATGTGGTCCAGCCAGCGGACCTGCGCCTCGGTGCCGAAGATCGAGCGCTCCAGCACGAGCTCCCACGCGAGGTCCTCGGTGTCGAGGGCCTCCCGCTTGAGCCGCGTCAGGTCCTGCAGGTGGCGCAACGAGTCCGCGCGCTGCGTCTGGATCACCGCGGGGACGTCGACGCCGGGGAGCGTGACCCCGAGCGCGAGCTTGATGGTCAGCTCGTCACGCGGGTCCGTCGCACGCGTCACCGCGCTCGCGAACCACGCGTCGACGCTCGCACGACCCTCGTCGGTCAGCCGGTACGTGACCCGACCCTCGCCGTCCGGCTCGGGATCGGCCACGACGAGGCCGTCACGCTCGAGACGTCCGAGCGTCGTGTAGACCTGACCGACGTTCAGCGGCCAGGTCCCGCCGGTGCGGCGCTCGAACTCCGAGCGCAGCCGCGCCCCGTACGCAGGCTGCTCCGAGAGCAGCGCCAGCAGTCCGTTCCGGATCGACATCCGGACCCCCTACATACTCGGTATACATCCAGGTAGAGAGATGTATACCGAGTATGTAGCGGAAGCGCAAGCGTCTCGGGCGGATCTCCCGTTGGTCGAGGCCGAGCGAAGCGAGGCTCGAGACCCGTTCGGGGTCTCGATCACTCACTCGTCCCTCGCTCGCGCCTCGACCAACGGAAGCACCGGCCTCGCTCGCGCCTCGACCAGCGGAGGATCCGGACGGTCAGGCCGCTGCGCTCGCCCCCTGGGCAGCCGGCTCGAGTGCCTGCGCGACGATCTCGGCCACGTCCGTCATCGGACGGACGTCGATCGCCTCGAGCACCTCGGCCGGGACGTCGTCCAGGTCCGGCTCGTTGCGGTGCGGCACGAACACCGTCGTCAGCCCGGCCCGCTGGGCGGCGAGCAGCTTCTGCTTGACGCCGCCGATCGGGAGCACACGGCCGTTCAGCGTGACCTCACCGGTCATCCCGACCTCGGAGCGGACGTTGCGTCCGGTCGCGGCCGACACCAGCGCCGTCACCATCGTGACGCCCGCGGACGGCCCGTCCTTCGGGATCGCGCCGGCCGGGACGTGGATGTGCACGTGGCGCTCGAGGAACGCCTGGTCGACGCCGAGCGCTTCGGCGTGCGAGCGGACGTACGACAATGCGATCCGTGCCGACTCCTTCATCACGTCGCCGAGCTGGCCGGTGAGCGTGATGCCGGGCTCCCCGTCGGTCGGCGTCGCCTCCACGAACAGGACGTCACCGCCGAACCCGGTGACCGCCAGGCCCGTCGCGACGCCCGGCACCGCGGTCCGCTCGTCCGACTCGGGGGTGAACCGGGGCCGTCCGAGGTAGTCGCGCAGCGCCGCCTCGTCGACCACGACCGCCTGCGTCGCCCGCGCGCCCGCGAGCTGCGTCGCGACCTTGCGCTGGATCTTGGCCAGCAACCGCTCGAGCTGACGTACGCCCGGCTCCCGGGTGTAGTCCGCGACGATCTTCGCCAGCGCCTCGTCGGTCAGGGTGACCTCGTCGGCGTCCAGCGCCGCCCGCTCCAGCTGGCGCGGCCAGAGGAAGTCGCGGGCGATCGCGGCCTTGTCGTCGGCGGTGTAGCCGTCGAGGGTGACCAGCTCCATCCGGTCGAGCAGGGCCTGCGGGATCTGCTCGACGACGTTCGCGGTCGCGAGGAACAGCACGTCGGACAGGTCGAGGTCGAGATCGAGGTAGTGGTCGCGGAACGTGTGGTTCTGCGCCGGGTCCAGCACCTCGAGCAGCGCGGCCGCCGGGTCTCCCCGGAAGTCCGCACCGAGCTTGTCGACCTCGTCGAGCAGCACGACCGGGTTCATCGAGCCGGCCTCGTTGATCGCGCGCACGATCCGGCCCGGCAGCGCACCGACGTACGTCCGCCGGTGACCGCGGATCTCGGCCTCGTCCCGGACACCACCCAGGGCGACCCGCACGAACCGGCGGCCGAGCGAACGGGCGACCGACTCGCCGAGCGACGTCTTGCCGACACCGGGCGGTCCGGCGAGCACCATCACGGCACCGGAGCCGCGGCCGCCGACGACCTGGAGCCCGCGCTCGGCGCGACGCGCGCGCACCGCGAGGTACTCCACGATCCGGTCCTTGACGTCCTCCAGCCCGTGGTGGTCGGCGTCGAGCACCGCACGCGCGGCGGAGACGTCGTTGCTGTCCTCGGTCCTGGTGCCCCACGGGATCTCGAGGACGGTGTCGAGCCAGGTCCGGATGTAGCCGGACTCCGGGTTCTGCTCCGAGCTGCGCTCGAGCTTGTCGACCTCCCGCAGCGCCGCCTCGCGGACCTGCTCCGGCAGATCGGCCTCGTCGACCTTCGTGCGGTACGAGTCGGCGCCGTCGGGCTCGTCCTCGCCGAGCTCCTTGCGGATCGCGGCGAGCTGCTGGCGCAGCAGGAACTCGCGCTGGGTCTTGTCCATCCCCTCGCGGACGTCGTCGGCGATCTTCTCCGCGACCTCGGCCTCGGCGATGTGGTCCTTGAGCCAGCCGATCAGGACGCGCAGTCGCTCGGCGACCTCCGGCGTCTCGAGCACCTGACGCTTCTGGACGTCGGTGAGCCAGGAGGCCCAGCCGGACAGGTCCGCGAGGGCCGACGGGTCCGTGACGCGGTTGACGTTGTCGATGACCTGCCACGCGTCGCGACGCTGGAGGTCGCCGATCACGAGCGAGCGGTACTCCGAGGCGAGATCGGCGACGGCCGCGTCCTCGGTGCCCTCCTCGACGTGCTCGGTCTCGACCCACAGCGCGGCCCCGGGCCCGGTGACACCGGTCCCGATCCGGACCCGCTGACCGGCCTTGAGGACGGCCGCGGCCTGCCCGGCGGCCGTACGGCCGACCTGGACGATCTCGGCCACGACCCCGTACGCGGCGTAGCGGTCCTCGAGCCGCGGCGCGACGAGCAGGCGGTCGTCCGTGCTCGAGCGCGCTGCGTCGACCGCGGCACGCGCGGCCTCGTCGAGCTCGATCGGCACGACCATGCCGGGGAGCACCACCGGCTCGGTGAGGAACAGGACGGGAAGCTGCTCAGCAGCCTGAGCCTCGGTCATGTGCACACCTTTCCCAAAGTTGAGTGTGCAAGATTCAACTTCCCTGAGGCTCGGGTTGTTCCCTTCCGTCTGTCCGCCCAGGGCGAACGACCGGTGCGCCGTTCGCGGCGTCGCCACGGCCCCCGGCGGGGCCCTCCCCGAGCCCCGCCACGGCCGGCGACGCGGGCGCCTGCGCGCCCTCGTCGTCCTTGACGAACTCGACCCGGATCGCCTCGAACCCCTTGTGCCGCTGCGCCTTCGCGTAGTCGGAGTACGCGCGCCGGTCGGCGCGGGTCAGCTGGACGTTGTCGGTGAACGGCGTGAGCAGGGCCCGCGGGTACAGCCGCTTGGTCAGCACGACGTTGATCTGGACACCGAACAGCCCCATCACGGCACCGATGTAGATCAGCCCCAGCATGCCGAGGACGACGGCGAAGATCTGGTTCAGGTTGCTGGCCGCGCCGATCACGTGCTGGACGTAGGCGGCGCCGCCGATCTGGAGGAGCTGCCACATCAGGGCGAGCGCGAAGGCGCCCGGCGCCGCGGCCTGGAAGCTGTGCGCGCGAGCCGACGCGAAGCGGAACAGCACAGTGAACGCGAGCCCGGAGACGATCACGACCCCCGCACGGATCAGCAGGTCGACCCAGGTGAAGCTCTCGTCGAAGAGGAGCTCGCTGCTCCCCGACAGGAACGCCGTCACGCCGGCGATCGCCACGAGGACGAGGCCGGCCATGCTGAACATCACGAGGCTGCGGCCCCGACCGAGGAACGGGTTCGGGCGGGAGTTGCGGGGCACGGCCCATGCGACGTTGATCGCGTTCTGCGCCGACTGGCCCAGCCCCAGGATCCCGTACAGGGCGGTCAGCGCACCCGCGACCACGGCCCAGGTCGACCCCTCGAGGCCCTCGGTGCTGGCGATCTGGGTGTTGATGATCGGGAAGCTCGCGACGGCGGTGTCGAGGATCTGGTCGCGCAGCTCGGGGTCGTTCTGCAGGAAGAACCCGAGGACGCTCGAGCCGATCAGCAGGATTGGGAAGATGGCCACGAACGCGTAGTAGGTGACGGTCGCGGCCAGGTAGTTGGACTGGTCGTCGAAGAACTTGTAGACGACCGCCAGCGGAAACCCGATGACCGGGTGCTCACGCTGGTACCGGTCGAACTTCCCGACGACTGACACTGCGCAACGCTACCTGCCCGGGGCCGCGTTCGCGGTCAGGCCCTGCGCGTCGGCCCGGCCTCAGTCGCAGGTGCAGAGGCAGAAGGGGTGGCCGGCCGGATCCGCGTAGACCCGGAATCCACGCTCCTCGTCGTCGCTGTGGCCCGGGGGCTCGACCGGGTCGAGCGGCTGCGCGCCGAGCGCGAGGGCGCGGCGGTGCGGCTCGTCGTACGACGCGACGGCCAGGTCCAGGTGCGCCTGCTGCGGCAGGCCGTCCGGCCACTGCGGAGGCTCGAAGTCGTCGACGCGCTGGAACGCCAGCGACGCGCCCTCGAGCTGCGCCCAGTCGTGATCGCTGCCGGCCGCGACCTCGACCTCGAGCATCCCGGCGTAGAAGTGCGCGAGCGCGAGCGGGTCCGGGCAGTCCAGCACGTAGGCGCCGATCCGTACGGCACCGGTGGACGCGCTCATACCGCGCACCCCCGCGCCCGGACCGCGGGGCGCAGCCGCCGACGGGCGGGCACCCGCGCGGGCTCGCGTACGGCGTCGCCCGGCCGAACGGGCTGGGCCTCCCGCGCGCCTTCGGCCCGGGAGGAGGACGCACCGCCCGCGGGCCCGGCCGGGGAGCCGAGTCGCGGCGTGCGCAGGAGCGCCTCCTCCTCCTGCCGCCGCGCGGCCAGCTGGGTGTGGCGCGTGTGCGCGTCTCGTCGGTCGAGCATCTGCTCGACGACCAGGAATCCTCCCCAGAACTTCATGACTCCCCCTCGATCCGTAACCTCCCTACAGACTTTGCCAGTTACGGCGTCCCTGCGCAACCGTCATTCGCGTTATGCTGGTTTGGTGAGTGCGTACGCCGATGCCGGACCCGATCCGGCGGACCGGGTCGTCGCGTTCCTCAACACCCTCGACGTCGAGGACGCGCACGACGCGCTCGCCACCGTCGACGACCTCGCCGCCTGGACGGGCGAGACGAGCGACCGGACCGTGCACCACCAGGCCCTCCGGCTGCGTGACGCCCTGCGCCGCCTCGCCTCCGGCGAAGCTCCGGCCGAGGCCGTACGGGTCGGGGTGACCGTCGAGATCGGACCGGACGTCGGGCTGCGCCCGACGTCGCTGATCGAGGCCGTCGCCGCCGACGTGGCGACACTGACGGCCGAGGACCGCCTGGCCCGCGTCAAGATCTGCCCCGCGGACGACTGCCGCTGGGCGTTCTACGACCGCTCGAAGAACCACTCCCGCCAGTGGTGCTCGATGGAGGTCTGCGGCAACCGGGCCAAGGCACGCAAGCACCGTGCGCGTGCCGGGCGCGGGTAGGGGCGTCTCAACCGGCGGGTCCCGGCCCGCTCGACCGGCGAGCCTCAGGCCGCGTGCTTGACGACGCCGGCGACGACGCGGTCGAAGATCGTCCGTTCGAGCACCGCGCCCTCGCGCCGGACGTCCGCTTCCTCGACCTCGATCAGCCGATCGAGTCGGACCTCGCTCGGACGCCGCTGCCGGTCCCAGGCACCGGAGCCGATGTCCATCCAGTACCGCCCCCAGCGCGCCTCGTCGGCCGCGTCACGGTCGTGGTCCTTGCTCGTCATCATGACGGCGACGAGGTTGGTCCCGCGTCGCCCGACGAGAAGGACCGGGCGGTCCTTGCCCTGCGACGGATCGTCCTCGTACGGCACCCATGTCCAGACGATCTCGCCGGGATCCGGTCGGCCGTCAGGCTTCGGGGCATACGTCATGACCGTTCCGTACGGCCCGGCCACGACGGCACCGGGGCGCCACCCGGCGGCGCGGCGGACCGCCTTCGCGAAGCGCCGCAGCGGACCGGTCGACGTCGATCGCGTGGCCATGCAGGGAGAGTAGCGGGTTCGGGCGGGCACCTGGCTACGCAGATCCTCACCGGGCTGGGGAAACCATCGGCGCCAGGTGACGGTCTCCGCAGCCGGCTACGGAGACGGACCCGAGGGCTACCGTAGGGACGATGTCCGCCTCCGAGTCTCCGCGCAGCCTCGCCGACGACCTGAGGGCCCGCAGCGACGAGGCCCTGGTCGTGCTGCTCCGCGCGCGACCCGACCTGGCGACGCCTCCACCTGCGGACGTCGGACAGCTCGCGTCGCGGGCCGCGTCGCGCCCGTCGGTCGGATGGGCGCTCGACCGGCTCGACACGGCGCACCTGTCGACGCTCGCGGCGATGGCGTACGCCCCCTCGCCCGTCGGGATCGACGACCTGACCTCCCTGGTCGACGCTCCGCCCGACCGCATCCGGGCGATCGTGGCCCGCCTGCACGCGAGCGCGCTGCTGTGGGGGCGTCCGGATGCGTGGCACGTCGTCCGCGAGGCCCGGGACGCCCTGCGCGCCTGGGGTCCCCGCGGCCCGTACGACGGCCCGCCCCCGCTGTCGACCCGCGAGGTCCCGGACCGCCGGCTGCGCAACGCCAGCGCCGGCACCGTGATGGAGGTGACCCAGCGGGTCGAGCAGGTGCTCACCGCGTGGGCGGACGAGCCGGTTCCCGTTCTCCGCTCCGGCGGGCGGGGGGTCCGCGACGTGCGCAACGCGGCCACCGCCCTCGGGATCGGGGCCGAGGAGGCCGAGTTCCTGCTCGAGGTCGCCGAGTCCGCGCGTCTGCTCGGGCGCGACGCGGACGACGTCGCCGGCGAGGTGTGGGTCCCGACCACGCTGTTCGACGCCTGGCTCGACGCGTCGGTCGGCAGACGTTGGCTCGACCTCGCCGACGCGTGGCTGCGGCGCGGTGGTGGCCGGGTCCGACGCCAGCTGCTGCGCGTGCTCGCGACCCTCGGCGGCGAGGCGTACACCGACCCCGACGAGGTCGTCGACGCGGTCGCCTGGCACCTTCCGCGTGCCGGGGAGGACCGCGACGCGCTCGTGCGCCGCACGCTGCGCGAGGCCACCTGGCTGGGCGTCGTCGCGCTCGACACGCTCACGCCGGCCGGTGCGGCGATGAGCCTTCCCGAGGCGGAGGAGACCCTGGAGGCGCTGCTCCCGGCCCCCGTCGACCACGTGCTGGTCCAGGCCGACCTGACGGCCGTCGCGCCCGGCCCGCTGACCCGCGACGTCGTCGACCGGCTCGCCCGGGTCGCCGACGTCGAGTCGCGCGGAGGCGCCACGGTCTTCCGGTTCACCGCCGACTCGATCCGCCGCGCGCTCGACGCCGGGTGGCCGGCCAGCGAGGTGCACGCGTTCCTCGGCTCGGTGTCGTCCACCCCGATCCCGCAGCCCCTCACGTACCTCGTCGACGACGTCGCTCGGCAGCACGGCCGGCTGCGGATCGGAGTGACCAGCACGTACGTGCGCAGCGACGATCCGGCCGAGATCGAGGCCCTCCTCGCCGACCCCGCGGTCGCCTCGGCGCTGCACCGCGTCTCCCCGACTGTCGCCGTGAGCCGGGTGGACGCCGAGGTGCTGACCCGCCGTCTCGCCGAGGCAGGCAAGCGCCCGGTGGCCGAGGACGCGGACGGAGGTCTGGTCCACCGGGGCAGCCGACGTCGGCGCGCGCGGGTCTCCGACGCCGACGTCACCCACCGCCCTCCGGACCCGGTCGCGGCGGTCCGGGCCGTACGCGCGGGCGAGGCGGCGGCCGCGTCGCGCCCCGGCGACGGCGGTGCGAGCGACGGCGCCCTCGCGACCATGGCACGGCTGCGCGAGGCCGCGGAGACGCAGGAGCGGATGTGGCTCGCTTACATGGACCAGGCCGGCACCAGGACCGAGCGGGTCGTCGAGCCGCTCCGGGTCGACGCCGGGTGGCTGACCGCCTTCGACCACCGCAGCGGAGCGGTCCAGCGCTTCGCCGTCCACCGGATCGTGCAGGTAGCGTCGGCCCCGTGACCGCCGTCGACGACCCCACCGCGCCCGAGTCGGCGCACCTGCCCGACCTGCCCGCGTCGAGCTACTACGTACGGCTCGACCAGGACGAGTTCGCCTCCACCGACGCCACGCAGAGCCCCTGGGACTTCAGTCACCAGCACGGCGGCCCTCCGGCCGCGCTGCTCGCCCGGTGCATCGCCGAGCGGACCGGCAGCGACCCGCTCGCGATCGGCAAGATCGACGTCGACTTCCTCGGCCCGATCCCGCAGGGACGCTGCCGGATCGAGGTCGAGGAGCTGCGCGGGGGCCGACGCGTCCGGCAGGTCGCGGCGCGCCTGCTCGCCGAGGGCCGGACGGCCGTCGCCGCCCGCGCCTGGCTGATCTCGACCGAGGACGGGCGCGCTGCGGAGTCCGGGCGCCCGTTCGCGCCGCCGCCGCTGCCCGAGGCCCACGTCCAGTTCTACTTCCCCCGGCTCGACCCGTCGTGGGGGTACGGACGGTCGATCGAGTGGCGCTACGTGGACCGGCCCATGGCCGACGACGCGCCGCTGGACACCGGTGACGTCACCACGCGGCTGTGGGGGCGCGTCCGTGTCCCGCTCGTCCACGACGAGCCGACCGCGGACCTCGAGCGGATGCTGGTGCTCGCCGACTCCACGAACGGGATCAGCGGCACGCTGCCGATGGACGCGTGGCTGTTCGTCCCGCCGGGCCTGGGGGTGGTCGCCCAGCGCGCCCCTCGCGGACCGTGGATCTACCTCGAGGCCCGCTCGCACACCTGGACCCGCGGGACCGGGGTGGCGCACGCGACGATCGCCGACGCCGACGGACTGTGCGGGTACGCCACGCAGGCGCTGCTGGTGGCGCCGCGCTGATCGCAGCAGTCCAGCCCTGGCGGGGTGGCGGGCGTCGCCGGACAAGGAATCACCCCCGCCGGCCAATGGGGGGACGTCCAGCGGGGGTGATGAGGGGTGGTAACGAGCACTGGGCTGGCTACCACTGACAGTCTAGTCAGGCGCGCGGTACGACCCAAGGTGATCCGTGCCTCTTACCCGACGGGTGCTCGCCGAGCTCCGGTCGCTACCATCCTGCGGTGGATTTCGTCAGCCATGCCGAGCGCGCCTCCGCGCTGGTCAACGCCCCCCTCGAGACCTCCGCGGCACTTCGCGAGCACGTCGCGGACCGCGCGTGGCTGCATCCGCGGATCACCGAACGCGACGCTCCGGCTCTGGCGCGCTTCCAACGGCGTCTGAGGCCCGTCTTCGACCACGCCGACGCCGGCCTGCCCACCGAGTCGGTGGGGACCCTCAACTCGCTCCTCCACACGCACCGGATCACGCCGATGATCGTCGCTGCCGACGGCGACCGGTGGCAGCTGCACGTCGCCGACCGGGCCGCGAGCGTCGCCGACCTGCTGGTCGCGGAGTCGCTGATGGGCCTGTCCGTGCTGGTCTGCGACCACGGGCCCGACCGCCTCGGCGTCTGCGCGGCCGACGGGTGCGCCAACACCTACATCGACCTCTCCCCGAACCGCTCGCGCCGCTACTGCTCCGAGAGGTGCGCGTCCCGCGCGAACGTCGCCGCGTACCGCGCGCGCCGGCGTACGCGTGAGCGGGGGTAGGGTCTCGATCGCTCGCTGCGCTCGCGCCTCGACCAGCGGGAAGGGAAGCGCTCGCGCCTCGACCAGCGGGAAGGGAAGCGCTCGCGCCTCGACCAGCGGGAAGGAAGCGCTCGCGCCTCGACCAGCGGGAAGGGAAGCGCTCGCGCCTCGACCAGCGGGAAGGGAAGCGCTCGCGCCTCGACCAGCGGGAAGGGCAGCGCTCGCGCCTCGACCAGCGGGAAGGGCAGCGCTCGCGCCTCGACCAGCCGAGAGGGGCCCGTAGGATGAACGGATGGGTTCCGAGACAAGGGCGTGGTGAATGACTGACGGGCCGCTGATCGTCCAGTCCGACAAGACGCTGCTGCTCGAGGTCGACCACGACGACGCCGCCGCGTGCCGGCGCGCGATCGCACCGTTCGCCGAGCTGGAGCGTTCGCCCGAGCACATCCACACCTACCGCATCACGCCGCTCGGTCTCTGGAACGCCCGCGCGGCCGGCCACGACGCCGAGCAGGTCGTCGATGCACTGATGGACTACTCGCGTTACCCGGTGCCGCACGCCCTGCTCGTCGACGTGGCCGAGACGATGGCGCGGTACGGGCGGCTGCGGATCGAGGCGCACCCGGTGCACGGCCTCGTCCTCGTCACCACCGACCGTCCGGTGCTCGAGGAGGTGATCCGCTCCAAGCGGATCAAGGGGATGCTCGGCAACCGGATCGACGACGACACCGTGGTCGTCCACCCGTCCGAGCGGGGCGCCCTGAAGCAGGCACTCCTCAAGGTCGGCTGGCCGGCGGAGGACCTGGCCGGATACGTCGACGGAGAGGCGCACCCGATCGCGCTGGCCGACGGCGACTGGCACCTGCGCCCGTACCAGTCCGAGGCCGTCGAGTCGTTCTGGCACGGCGGCTCGGGCGTCGTCGTGCTGCCCTGCGGCGCCGGCAAGACGCTCGTCGGGGCCGGCGCCATGGCGCAGGCGCAGTCGACCACCCTCATCCTCGTCACCAACACCGTCTCCGCGCGGCAGTGGAAGGAGGAGCTCGTCCGGCGCACGACGCTGACCGAGGACGAGATCGGCGAGTACTCCGGCGCGCGCAAGGAGATCCGCCCGGTCACGATCGCGACCTACCAGGTGATGACGACCCGCCGGAAGGGCGTCTACCCGCACCTCGAGCTGTTCGACGCGCGGGACTGGGGCCTGATCGTGTACGACGAGGTGCACCTGCTGCCCGCCCCGATCTTCCGGATGACGGCCGACCTCCAGGCGCGGCGCCGGATCGGCCTGACCGCGACCCTGGTCCGCGAGGACGGACACGAGGGCGACGTGTTCAGCCTGATCGGCCCGAAGCGCTACGACGCCCCGTGGAAGGACATCGAGGCGCAGGGCTACATCGCGCCGGCCGACTGCGTCGAGGTCCGCGTGACGCTGAGCGACTCCGAGCGGATCGTGTACGCGACGGCGGAGGCCGACGTCCGCTACCGTCTGGCCGCTTCCACCGACGCCAAGTCCGAGGTGGTCGAGCGGATCGTGCGCGACCACGCCGGCGAGCCGACCCTGGTGATCGGCCAGTACATCGACCAGCTCGACGAGCTCGCCGAGAAGCTCGGAGCACCGGTGATCAAGGGCGAGACGACCGTGCGCGAACGCGAGGCCCTGTTCGCGGCGTTCCGCGCCGGGGAGATCGACCTCCTGGTGGTCTCGAAGGTCGCGAACTTCTCCGTCGACCTGCCCGAGGCGACGGTCGCGATCCAGGTGTCGGGCTCGTTCGGCTCGCGGCAGGAGGAGGCCCAGCGGCTCGGCCGGCTGCTCCGACCCAAGGGCGACGGTCGTACGGCACGGTTCTACGCCGTCGTCGCGCGCGACACCGTCGACGCCGAGTTCGCGCAGCACCGGCAGCGGTTCCTCGCCGAGCAGGGGTACGCGTACCGCATCGTCGACGCCGCCGACGTCTAGGGCGGGCGCGGAGAGGAGACCCACGATGGCCGACCGGGCCGTACGGGTGGTGGTGTCGGGGCACGTCCAGGGCGTGTTCTTCCGCGACTCGTGCCGCCGCGCCGCGCTCGAAGCCGGGGTTCGCGGGTGGGTCCGCAACCGCGACGACGGCGCCGTGGAGGCGGTCTTCGCCGGACCACCGGACGCCGTCGACGCACTCGTCGCGTGGGCACGCGTCGGTCCACCCCGAGCGCGGGTCGACGACGTGGCCGTGGCACGGGCCGACGACCCCGGGGGCACCGGCTTCGACGTCGTGGGCTGACGCCTCGCGCCTCCACCGCACACGCACCACGGGCCCCGTCTCGGAATTCCTGGTACACCGTGCGCGTACGGTGTGCCAGGAATCTCGAGCTCCACCGATGACTTCGAGGGTCCTGTCACGTCCACCTCGCGCCGAGGATGCGACCGCCGACACACCGAGACCGTGGAGCTGGGGAACGTGGAGCTGGGAAACGTGGAGCTGGAGCGCAGGATCCGGGCGGCGATCACGCCGATGACCGACGCCGGGGAACCGCCCGGCGTGGCCTGGAGCGTGTCGCGCGGAGACGAGACCGCGGTGGGCGCCGTCGGTGTGACCGGCCCGCGGGACGAACGACCGGTGACGCCCGAGACCGTCTTCCGGATCTCGTCGACGACCAAGCCCGTGGTCGCCACGGCTGCGCTCGCCCTGCTCGACGACGGGACCCTCGGCCTCGACGACCCGGTCGAACGCTGGCTGCCGGAGCTCGCCGACCGGACCGTGCTGCGTGATCCTGCCGGCCCGCTCGACGAGGTCGTGCCGGCGCACCGCCCGGTGACGGTCCGCGACGTGCTGGACTTCCGGCTGGGGATCGGGCTCGACTTCGCCGGACCGTGGCCCGGCCCGGTGCTCCAGGCTCTCGCCGACGCCGGGCTGGGCGCCGGGCCACCGGCGCCGCAGAGCAACCCGGACCCCGACACCTGGATCCGTACGGTCGCCTCCGTCCCGTGGTCGCACCAGCCGGGCGCACGCTGGCTCTACCACGTCGGTGCCGAGGTGCTCGGCGTCCTGATCGCGCGGGCGGCGGGTGCTCCGCTGCCGGAGGTCCTCGCCGACAGGGTCGTCGCGCCGCTCGGCATGGCCGGCACCGGGTTCGGGATCCGGCCGGACCAGGCCGGCCGGCTGGGCCCGCTGTGGTTGCCGGGCACCGGCGAGCTCGGAGCGTACGACCCGGCGGACGGGCAGTGGTCGCGGCCGCCGCGCTTCCCGAACGGCGGCGACGGCCTGGTGTCGACGGTCGAGGACCTGCACGCGTTCGGCGCGATGCTGCTCCGCGGCGGCACGGCGACGGACGGGACGCGGGTGATCGCGAAGGAGACGATCGCCGCTGCCACGCAGGCCCGGGTGAGCACCGGCGACGGCTCCGCCTGGGGGCTGGGACTCGGCGTCCTCACCGCCGATGCCGCCGACGGACGTCGCGCCGGGACGTACGGCTGGGACGGCGGGCTCGGATCGTCGCTGTGGATCGACCCCGCGTCCGACGTGGTCGCGGTGCTGCTCACCAACCAGATGTGGCCGTCGCCCCAGCCGCCCGCGGTGTTCGAGGCGTTCTGGCGTGCCGTCTGGGCGGCAGACTGACTGGCGCGCAGGGTCAGCCGCGGTGCAGCCAGGCGTCGATCTCGGGCGGCAGCAGGGCCGCGACCCGCACGGAGTAGGCGGCCAGCTCGTCGGGAGACAGCGCCTCCGCGCCGGCGCCCGACGAACCCCGCCGGAAGAAGGCCGCGTGGTCCCTGAGGACGCCGAGGCGATCCGGCACGACCGTCGAGGCCTGCTTGCGCATCGCGGCCAGCGACGCGGCCGCGACCAGGTCCGGCCACCGGTGCTCGTGCACCTCGACGGCGAGGCGACGGGCGATCCGCCGCATCTGCTGCTCGAGGTCGGCGCGCAGATCGGCGTAGTGCACGAGCAGCACGTCTCCCTCCTCACCTGGACCGGCGGCTCCGCCCTCCGAGCGGCCCCACGCGTCCTCGACGTGGTGCAGCACGCCGCGCAGCCCGTCCATCGACTCGGTCGGTGACGCGTCGGAAGCGATCCAGCGCAGCAGCCACGCGTGCAGGTCCGGCCGAGGCCGCGGTGCGTCTCCGTCCGGCACGGGGCCAGGCTCGCCGGCCAGGGCGCGCAACCGCACCCGATCGATGTTCGCCCCCTGGTGGAACAGCGAGACCGCCATGTCGAGCGGGTGTCGCGCCACCACCACGTACGTCACGCCGTCGACGATCGGCACGCCGTCCAGCGGGGTGTGGGTCTTGACGAAGCGGCGGTGGGGCTGCGCGTCGAGGCGAGCGACCACGTCCTCGATCGGCTCCACGTTCCAGTCGATCCAGGGAGAGATCTCCGACAGCGGGGCGTACGGCTCCACCTCGTCGAGCAGCAGCAGCGAGACGATCCGCTGCATCCACGTGGTCCCGGACTTCGACCGTGTGCTGATGACGACGTCGCCGGGGCGCAGCGTGAACGCGTCCCAGCGTGCGCTGTCCTCGTCCGGCGAGCGGTAGCGGATCGGGTCGGGCACGCTGTGATGCTAGTCGGCCGGTCGACCGATGAGTTCACCCTCACCGGTCGGTCGTCACCTACCACCGGCAGGAGGACCCGTGACCGACCCCATCGACCTTGCTCCGGCCACCACCGACGTGGCCGCGCTCGTACGCGGCGTGAGCGATGCCGACCTCGACCGGCGCACACCGTGCGGCTGGGACGTCGCCACGCTGCTCGCGCACCTGGACGGTCTGAGTCGGGCGTTCACCCTGGCGGCAGCGAAGTCCGACGACCCCGCGCTCTCGCGGCCGCCGGACCCGACGCGCGACCAGCTCGACCCCGAGTGGCGGACCCGTCTCCCGGACCACCTGGGAGCGCTCGCCGACGCCTGGCGCGACGACGCCGCCTGGAGCGGCGCCACCCGCGTCGGCGGGGTGGACCTGCCGGGTGACGTCGCCGGTCTCGTCGCGCTGCAGGAGCTGGTGATCCACGGCTGGGACCTCGCCCGCTCCACGGACCAGGCCTACGAGCCGGCGCCCGAGAGCCTCGGCGTCGTGCACGCCCTGGTGCTCGACGCCGCCGAGCCCGGCAAGGAGGCGGAGCGCGCTGGACTGTTCGGACCGCCGGTCCCGGTGCCCCCCGACGCGCCGGTGCTCGACCGGGTCGTCGGGCTCGCGGGGCGGTCCCCCTCCTGGCCCGGGTGACGCGTCTGGGTCGCTCGCTCCGCTCGCGCCTCGCCCCTGCCGAAGCGATGTTCCGGCGACGGAACGTTCTGCGGCGTTCACCGACTCGCAATAATGTGGCACGATGCACCCCCTGCTCCGGTTCGAGCTCGGGAAGCGCTGGGCCGAACCACACCGTGCGCACCACGGCATGGACCACCTCATCGAGGTGCTCCGTGCCGTCGACGTGCTCGCCGGCGACGGGGTGCAGTTCGACCACGAGCTGGTCGAGGACGCGGCCTGGTTCCACGACGCGATCTACGACGTGCACCGCGCCGACAGCGTCGAGCGGTCCGCAGACCTCGCTCAGCGGATGCTCGATGCGCCGCAGGGCGACGAGGTCGCCCGGCTCGTGCTCGCCACCCGGGACCACCTCCCGGCCCGGCTCGACGAGGCAGTCCTGTGCGACGCGGACCTGTGGGTCCTCGGGGCGGACCACGACCGCTACGACGCGTACGCACGCGACATCCGCGCCGAGAACTCCCACCTCCCGGAAGCCTCGTACAAGCGGATCCGTGCGCGGGTGCTGACCCGCTACCTCACCCGTGGCGGGATCTTCAGCACCGAGCCGGCGCGGCTGCGCTGGGAGCAGGCGGCCTGCGACAACCTGGTTCGGGAGCTGTCCGTCCTGGGCGTGCCCGTCCCGGTGTGATCGACGATCTGGCGACCGCGGTTGCCCGGCGCACCTAGGCTGGACGCCGTGACCGAGTACCTCCTGGAGGCGCGGGCGCGAGTGCTGCACGACCTCGAGGCCCGCCGCATGGCCGACGCCTCTGCCGTCTCGGCACTCGAGGACTCGCTCAGCCAACGCGGCTGGTGGGTGTCGCAGTGGCCGGACGGCGCGCCGTTCGTCGTCGGCCTGGTCGCCCAGGACGTCCAGGACGCCCTGCTCGACGCCGGCGGCCGCTGGCCGACGTGCGACTCCTGCCCGCAGTCGGCCGAGCACACCCTCGGGATCGAGCCGGAGCTGGGCGAGGACCCCCACTGGGTGTGCTCGGAGTCGGGGATGACCGTCGGCCCGCTGGGGGCACTGAGCCCGGACGGGACCCGCCACGGCTGAGCGGGCGCTCCCGCCCCCGATTCGTCGAGTTCCGGTCAGAGCCCTGGGCCAGGAAACCTCCGCAGCTCGACAGATCGCGGACGGGTCACCGCCGCGCGCGCCGGACCGCCCTCCAGACGATCACGAAGGCGACCAGGCCCGCGACGATCCGCGGACCGTACCGCCGCAGCACGACGGGGAGGACGGTCCCGGCGAGGTCGACCTCGGCGGGTGCCGCCACCCGACCGGGCGACGCCGTCGCGCCCGACGACGCCGCACCGGCGGACGCCGGACCACCGTACGGCGGCGACGGCGCCCCCACCGTCCCCGCCGTACGGGTGCTCTCGTCAGCCGCGGCCGGTGCGTCCGGCCCCTCGGCAGGCTCTGCCGCGTGGCGTCCGGGCATCGCCGTGGCCGCGACCTCGGGCTCGTCCTGCGTCCCTGGTGCGTCCGCGCCCTCGGCCGCATCGCCGGCGCGCTCGTCGGCACTCTGGTCGGCGCCGGTCGCCGTCAGCCGGTCGCTGATGCAGTCGACGAACTGGCCCAGCAGCTTGTCGCTGACGTCCTGCATCACCCCGCGCCCGAACTGCGCAGGCTTCCCGGTGATCGCGAGGTCGGTCGACACCTCGACCCGGGTCCCGTCGCCGTCGGGCTCCATCACGGCCCTGACCGTCGCGCCGGCGGTCCCCTGGCCGCGCTTGTCCTTGCCCTTCGCCTCGATCACCACACGGCGCGCGGACTCGTTCCGCTCGACGTACTCGCCGCTGCCGTTGTAGACCAGCGAGATCGGGCCCAGCTTCACCTTGATGCTGCCGGTGAAGGTGGACTCGTCGGTGACCTCGACGGTTGCTCCGGGCATGCACGGCGCGATCGACTCGAGATCGTTGAACGCCGCCCACGTGGTCTCGATCGGGGCCGGGACGGTGAACGAGTGCGAGAGCTCCATCAGGCGCCCGCCGCCTTCAGCACCGCCCGTCGGGTGAGGACCCCGGCGAGGTGGCGCCGGTAGTCGGCCGAGCCGTTCAGGTCGTCGGGAGGCGACGTGCCCTCGGCGACCCCGGCGACCGCCGCCGCGACCGCGGCCTCGTCGAGCGCGACGCCCCGCAGCGCGTCCTCGGTCGCGCGGGCCCGGACGGCGGTCGAGCCCATGTTCGTCAGCCCGATCCGGGCGTCGGCGATCGTGCCGCCCTCCACCTGGACCGTCGCTGCGACCGCGACGATCGACCACTGCTGCGCGACCCGGACGAACTTCTCGTACGCCGCGCCCCATCCCGTGTGCTTCGGCACCCGCACGGAGGTGAGCACCTCGTCCTCGCCGATCGCGGTCGTGAAGTAGTCGAGGAAGAAGTCGTCGGCCGCGACCGTCCGGGCGCCGTTCGGCCCGACGATCTCGAACGACGCGTCGAGCGCCCACGCCGGGGCCGGCAGGTCGCCGGCAGGATCGGCGTGCGCGAGCGCACCGCCGAACGTGCCCCGGTGGCGCACCTGCGGGTCTGCGACCGTCGCCGTGGCCTCCGCCAGCAGCGCCGCGTGCTCGCGTACGAGGGCGTTCGAGGCGACCTCGTGGTGCGGCGTCATCGCACCGATCACCAGCGCGTCCCCGTCCTCGCGGACACCACGCAGGTCGGGGATCCGCCCCAGGTCGACCAGCAGCTCGGGTCCGGCGAGCCGGAGCTTGAGGACCGGGATCAGGCTCTGGCCCCCCGCCACGATCTTCACGTCGTCCGCGCCGCTGGACAGCAGCCGGACGGCCTCCTCGACGGTGTCGGGTGCCTCGTAGTCGAAAGCTGTCGGAATCACTGCTCGTCCCCCTCGTCCGAACCCGTCTGGACCGCGCCGGTCGACGCGACGTCGCGCTGCGCGACCTCGGGACTGTTGACCGTCGGCGCTGCCGCCTCGGCCCCCCGGCCCTTGTCCGCCCCCTGCAGCGCCGCCCACACCTTCGCGGGCGAGCATGGCATCACGATGTCATCGACTCCGAGATGCCGCACGGCGTCGATCACGCCGTTCACGATCGCGGGGGTCGACGCGATCGTGCCGGCCTCGCCCACGCCCTTCACCCCGAGGGCGTTCGTCGAGGACGGCGTCTCCGTCCGGTCCGTCACGAACGACGGCACGTCTGCCGCGCTCGGGACCAGGTAGTCGACGAACGACCCGGTGACCAGCGTCCCCGACTCGTCGTGCACCGCCTCCTCGAACAGCGCCTGCGCGATGCCCTGGACGAGACCTCCGTGCACCTGCCCCTCGACGATCAGCGGATTGATCACGTGGCCGATGTCGTCGACGCAGACGTACTTCCGTAGCGTCACCTGTCCGGTCTCGGTGTCCACCTCCATCGCAGCGAGGTGCGTGCCGTGCGGGAACGAGAAGTTCTCCGGGTCGTAGGTCGCGTCCGAGTCGAGGCTGGCCTCCACGCCGTCGGGGAGGTTGTGCGCCGCGAAGACGGCGAGCGCGACCTCTCCGAGCGCCATCGAGGTGTCCGTGCCCCGGACCTTGAAGGTCCCCTCGGTGAACTCGAGGTCGTCCTCGCTCGCCTCCATCAGGTGGGCCGCGATCACCCGGGCCTTCTCGATCACCTTGTCGGCGGCGGCGACGACGGCCATGCCGCCGACGGCCAGCGAGCGCGAGCCGTACGTGTCGAGGCCGCGCTGCGCGATCGCGGTGTCGCCGTGCAGCACCTCGACGTTCTCGAACGGGACGCCCAGCCGGTCGGCGACGATCTGACTCCACGCCGTCTCGTGGCCCTGCCCGTGCGGGCTCGCTCCGGTGACGACCTCGACGTTGCCGGTCGGCAGCATCCGCACCTGCGCGTACTCCCAGCCGCCCGCGCCGTAGTCGAGCGACCCGAGCACCCGCGAGGGTGCCAGACCGCACATCTCGGTGAACGTCGAGACGCCGATCCCGAGCTGGACGCGGTCGCCGGACTCGCGGCGGCGGCGCTGCTCCTCGCGGAGCTCGTCGTACCCGAACAGCTCCATCGCCTTCGCGGTCGCGGCCTCGTAGTTGCCCGAGTCGTACTCCAATCCGCACACCGTGGTGAACGGGAACTCCTCGTGGCCGATCCAGTTCTTGCGCCGCAGCTCGAGCGGATCCATGTCGAGCTCGGCGGCGAGGTCGTCCATCAGCCGCTCGATCGCGAACGTCGCCTCCGGGCGGCCGGCCCCGCGGTACGCGTCGGTCCACGCCTTGTTCGTGAAGAGGTTCTGGCACTCGAACCGGTAGGCGGGGAACTTGTAGATCGCCGGGAACATGAACGCCCCGAGGATCGGGACTCCCGAGGTGACGAGCCCGAGGTAGGCGCCCATGTCGGCGAGCAGCGAGACCTTGAGGCCGGTGACGACCCCGTCCTTCGTCGCCGACAGGCTGAGCCTCTGCACCTGGCCGCGGCCGTGGTGCGCGGCCATCAGCGACTCCGAGCGGGTCTCGGTGTACTTGCAGGGCTTGCCGAGCTTGCGGGCCGCGATCATGGTGACGACCTCCTCGGGCGTCACCTGCAGCTTGCCGCCGAACCCGCCGCCGACGTCCGGCGCGATCACCCGCACCTTCGACTCGGGGATGCTGAGCGTCAGCGACAGCATGAGACGCAGGATGTGCGGCACCTGCGTCGCCGACCACATCACCACCTGCTCACCGGTCGGGTCCACGACGGTGGACCGCGGCTCCATGAAGGCCGGCATCAGCCGCGGCTGGTAGTACGTGCGGTCGATCCGGACCTCGGCGTCGGCGAGCGCCTGCTCGACGTCCCCGCCCGTCTCGGCCTCGCCGGAGTCGAACACCCAGAACGCCGACTTGTTCGTGCCCAGGTCCGGGTGGGCGAGCACCTCGTCCGTCGCGGCCTCCTCGAGGTCCGTCACGACCGGCAGGTCCTCGTACTCGACGTCGACGAGCGCCGCCGCATCCTGCGCATCGGCTGCCGAGCGGGCCACCACGCACGCGACGATCTCGCCGGCGAACGCCACGTGGTCGGTGGCGATCGACGGGTGGTGGGGCGACTTCTGGTCGGGCGTGATCGGCCAGGCGTTCGGGAGGGTGCCGCAGTTCTCGGCGGCGTCTGCCCCGGTGATCACCGTGACGACGCCGGAGGACTGCTTGGCCGCGTCCACGTCCAGGGACGTGATCCGCGCGTGCGCGAACGGGCTGCGGACCATCGCCAGGTAGAGCATCCCGGGCAGCGTCATGTTGTCGGTGTAGCGGGTCCGCCCGGTGATGAGGCGCTGGTCTTCCTTGCGCTTGCGGGGCGATCCGATCTCCGTGACGGTCATGCCACACCTGCCTCGCTCGAGGCGCCCGACCTCGTGCCGTCGGCGGACATCTCCTTGGCGGCGGCCTGCACGGCCTTGACGATGTTCTGGTAGCCGGTGCACCGGCAGAGGTTGCCTTCGAGGTTCTCTCGGACCGTCTGCTCGTCCGCCTCACCGAACTCGTTGACGACGTCGATCGACTGCATGATCATCCCCGGCGTGCAGAAGCCGCACTGCAGCGCGTGGGCCTCGTGGAAGGCCTTCTGCATCGGGTGCAGGTCGTCGCCGTCGGCGAGGCCCTCGACCGTACGGACCTCGTGGCCGTCGGCCTGGACGGCGAACATCGTGCAGGACTTCACGCTGCGACCGTCGAGATGGACGGTGCAGGCTCCGCAGTTGGTGGTGTCGCACCCGATCACCGTGCCGGTCTTGCCGAGCCGCTCGCGCAGGTACTGCACGAGGAGCATCCGAGGCTCGACCTGGTCGGTGTAGGCGACGTCATCGACGGTGACGGTGACGGACTTCATGGACGGTGCTGGCATGGTGACGCTCCCACTCGTCTCGAGGGTTTGTCCCATCGTTCTACACCTGTGTGATGTGCGCCACAGGCCGAATGCAGAATGCCCGTTCACCTGCCGACCGGTCGAACGGCCAGCGCCTCAGGCGTGCTCCTCATGATGGATGCGGCCGTCGAGCTCGCTCAGCCGCTCACCCTGGCCGCCCCACCGCAGCGCGATGATCTCCGCGGCGATCGACACCGCGGTCTCCTCGGGCGTACGGGCGCCCAGGTCGAGCCCGATCGGGCTCGACAGCCGCCCGATCTCCTCGTCGGTCATGCCCGCCTCGCGCAACCGCGCCAGGCGGTCGTCGTGCGTGCGTCGCGAGCCCATCGCGCCGACGAACGCCGGCGCGGGGTCGAGTCGCAGAGCCCGCTCGAGCACGGGCACGTCGAACTTCGGGTCGTGGGTGAGCACGCAGATCACGGTCCGGTCGTCGAGCGCGCCCGCCTCGGCCTGCTTGTCGAGGTACTTGTGCGGCCAGGAGACCACGACCTCGTCGGCGTCCGGGAACCGCGCGGGCGTCGCGAAGACCGGCCGCGCGTCGCACACCGTCACGCGGTAGCCGAGGAAGGTGCCCTGCCGCGCCACGGCCGAGGCGAAGTCGATCGCTCCGAACACGAGCATCCGCGGCTTCGGAGCGAACGACGACACGAAGACCCGCATCCCCTCGCCGCGGCGCTCGCCCTGCGGCCCGTACGTGAGCGTGGCCGTCCGACCGCTCGCGAGGAGACCCTGCACGTCGTCCGCGACGGCGTCGTCGGCCCGCGCCAGGCCGAGCGAGCCGGTGTGTCCGTCCGGCCGCACCACGAGCCGCTTCCCGACCCAGGCGGCGTCCGGGTGCTCGATCACGGTCGCGACCGCGACCGGGCGCTCGGCCTCGATGTCGCCGACGACCTCGGCCAGCTCGGGGAAGGTCTCCTGCGAGACCGGCTCCACGAACACGTCGAGGATGCCGCCGCAGGTCAGCCCGACAGCGAAGGCGTCGTCGTCGCTGACGCCGTAGCGCTGCAGCGTCGCACCGCCGGACCCGACCACCTCCTGGGCCAGCTCGTACACCGCGCCCTCGACGCACCCACCGGACACCGACCCGTACGCGCTCCCGTCCGGTGCGACGACCATCGACGCGCCCGCGGGACGCGGGGCGGACCGGAACGTCTGGACCACGGTGCCGAGGCCGGCGGTCTCGCCGGCCTTCCAGGTCTCCAGCAGCTCGTCGAGCACCTCGCGCATGTGACCCAGCCTACGTCGCGCACGACGACGCCGATCGACGATGCATCCGCCCACGGGCCGGTCCGTCTGCATCGACGTTCGTCCAGGTGGGGGCGATGGGACGGTCAGGCCTCGGCGACGCGGTCGAGGACCTCCTGGAACGCCGCGAGCGAGTGGCCGGCGACGAGCGCGTCGAGGTGCGGGTACGCGGCGGCGATCCCGCCCTGCACGGGCGCGTACCCCGGCCGGCCGCTGTGCGGGTTCGCCCAGACCACACGGTGCGCGAGCCGCTGCAGCCGCGCGACCTGCTCCCCGAGCAGCGCCGGGTCGCCGCGCTCCCAGCCGTCGGAGGCGATCACGACGACCGCACCCCTCGCCGTACCGCGCTGGCCCCACCGGTCGTTGAACGCCTGGAGCACCTCGCCCAGCCGCGTCCCGCCGGACCAGTCCGGCACGGTCTGGCCGGCGACGTCGAGCGCCTGGTCCGGATCCCGCAACCGCAGCGCCGGCGTCACCCGGGTCAGCCGGGTGCCGAGGGTGAAGACCTCCACGCGCCGCGGCGACGCCCGCACCACCCGGTGCGCGAGACGCAGCAGGCTGTCGGCGTACGCACTCATCGAGCCCGAGACGTCGATCAGCAGCACGATCCGCCGCTCACGCGTCCCGCGTCGGCGGTAGCGCATCGGCCCGGGCTCGCCCGCTCGACGCAGCTGGTCGCGGAGCGTACGGCCGGGGTCGAGGTCGCCGCGGCGGTGCGGGGTCCGGCGCGGGCTGCGTCGCCGCGGAACCCCGACCCGAAGTCCGGCGAACATCCGCGCGAGCGCGACGCGTTCGGCGCTCGACATCGTCGCGACGTCGCGGTGCCGCAGCGTCTCCGTCCCGCTCGCGATCATGGCGACCTGCTGATCGTCGGTGTCCCCCGCCGCACCGCCGGACTCGCCGTCGTCGAGCGCGGCCTGCACCACGGTCCGCGGCGGCTCGTCACGTCGGCGGCGCAGCACCGGCTCCTCGGGCGTGAACCACGACGCGAACGTGTGGTCGTACGCCGCAAGGTCGTCCGGGCCCGAGCACAGCGTCGCGCGGCCGGCCCAGTACGTCGCCTGCCGATCGGCGACCCCGACCCGGGTGACCGCGTCGACGAACGTCTGGGTGCGGTCCGCGGTGACGTCGAGGCCGGCCGCACGCAGCGCGTGGGCGAACCCGACGAAGACTTCGACGTCCGCCATCGCCCTCCTTCGCCGTTCGGCCCGTCCGACCGGCTACGACGCGAGCAGCGAGTCGAGAGCCAGCCGGACGCGCTCGGTGTCCTCGCGGTACTTGCACACCGCCCCCACGGTCGCGGCAGCCGTCGCGAGGTCCAGCTCGTCACGCCCGAGGCGCTCCAGCGCCCGGGTCCAGTCGAGCGTCTCGGCGACCCCCGGCGGCTTCAGCAGATCGCCGCGGTCGCGCAGCTGCTGCACCACCGTGACCACCTGCTCCGCCATCCGGTCGGAGACCTCCGGCATCCGCGACCGCACGATCTCGACCTCACGGGTCAGGTCGGGATGGTCGATCCAGTGGTAGAGGCAGCGACGCTTCAGCGCGTCGTGCAGCTCGCGGGTGCGGTTCGAGGTGAGGATGACCACCGGCGGCTGCGCCGCGCGGATCGTCCCGAGCTCGGGGATCGTCACCTGGTTGGTCGAGAGCACCTCGAGCAGGAACGCCTCGAACTCGTCGTCGGCCCGGTCGATCTCGTCCACCAGCAGCACCACCGGTGCCTCCCGCAGTGCCCGCAGGATCGGCCGCGCCAGCAGGAACCGCTCGTCGAACAGCGTCTGCTCGACCTCCTCGACCGCAAGATCGCTCGCACCGTCGACCCGCGCAGTCGCCTCGACCGCGCGCAGGTGCAGGATCTGCCGGGAGAAGTCCCAGTCGTACAGCGCCTGCGACGCGTCGATCCCCTCGTAGCACTGGAGCCGGATCAGCGGCAGCCCGTACGCGGCAGCGAGCGCCTCGGCGAGCGCGGTCTTGCCGGTGCCCGGCTCGCCCTCGAGCAGCAGCGGCCGCTGCATCACCAGGGACAGGTACGCGATCGTCGCGAGGCCGTCGTCGGCGAGGTAGCCGGTGCCCGCGAGGGCGCGGGCGAGGTCGTCGCTGCTGGCTGGCTGGTCCACGCGGCCCACCCTAGTCCGCACGCCCCGCGTGGGCGTGCGGCGTCGCGCTCAGGTGCCGACGTCGTCGAGGCGGTCCACGTCCTGCCCGGTCGCGAGGTCGCCGCACTCCACGGCCGCGGCGCCGTGGTCGGCGAGATAGCGTCGCGCGCCTTCGTCGCCCGACAGCGACGCCGCCATCGCCGGCCAGTGCGACCGCCCGACCAGCACCGGGTGCCCCGGGCGGCCGGCGTACGTCGCCCGGGCGAGCGCATCGGGAGCAGCGGTCGTGAGGAGCCGGGCGACGACGTCCGGGCCGACGTCCGGGAGGTCGACCAGCGAGACGAGGCAGGCGTCGGCACCGGTCGTGCCGTCGTCGAGCGCCCGCAGGCCCGTGCGCAGCGACGCCCCCATGCCGACGGACCAGTCGGCCGCCTCGACGATCCGTACGTCCGCGTCCGCCAGCAGCGGGCGTACGGCGTCGGCTGACGCCCCGAGCACGACCACGACCTCCTCGCAGCCGCCGCCGCGCAGCACGTCGACGCCGCGGCGGACCCACGGCGTCCCGTCCGCGGCTCGGACGAGCGCCTTCGGTCGGCCCATCCGCCGACCCGCGCCGGCGGCGAGCAGCACGCCGACCGCACGCACCTGTCGGGTCATGCCCATGATCGTGCCACGGCCCACCGGTGGTGCCTGCGCGGCGCAGGTGTCGCACACTGATCGGGTGACCGAACGACCCGACCCCGCCGAGGTGCTCGCCCACCTCGACCCCGACCTGGTCGCCGCCGACCTCGCGGCGCTGGTCGCGCTCGCGCCCGTCGACGGGACCCCCGGCGAGGTGGCCGCGAGCCACTGGTGCGCCGACCGTCTCACAGAGCTGGGCGCAGCCGTCGACCACTGGGAGGTGGACCTGCCCGAGGTGCGCCAGGAGCCCGACTTCCCCGGCATGGAGGTCGAACGTGCCGAGGCGTGGGGCACCGTCGGTGTGCTGGGCCCGACCGAGACCATCCCCGCGCTGGCGCTCAACGGGCACGTCGACGTCGTGCCGCCCGGTGACCATGCCCTGTGGGCCGACCACGACCCGTTCACGCTCCGCGAGCACGACGGGCGGTGGTACGGACGCGGGACCTGCGACATGCTCGGCGGCGTCGCCGCGATCCTCGGCGCGGCGCACGCGATCCGTGCGTCCGGGATCGACCTCCAGCGGGGGCTCGCCCTGCACACCGTCACCGGCGAGGAGGACGGTGGCCTCGGGACGTACGCGACCCTCCGTCGCGGCCACACCGCCGACGCGTGCGTGATCGCGGAGCCGACAGCGGACAAGGTCGTCACCGACAACGCCGGCTCGCTGACGTTCCGTCTCGTCGTGCGGGGGCGCGCCACGCACGGCTCGATGCGCACGAGCGGGATCAGCGCGCTGGACGCTCTCGACGTCGTGCGGGACGCTCTGCGCGACCTGGAGACGAAGCGCAACGCCGAGATCCCCGACCGGTTCGCGCACCTGATGCTGCCGTGGCCGCTCTCGATCGGAACGATCTACGCCGGCGACTGGGCGAGCACCGTGCCCGACCTCTGCATCGTGGAGGGGCGGTACGGCGTGCGGCCGGGCGAGTCGGTCGCGTCCGCGCGAGCCGAGCTGGTCGCGGCCGTGAACGCCGCGTGCTTCGAGGACCTCTGGTTGCGCGACCACCCGGTCGAGGTCACCTGGCCCGGCGGCGTGTTCGCGCCCGGCCGGCTGCCCGACGACCACGCGCTGCTCGAGGTCGTGCAGGACGCTGCCGTCGCCGCCGGCGCACCCCACCCACCGGCGGTCGGGGCGCCGTACGGGTCTGACCTGCGGCTCTACAGCGCCACGGGCGTCCCGACCGTCCAGTACGGGCCGGGCGACATCCTGCACGCGCACGCGGTCAACGAGTCGGTCGCGATCGACGAGGTGATGCGCTGCGCCGGCGCGTACGTGCTGACCGCGCTCGCCCACTGCACGTAGCGTCGGCCGGTCTGCGCAGGGCTGGGCGCCCTGACGCTGTGCCGGGTCAGGAGGCGCCGCTCAGCGCTCGCCCTTGCGGCGGCCGAGCATCCGGCGGACCCGGGCCTCGTCCTGCCCGAGCACCTTGGCCATGATCTGGACACGGAAGAACCAGATCACGGCGAGCACGACGACGATCAGGAGCAGGTACTTCATGGCTCCACCCTACGGGGCGAGGTTAGCCTCGTGGGGTGGACCGTCGACGGATCGCGCTGCTCGCGGCCGCGAGCCTGCTCGTGGCCGTGCCGACGAGCGCGGAGGCACGCCCGGTCGCGGGCGGCGGCGTGGACCCCGACGCGCGCGCCGGACCGCTCGCCGGACGGGTGATCGTGATCGACCCCGGCCACCAGCTCGGCAACGCGCGCCACCCGGCCCAGATCAACCAGCTCGTCCCCGCCGGAGGGTTTCGCAAGGCCTGCAACACCACCGGGACAGCCACGAACGCAGGTTGGCCCGAGGCGACGTTCGTGTTCCGGGTCGCGAAGCGGCTGCGCGCTCGGCTGCGCGACCTGGGCGCACGCGTCGTGATGACCCGAACCCGCAACAGCCTGAAGCTGTGGGGTCCGTGCGTCGACGTCCGGGGCAAGCTCGGCAACCGCGGCTTCCGCGGCCGTGCACGCCCGGCCGACGCCAAGGTCAGCATCCACGCCGACGGGTCGACGAGCGGCGGACGCGGGTTCCACGTGATCGTCTCGACCAAGCGGCACCGTGCCTCCGGCACCGTCGGGTTCGGACGTGACGTCCGGCGGGCGCTGGCGCAGCGCGGGTTCCGGAAGGCGAACTACATCGCGGGCGGGGACGGCTTCGACATCAGGGGCGACCTCGCGACCCTCAACCTCAGCCGGATCCCGACCGTCATGGTCGAGCTCGGCAACATGCGCAACCGCCGCGAGGCGAAGGTGATGCACAGCAAGCGTGGCCAGAAGCGGTACGCCCGTGCCCTCGCCGCCGGCGTCCGACGGTCGCTGCTGGGCTGAGGCGGCTTCGGGCTGTCGGCCGTACGGCGAGGCTCGCGCGGCGCCCGCGCAGCGCGACGACGTGGAGGGTCGTTCTCATTCTCGCGCACACCGTGCGCGCACGGTGTGCGCGAGAATGAGCCGACGGCGGCCACAACCGTGTGGGACTACCTCCGGCCACGACCGTCGGCGGGACGACGAGGCGACGGTCGCAGGCGGCCTCGTGACCCGCGCGCGCCGAGCGACGCACCTACGCTCGGTCTGTGCAGCTCCAGACTCGGGCGACCAAGGACCTCGGTGGCTCCGCGCTGCGCCAGATCCGCGCATTCCTCGTCCGCAGCTTCGACGGCGATCTCGGCGCCGAGGACTGGGAGCACACCCTCGGTGGCACCCACGTGCTCGCGTACCGCTCGGGCGTGCTCCTCGGGCACGCGTCCGTCGTCACCCGGACGCTCTGGATCGGCACCCGCTCGTACGCCACCGGGTACGTCGAGGGTGTGGCGGTGGCGGCGACGCGGCGCCGGCGCGGCCTCGGGACCGCACTCATGGGCGAGGTCGCCCGCCTGATCGAGGACGGCTACGACCTCGGCGCGCTCGCGTCGACCGATCTGGCTCTGCCGTTCTACGGCGCCGCCGGGTGGATCCCGTGGCGCGGGCCGACGTCCGTGGTGCGGCCCGACGGCTCGGCGGTGCGGACGCCGGAGGACGACGGGTCGGTGTTCGTCCTGCCCTGTGGCCACGTCCTGGACGCGAGCGCGCCCATCAGCTGCGACTGGCGTCGCGGTGACGTGTGGTGAGCCCGGCCGCCATCGCGTCGGCGACCTCGGCGGCGGCGGCCGCGCTCTCGCCGCGCAGCCCCTCCACGACGCCGCGACGGTCTGCTTCGGAGCGGTTCTGACTCAGCTTCGCCTTCGCCTCGACGGCGTCGACCTGGATCTCGACCCCGACGATCGCCCGCAGCTGCTGGTCGACGAACGCGTCCGGCGCGTCGGTCACGTCCCACACGGGCGTACGGGTGCTCTCGTGGTGCCGGGTGAGCCGCGTGACGGCGTCGCGGACCCAGTCGGGGTCGTCGTGGACCCTCACGGTGCCGCGCAGGTGGACGGCCGAGTAGTTCCAGGTCGGGACCACGCGGCCGTGCTCGCGCTTCGTCGCATACCAGGACGGCGACACGTACGCCTGAGGACCGTTCACGACCATCAGCGCCGCGGCGTCGTCCACGATCGTGCGCCAGTGCGCGTTGGCCCTCGCCATGTGGGCGACGACCCGGGACTCCTCACGCAGCCACAGCACCGGCAGCAGCGTCGACTGCGGACGACCGTCCGCGTCGACGGTGACCAGGTCCCCGGCGCCCACGGCCGCGACCAGGGCATCGATCTCGGCCGCATCGTCCAGCGCGTTCGGGCGGGGCACGTACATGCGACCACGGTACGCGGCGGGACGGACGGGGCAGGGCCGGCAGGGGAGGGCCGGACGCGACGGAGCCCCGTCGATCCGTGAGGACCGGCGGGGCTCCGTGCTGCGAGCGTGCGCTCGGGTTCCGATCAGGCGATCAGAAGCCCATGCCGCCCATGTCGCCCATGCCGCCGTCCGGCATCGCCGGAGCAGCCTTCTCGGGCTTGTCGGCGACGACGGCCTCGGTGGTGAGGAACAGCGCCGCGATCGACGCGGCGTTCTGCAGCGCCGAGCGGGTCACCTTGGCCGGGTCGAGGATGCCCTCGGCGATCAGGTCGACGTACTCGCCGGTGGCCGCGTTGAGACCGTGGCCGGCCGCGAGACCGGACACCTTCTCCGCCACGACGCCGCCCTCGAGGCCCGCGTTGACCGCGATCTGCTTCAGCGGGGCCGAGGCCGCCGCCTTCACGATCTGGGCACCGGTGGCCTCGTCGCCCTCGAGCTCCAGCTTCTCGAACGCCGCGGCGGTCGCCTGGACGAGCGCCACGCCGCCACCGGCGACGATGCCCTCCTCGACGGCGGCCTTCGCGTTGCGAACGGCGTCCTCGATGCGGTGCTTGCGCTCCTTGAGCTCGACCTCGGTGGCCGCGCCGACCTTGATGACGGCCACGCCGCCGGCCAGCTTGGCGAGGCGCTCCTGGAGCTTCTCGCGGTCGTAGTCCGAGTCGGAGTTCTCGATCTCGGCACGGATCTGGTTGACGCGACCGGCGATCTGGTCGTCCGAGCCGGCGCCGTCGACGATCGTGGTCTCGTCCTTGGTCACGACGACCTTGCGGGCCGTGCCGAGCAGCGACAGGTCGGCGTTCTCGAGCTTGAGACCGACCTCCTCGCTGATCACCTCGCCACCGGTGAGGATGGCGATGTCGGCCAGCATGGCCTTGCGGCGGTCACCGAAGCCCGGAGCCTTGACGGCGACGGACTTGAACGTGCCCTTGACCTTGTTGACGACCAGGGTGGCCAGCGCCTCGCCCTCGATGTCCTCGGCGATGATCAGCAGCGGCTTGCCCGACTGCATGACCTTCTCCAGGACCGGGACCATGTCCTTCACGCTGGAGATCTTGGAGTTGACGATGAGGATGTAGGGATCCTCGAGCACCGCCTCCATGCGCTCCGGGTCGGTGTAGAAGTACTGCGAGATGTAGCCCTTGTCGAAGCGCATGCCCTCGGTGAGCTCGAGCTCGAGCCCGAAGGTGTTGCTCTCCTCGACGGTGATGACGCCTTCCTTGCCGACCTTGTCCATCGCCTCGGCGATGATCTCGCCGACGCCGGTGTCAGCAGCGGAGATCGCGGCCGTCGAAGCAATCTGCTCCTTGGTCTCGATGTCCTTGGCCATCCCGAGCAGCTGACCGCTGATCGCCTCGACGGCCTGCTCGATGCCGCGCTTCAGCGCGATCGGGTTGGCGCCGGCGGCGACGTTGCGCAGGCCCTCACGGACCAGCGCCTGCGCCAGGACGGTCGCCGTGGTCGTGCCGTCGCCCGCGACGTCGTCGGTCTTCTTCGCGACCTCCTTGACGAGCTCGGCACCGATCTTCTCGTACGGGTCCTCGAGCTCGATCTCCTTGGCGATGCTCACGCCGTCGTTGGTGATCGTGGGGGCGCCCCACTTCTTCTCGAGCACGACGTTGCGGCCCTTGGGGCCGAGGGTCACCTTGACGGCGTCGGCGAGGGTGTTCATCCCGCGCTCGAGGCCGCGCCGGGCTTCCTCGTTGAATGCAATGGTCTTCGGCATGTCTCCCGCGATTCCTCCGCGTAGAGGTGGATGGGCCAGGCGATGCCCGCGACGGACGGCCCGCGTCCGCGACGATCCCTTCTCGCCGCGACCTTCGAGCCTCATCGGTCTGACCCGATTCGTACCTAGCACTCGTACGAGACGAGTGCTAAGTCCAGTTTTAGCACTCGGACCTGACGAGTGCAAAGGTGGGCCGTCCGGGTTTGACCCGGCACGCCTCGCCTTCCTAGGGTGCCTCACGTCCACGCGGGAGCCCAGGCACGGGCTGAGAGGGGGCTGACGCCGCCCCGACCGCCGAACCTGATCCGGGTCATGCCGGCGAAGGGAGTCGGAGTGTCGCCGTCGGTGTCCCCCACCCAGGCGGGTTCTCGCCCGCGCTCACCCGCCGGGCGCAGCCGTACGTCGGTCGCGGTGGTGGGCGCCGGGATCGTCGGGCTGTCGTGCGCCTGGCGGCTGGCCGAGCACGGGCACGACGTGACGATGTTCGACCCCGCACCCGGGCAGGGCGCGTCCTGGGCCGCGGCCGGGATGCTCGCGCCGGGGGGCGAGGCGTGGTTCGGCGAGGAGGCGCTGCTGGCGCTCGGGACGAGCTCGCTCCGGCGGTGGCCGCGGTTCGCCGCCGACCTGGGGAGGACGAGCGGGCAGGATCCCGAGCTTCGTCGAGCAGGGACGCTGCTCGCGGCCGCCACCGGCGACGACGCCTCGGACGTGGAGCGGTCGGTCGCGCTGATGCGGCGGCACGGGATCGCGGTCGAGCCGGTCGGGCGGCGCGAGCTCCGGCGGCGCGAGGGCGCGCTCCACCCGGCACTCCACGGCGCGTACGCGGTGCCGGGTGACCACAGCGTCGACAACCGGCGCCTCACCGCCGCACTCCGTGAGGCGGTCCGAGCACGCGGCGTCGAGCTGGTCGCCGACCACGCCGACGTGGTCACCACGGACGGCACGGCGGAGGGGGTCAGGACCCGTTCCGACGGGCGTACGCATCGCGCCGACGTGGTCGTCGCCGCGGGTGGGGCGCGGCTGCGTGAGACGACCGGGGTGCCGCCCGCCCTCGCAGACGCGGTCCGGCCCGTGAAGGGTCAGATCCTGCGGGTACGGGGCGGCGCGGGACTGCTGAAGCACACCGTCCGGGCGCTCGTGCGCGGCACGGGCGTGTACCTGGTCCCGCGCGACGACGGCGAGATCGTCGTCGGCGCGACGACCGAGGAGGTCGGGTACGACGAGGACGTGACCGTGGAGGCGGTCCACGACCTGCTGCGGGTCGCGGTCCAGGTCGTCCCCGAGCTGCGGGGCTGCCGCTTCACCGACGCGGTCGCGCGGCTGCGACCGGGGACGC
The DNA here is from genome assembly GCF_002797495.1 of Mumia flava. Taxonomy (NCBI): domain Bacteria; kingdom Bacillati; phylum Actinomycetota; class Actinomycetes; order Propionibacteriales; family Nocardioidaceae; genus Mumia; species Mumia flava. The sequence goes on from NZ_PGEZ01000001.1 coordinate 1,284,725, forward strand.
CGGACAACCTTCCGCTCGTCGGACCGGCCGACGTGCACGGACTGCTCGTCGCGACCGGCCACTACCGCTCCGGCGTCCTCCTCGCGCCCCTGACGGCCGACGCGATCGTCGCGCACGTCGAGGGGCGACCCGATCCGATGCCCGAAGCCGACCCGCGGCGCATCGCCCGGCGCACGGCCGCCAGCCCTACCCCCAGTCCCGCAACCCGAGGAGAACGATGAGCGTCCAGGTCAACGGCGAGGACCGCGACCTCGCCACCCCGATCACCGTGGCCGACCTTCTGGTCGCGCTCGCGCTGCCGCGCCGTGACGTCGCGGTCGCCGTCGACGGAGCGGTCGTGCCACGGTCGACGTGGGAGTCCGCGATCGTCGACGAGGAGTCCGAGGTCGAGGTCGTCACCGCGGTCCAGGGCGGGTGAGCGCGATGTCCGACGACCTCGAGATCGCCGGCGCCTCGCTGCGCAGCCGGTTGTTCCTCGGCACGGGCGGGATCGCGTCGCCGAGCGTCCTCGCCGCCTGCCTCGCCGCCAGCGCCACCGACCTCGTCACGGTCGCGATCCGCAGGGTCGGTCCCGACTCGCCAGGATCGATCCTCGAGGTGGTTCGCGACCACGGCGCACGCATCCTCCCGAACACCGCCGGGTGCCACACGGCGCGCGAGGCCGTCCTCACGGCCCGCCTGGCCCGCGAGGCGCTCGGGACGGACTGGGTGAAGCTCGAGGTGGTCGCCGACGACGACACCCTGCTCCCGGACGTCGTCGAGCTGCTCGACGCGGCCGAGACGCTGGTCCGCGACGGCTTCACCGTCCTCCCGTACACCAACGCCGACCTGGTCACCGCACGCCGGCTCGCCGACCTCGGGTGCGCGACCGTGATGCCGCTCGGAGCACCGATCGGCTCCGGACTCGGGATCACCGACCCGCGAGCGATCGCTGCCATCTGCGACGCCGTCGACGTCCCGGTCGTGCTCGACGCCGGGATCGGGACCGCATCCGACGCGGCGCTCGCGATGGAGCTCGGCTGCGACGCCGTCCTCGCGGCGACCGCGATCACCCGGGCGGAGGATCCCGTACGGATGGCGACCGCGGTCGCCTCCGCGGTGCGGGCGGGGCGGGATGCGAAGCTCGCAGGGCGGATCCCGCGGCGCGAGTCCGCTCTCGCCTCGAGCCCGACCGAGGGACTCGTCGGCACCGGGTGAGCGGCGGCCCCGACCACCGCGTGCACTGAGCGGGGTGCAGTCTGCGTAGCCGGCTACGCAGACCATCACTCGGCACCGAAGGTTGTCCCAGCCAGGTGAGGGTCTGCCCAGCCGGCTGGGCAGACCGTCGGCGGCTCAGCTCGGCGCGTCGGCGTCCAGGGCGGTCGGGGCGGGGACCGAGGCCTCCAGCTCGGCGGCGACCTCGCCGAGGCTGGCCAGCACCCGCGCGACTGCGGCGCGCGCGGCACGATCGGGTCGCGCCAGCGCGTAGACCTCGCGGCCCGCGCGGACACCCCCGAGCTCGAGCGCGACCAGCCCACGTGCCGTGGCGACGCTGGCCGAGCCTCGCGGCAGCAGTGCGATCCCTTGGCCGGCGGCCACGAATGCCGCGACGACGTGGTTGTCGGCGAAGCGCTGGACGACCTCGATCGGCGATCCGCCGTCGGCGAGACCACGCAGCACGGCGTCGAAGGGGAATCCGTCGGGGACGCCGATCCACTTCTCGTCGGCGAGCTCCGCGGGCTCCACCCGACCGCGGCCGGCGAGCCGGTGGTCGGGCGGCACCACGACGTCGAGCGGCTCGCGCAGCAGCGGCGTGACCGAGAGCCCGAGGAAGCCGGCGTCCGGGACACGCTCGACCGAGTGGGCGATCACGAGGTCGTGGTCCGCGGTGATCGCGGCGAACTCGTCCTCCGCCAGGTCGAGGTCACGGAGCCGGAGCGTGATCGCCGGGTCGGTCTTGGCCAGGCGGGTCGCGAGGGCCGGGAGCAGCAGCTCGGCCGCGCTCGGGAACGCGCACACGCTGACCTCGCCGACCGCCGAGCCACGGAACTCGTCGAACCGTGCCCGGGCCCGTTCCAGGACCTCCGCGATCTCGACCGCCCCCTCGGCGAGCACGCGCCCGGCATCGGTCAGACCGACCCCGCGACCTTGCCGGACCACCAGCGGCGCGCCCATCTCCCGCTCGAGCGACTTGATCTGCTGCGACACCGCGGAGGGCGTCCGGTACGTGGCCGCGGCGACGGCGGTGACGCTGCCCCGCTCGGCGAGCTCACGCAGCAGGGCGACCTTCTCGACGTCGATCGGATGGGTTCCGGAGGGGGAATTCATGTAGCCAGTCTACAAGATGGGTTCAGATCTATTCGCTTGTGCTTCACGATGTGGGATCGGATGCTGGAGCGCGTGACTCCACGCGACCGCCTGCTCGCCGCGCTCGTCGCGACCGCCTGGGGCGTGAACTTCCTGGCGATCGACGCCTCGCTGCAGCACTTCCCTCCGTTGTTCCTGGTCGCCCTCCGCTTCGCGGTGCTCGCCGTGCCGGTGGTGCTCCTGGTGCCGCGGCCCGACGTCGAGCTGCGCTGGCTCATCGGGTACGGGGCGGGCTTCGGCATCGCCCAGTTCGTCTTCCTGTACGCGGGGATGGCCGCGGGCATGCCCGCCGGACTCGCCTCGCTGGTCCTGCAGGCCTCGGCGCCGTTCACCGTTGTGCTGGCAGCCGCCCTCCTCCGGGAGCGGCTCAGCGGACGCCAGGTCGCGGGGATCCTGCTCGCGGTCGCGGGGCTCGCTCTGGTCGCGTGGCAGCGGGCGCAGATCGCCGCGCTCCTGCCGGTCGTCCTCACCCTCCTCGGCGCACTCGGCTGGGCCTTCGGCAACCTCGCGAACCGGCAGGCCCGACCCAGCCGACCGCTGCACCTGGCCTTGTGGATGTCGGTCGTCCCTCCCCTGCCGATGCTGGCGATCGCGCTCGCCGTCGAAGGGCCGGCGCGGATCGGGACGTCCCTGTCCACCGCGTTCACGATCGACGCGCTGCCTGCGATGGTCGGCCTCGCGTACACCGTGCTGATCGGCACCGTCCTGGGGTCGGGACTGTGGACGGCGCTGATGGCGCGCTACCCGTCGAGCACCGTGGCGCCGTTCTCCATGCTCGTGCCCGTGGTCGGCATGTCCACAGCCGCCGTCGTGCTCCACGAGCGCCTGCACGCCCTCGAGCTGGTCGGCGCGGCCGTGGTGATCAGTGGTGTGCTCCTCGGCTCCAGCAAGAGCCGCACGTCACGCCGCGTCCCCGATCTGCTCCCCGAGCCCGCCCCGGAACCCGCTCCGGACGCCGGCACCGACCCGCGACCGGACGACGACCCCGGGCCCGCGCACGAGCCGAGCGCCCCGACGACGCGGCTGCGATCGTGAGGCCATGAACGACGACTATCTCGCGATCAACCGCGCGATGTGGGACGACCGCGCCGCCGCCCACGCCGCGTCGGTCGACTACGACCTCGACCGCTACCTCCGTGACCCGGACGCGATCAGTGACGTGGTCCGCTTCGACGTGCCCCGGCTCGGGTCGATCGACGGGCTGCGGACCGTCCATCTCCAGTGCCACATCGGGACCGACACCCTCAGCCTCCACCGTCTCGGCGCACAGGTCGTCGGTCTCGACCTCTCCCCTGCGTCGCTGCGCGAGGCCCGTTCGCTGGCCGAGCGCGCCGGCGCCACGATCGACTACGTCGAGGGCGACGTGTACGACGCGGTGCGGCTGCTCGGCGCCGAGCGCTTCGATCTCGTCTACACCGGGATCGGCGCTCTGCTCTGGCTCCCCGAGATGGACCGGTGGGCCGCCACGGTCGCCGGGCTGCTGTCGCCGGGCGGACGGCTGTTCGTCCGCGAAGGGCACCCGATGATCGGGACGTACGAGGTGGTCGACGGCGCGGCCGTCTCCCGGTACCCGTACTTCGCCACCGGCGAGCCGCTGGTGTTCACCGACGACGAGACGTACGTCGAGACCGACCTCCCGCTGCAGGGGCTGGAGAGCCGCGAGTGGACGCACTCGCTCGGCGAGGTGGTCGCGGCTCTGCTGCGTGCGGGGCTGACGCTCACAGGCCTCGACGAGCACGACTCGGTCCCGTGGCCGGCGCTGCCGGGCCTGATGGCGCCGCACCCGGTCCACCCCGGCGAGATGCGGCTCGCCGACCACCCCGAGCGGATGGCGGCCAGCTTCACGCTCCGCGCTCGCAAGCCTGCCTGAGGCGTACGAGCCCGGCTCCCCGAACGCACAACGGGCCCGCCGCCACCGGCCCGACCGGTGACGACAGGCCCACAGGCTCGTCCTGGGGTCAGGTCAGACGGCCCCGCCGGCCACGGCCGGGATGATCGAGACCTGCTGGCCCGCCGGGATCGCCGTGTCGAGCCCGTCGGCGAACCGGATGTCCTCGGTCCCGACGTAGACGTTGACGAACCGCCGCAGAGCGCCCGTCTCGTCGACGACCCGCGCCTTGATGCCCGGGTAGTCGGACTCGAGGGCGTCGATGACCGAGGCGACCGTGTCGCCCTCGACGCTCACCTCCGAATCACCCTTCGTGTAGGTGCGCAGGATCGTGGGGATGCGGACGGAGACGCTCATGATGTCCTCTCAGCGGGTGGTGGGGTCTCGATCGCTCGCTACGCTCGCGCCTCGACCAGCGGGAAGGAAGAGGCTCGCGCCTCGACCAGCGGAACGTGGATCAGGCCAGGTCGGCAGCGACGAAGTCGGGGTAGCTCGGGTCGATGGTCGCGGCGGGGCCGACCCGGTCGGCAACCGCGTCGAGCGTCTTGAGCCCGTCGCCGGTGTTGAACACCACGGTCTCGGCGTCGGGATCGAGCTGTCCGGTCTCGAGCAGCTTCTTGAGGGTCGCGATCGTGACGCCGCCGGCCGTCTCGGCGAAGATCCCCTCGGTCCGCGCCAGCAGCTGGATCCCGTCGCGCACCTCGTCGTCGGAGACGTCCTCGACGGCACCACCGGTGCGCCGGCAGGTGTCGAGCACGTACGGGCCGTCCGCGGGGTTGCCGATCGCCAGCGACTTGGCGATCGTGTCCGGCTTGACCGGCCGTACGACGTCGTGGCCGTCCCGGAACGCCTGCGCGACGGGCGAGCACCCGGTCGCCTGGGCGCCGAAGATCCTGTACGGGGTGGGCTCGACGAGACCGAGCTCGCCGAGCTCGGTGAAGCCCTTGTCGACCTTCGTCAGCTGCGAGCCCGACGCGACCGGGATCACGACCTGCTCCGGCAGCCTCCAGCCGAGCTGCTCGGCGGTCTCGTAGGCGAGCGTCTTCGAGCCCTCGGCGTAGTACGGACGGACGTTGACGTTGACGAACGCCCAGTCCTCCTCCTCGCCGGCGATCTCGGACGCGAGCTTGTTGACGTCGTCGTAGTTGCCCCGGACCGCGACCAGCGTGCCGCCGTACACAGCGGTGGTGATGACCTTCGGCCGCTCGAGGTTCTCGGGGATGAACACGACGCTGCGGATGCCGGCGCGAGCCGCGGCCGCGGCCACGGCGTTGGCGAGGTTGCCGGTCGACGGGCACGCGAGCACGGTCTTGCCCAGCTCGCGGGCCGCTGACAGCGCCACGGCCACCACGCGGTCCTTGAACGAGTGCGTCGGGTTGCCGGAGTCGTCCTTCACCCAGAGCGTCTTGATCCCGAGCTCGCGCGCGAGGTTGTCGGCCTTGACGAGCCGGGTGAATCCCGGGTCGGTGTTCGGGATCGCCGCGATGTCGGCCGGCACCGGGAGGAGCGGCTGGTAGCGCCAGATGCTCTTCGGGCCGGCCTCGATCTGCTCGCGGGTGATCGTCGGGAAGTCGTACCTCACCTCGAGCGGACCGAAACACTCGATGCACGCGTAGAACGGGCCGAGCTCTTGACGCGCACCGCAGGCGCGACAGGTCAGGCCCACGGCATTGCCGAAGGAACGACGGGTGGTGGTGGGGACGTCCAGGGTGCTCGCGCTCACGAGGCCTCCTCTGTCATCTCTCCCGCGGACGACCTTCGCCGCGAGACGGATTTGGCACCATGCCGCGCGTCGGCCTCGCCTGGTCGCGAGCTACGCACGGTGGTTGCCGGGGCTTCGTCGGGCCGTTCCCTCCGCCCCTCTCGATGAGCTGTGACCAACTGTAGGCAGGCGTCTCACATACCGTCCAATCGGTCCGGCATCCGAGACCGACCTTCTCGGGGTGCGGGCACCCGGCTCCGGGACGGAGGAACGGACGAGGTCGCGCCCGCGGGCCGGATCGATCAGCCGGCGCGCTCCTCGTTGCTGCGCTCGCCGGCGCTGTCCTCGACGACCTCTGCCTCGAACACCAGCTCCGGGCGGTCGACACCCGTCTGCGCGAGCGCGGCGTCCTCGATGCTGCGCCGCGCAGCGACCTCCTCGGCGGCCGCCTCGAGCCGGGTGAGCCTGCGCGGGGACTTCTCGATCCGGGTGGGCTCCCCGAGGACCTTCGTCTCGTCCAGGTTGTCGAGCTTGCGTGCGGTCGCGAGCACGCGCCCCTCGAGCGAACCGGCGAACTTGTTGTAGCTCTCGACCGTCGACTCGATCGAGCGCCGCAGCTTGTCGGCGTGGTCGGTGAGTGTGCCGATCCGCTGGTAGAGCTCCTTGCCGAGATCGAACAGCGTCTTGGCGTCCTCGGTCAGCGCCTCCTGCTGCCAGGTGAACGCGACCGTCTTCAGCACGGCCCAGAAGCTCACCGGCGACGCCAGGGCGATGCGCTTGGCGAAGGCGTCCTCCAGCAGGCTGGGATCCTGCTCGAGCGCCGCGGCGAGCAACGGCTCGTTCGGGATGAAGGCGATCGTGAACTCCGGGCTCACCTCGAGACCGGTCCAGTACTGCTTGGAGGCGAGAGCGTTGACGTGGCTGCGCACCTTCTCCGCGTGCTGCACCAGCAGGACGCGACGACGGTCCTCCTGCTCCTCGCTCGCCGGGTCGGGGATCGCCATCGCCTCGATGTAGGCGTTGTACGGGACCTTCGCGTCGACCGCGACCGACTTGCCGCCCGGGAGGCGCAGCACCATGTCGGGACGTCGTGCGCCGGACTCGGCCTGGATCGACGCCTGGAGGTCGAAGTCGACGCGGTTCAGCAGGCCCGCCGACTCCACGAGGCTGCGCAGCTGTGTCTCGCCCCACTGCCCACGGACCGCGTTGTTCTTCAGGGCGGAAGCCAGGGTCTCGGCCGCCCGGCGGGACTGGTCCGCGCTCTGCTGGGTGTTGCGGATCTGCTCGGCGAGCCGGCCGTGCTGCTCGCGACGCTGCTGCTCGAGGTCCTCGACCTTTTGCTGCATCGACGACAGGGCCTTCTGGACCGGCGCCAACTGCTGGAGAACCTTGCTCTCCGCCTCCTGCGCCCGCTCACGCTGACGGCGCTCGCGGTCGTGCTGCTCGTGCATCGAGCGGTAACGGGCCTCAGCGGCGGACAGCTCCCGCCGGAGGCCTTCGACCGAGGCCGCGGTCGAGGCCAGCTCGCGCTCGACCTCGGCACGCTGGGCCGCCTCGGCCGCCCGGACCTCCGCGACCGCCCGCTCGTGGCGAGCCGCCAGCACCTCGGGGTCGACCCGCTCGGTCGAGGAGTCCGCGGACCGTGACCGCGCAGCCAACCACCCCACCAGGCCACCGAGAACGACTCCGACGAGGAGACCGACCAACAACACCGCCACGAGATCCATGGCCTCAGCCTGTCAGCACCGACCGACAGTTCCTCCGAAGCGCGACCCGCCGTGTCGCGAGGCGCTCCTCACGACGACGGTGCCGGCGGCGTACGGCTCTCAGCAGCCGAGCCGGTCGGCGAGGCGCTCGAGCCAGTCGGCCAGCTCCTCGGGGCCGTCCACCGCCAGATCCGAGCGCGGCACGAGCGCGGGCTGCTCGGCCGAGGCGACCGCGACCAGCAGCGCCCGGACCTCGCCGGCGGCGCGCATCGACTGGAGCGCCACGTACGCCGGGAGGTCTCCGAGATCGTCGCCGGCGTAGACGACCGCCGTCGCGCCGGTCTGGGCGACCAGGTCGCGCAGCGCACGCCCCTTGTCCACGGACGGGTCGCGCACCTCGATCACGTTGCGGCCCTGCTCGGCAGCCAGCCCGTGGCTGCGCGCCAGGGCGGCGACCGGGCCCGCCAGCCGCCGTTGCGCCTCCGCCGGGTCCGCGAGCCGACGGGTGTGCAGGACGACCGCGCGCCCCTTCTTCTCCAGCGCCACGTCGCCCAGCCCGAGATCGTCGAGCAGCCGCGGCAGGCGCGACTCGACCTCGGCGATCGCGGCAGGCGGCGGCGGGATGTCGGCCTCGCCGGTCTGGGCGTCCCACCGCTCCGCGCCGTACTGACCGAGGATCGACAGTCTCGAGAGCCCGGGGCGATCGTCGAAGCCCCCGAGCCGCAGGGCGGTCAGCACCGGCCGCCCGGTGACGACCGCGACCTTCCCGAGGCAGGGTCCGATCCGGTCCAGCGCCGCGACCGCGCGCGGGTGCACCGCGGCCTGCTCGGGGTCGTCGACGATCGGCGCCAGCGTGCCGTCGAAGTCCAGCGCCAGCAACGCACGGGCCGGGTCGGCCACGACGGCGTCGAGGGCGGCGCGGCCGGCGTCGGTGGTCGGCGCGGGCTGCGGCGCCTCGGAGCTGGGCATGATCGCCATCATCCCAGCCGGTCCCGACCCCGCCGCACCGAGCCCGTCAGCGGCCCTCGTCCTCGGCGATCATCGCGCGCAGCCGCGCCGACCTCTCCGGGGTCCAGCCCGGAGAGCGGAGGACGTCGGCCCAGCCGTCGACGTGCTCGCCGGTGTAGTTGTGGCCGTACCCGGCCGGCACCTCGGCGCCGATCGCGAGGTCCGCGCTGACCTGCCAGAACGTGACGAGCGGGATCCAGCGCACTGTGTCCAGCACGTCCGGCCCGCGCGGCTCGGACAGCCAGTCCGGTCGGGAGAAGATCAGGTCGGTGCTCCACCAGACGATCGGGTCGCTCGGGTGCTGGAGGTAGAGCACCCGGGTGCCGTCCCAGTCCGACCACACCGGCGGCACGGGCTCGGCGGGTCGCCGGGTGAAGCGCACGACCTCCCCCTCGGAGTAGACCGGGTCGATCTCGGTCGTGCCGGCGTCGCGGTCGTCGACGAACCTCCGGTAGAGCCGGTTGAAGCTCGGCGGACCGACGAGCAGCGTGCCGTCGGTCCGGTTGGCGAGGTCGTGCGCGCCGCTGAACGCGGCCTCCGCCCCGAACGAGCCGAGGCTCTCACCCGAGACCCACAGCCGTGGCCGGGCGTCGGACGGCATCTCCAGCCAGTGCGCGTAGACCGCGTCGAAGAGCGCGCGGCCCGCCTCCTGGGCCAGCTCCTGGTCGGCGAGGTAGGAGATCCACGACGGGAAGTACGAGTACTGGATCCCGACGATCGCGGAGTCGCCACCGCTGAGGTACTCGAACGCCGACGCCGACCCCTCCTCGACCCAGCCCGACCCGGTCGTGGTCACGACCAGCAGGTTCGAGCGAGCGAAGCCCCCGGCGCGCTGCAGGTCCCGGACCGCGAGCGCCGCACGGTCGTCGATCTCGCCCGCCGACTCCATCCCCGCGAACACCCGCACGGGCTCCAGCGCCGGTCTCCGGGTGAACTCGGTGATCCGCGCGGCGTCCGGGCCGCCCGCGACGAACACCCGTCCCTCGCGCCCGAGGTCGCTCCAGGCCACGTACGAGTCCGGACCACCCGAGCGCCGAGCCGTGACCGGGCGCTCGACCCCGGGCGGGGTGAGGCCGTTGCGCACCGAGAAGATCTCGTTGGCCCCGGCCCGGAGCCGGTCGAAGAGGACGCCGTCGACCGCCATCACCAGCAGCGCCACCACGATCGCCAGGCCCAGCACCTTCGACGCGCGTTCCCCGAGGCCCCGATCCAGCAGCGTCACCAACCACCGGTACGCGGCGCGGATCCCACGCCCGAGCAGCACCCCCAGGACGGCGACCAGCGCCCACACGAGCGGGATCGTGAGCAACCACGGCCACGGCTCGCGCGCCATGCCCATCATGCCGCGGAGCTCGTCCTGCCACCGCCGGCCGAGCACGACCGACGCGACGACCAGCACCGTCGCGACCGTCCCGTACACGCGCCACCACCGCGCCTCGGGCACGCGCGCCTCGCGGTCCACCAGCTCGCGCCAGACGAACGCGACGAGGACGCCCAGGCCGTACCCGATCGCGGTCGACACCCCGGCGACGAGCCCTTGGAAGAGCGCGGGGCGGGGCAGCAGGGACGGGGTGAACGCGAGACAGCCGAGCACCAGCGCGCCGTACGCGCCCGGGAGAGTGGGAAGCCAGGCCCGCGTCGACGACGTGCGGGTACGACGGGTCACGCCGACAGACTAGGGCTCAGCCGACGAGGATGACCGTGAGTCGGTCGAGCTTCATCGGGTCGACGGCCGCTCGGACCCGGTCCACCCCGAGATCCTCGGCGAGCAGCCTCGCCTGGTCCTTCAGCTCGCTCGGGTAGTAGACCGTGGTCTCGGGGATGGAGCCGTACCAGTTGTCGATCCCGACGACCGTCCAGCCGGAGCGCTCGGCGCGCGAGGCCGTACGGTCGGCCAGGCCGGAGACCTGGGAGTTGTTGTAGACCTCGACGTAGGCGCGCGGGACCTCGGGCTCCTTCGCCTTCTTCGCCGGGGCCTGTGTCGGCTCGGGAGCCGGCTCGGACGCCGCAGCAGTCGTCGGCGCCGGCGAGGCCGGCGTGGTCGCGCCGGAGTCGGCGACGGTCGTCTGTCCCGGCTCCGGATCGGAGCTGGCGAACAGCCAGACCGTCGCGATCAGCACAGCGGCCAGCGCCGCCACGACCGCGATCGACGGCACCGCCCACGAGGACGTACGCGTCCGGGCGTTCACGCGGGGGCGCGCGCTCACGGCTCGCCCGTCCCGGTGCCGGCGGGCGAGGCCGGCCGACGCCGCCGCGAGGTGCGCGACTGCCGGCGGTCGTCGCGCAGCCGGCGCAGGCGCCGCACGAGCAACGGGTCGTGCTCCAGCGCGGCCTCGCGGTCGATCAGGGCGTTCAGCCGCTGGTGGTAGCGGGTGGCGGTCAGACCGAACCGCTCCCGTACGGCCTGCTCCTTGATCCCGGCGTGCTTCCACCAGCCGCGCTCGAAGGCGAGGATGTCGCGCTCGGTCTCGGTGAGGGGGGCCGGTTGCATGACCCCATCCTAGATGTCCGAATCACACCCTTGGCATTCCGCGCTCCGGCGCGCCGCGCCGCGCTTCCGTCTGCGCCGACGGCGCGCCAGGATGGCGCCATGACAAAGCCGACCGAGCCGGTGCGCTGGGGGATCCTCGCCACCGGAGACATCGCCCACACGTTCGCGACGGACCTCGCCCTCGTCGACGACGCCGTCCTGCACGCCGTCGGATCCCGGTCGCACGCATCCGCGAGGGCCTTCATCGATCAGCACGACGACCTGCCCCAGGGCACCCAGCCCGGCGGCGCTCGCGCGTACGGGTCGTACGACGACCTGCTCGCCGACGACGAGGTGGACGCGATCTACGTCGCCACCCCGCACGGACGGCACTACGACGACGTCCGGGCGTGCTTCGCCGCCGGCAAGGCCGTCCTCTGCGAGAAGGCGCTGACCCTGCACGCCGGCGACGCCCGGGCCCTCGTCGACGAGGCGCGCGAGCGCGGGCTGTTCTTCGCCGAGGCGATGTGGATGCGGACCAACCCGAATGTCCGCAGGATCCGCGAGATGGTTCGCGAGGGCGCCTGCGGCGAGCCCCGCCAGGTCCGGGCCGACCTCGGGTTCGTCGCCCCGACCGACAAGGCCCGGCTGTGGGACCCCGAGCTCGGCGCGAGCGCGCTGCTCGACATCGGGATCTACCCGCTGACCTTCGCGTACCTGATGCTCGGCGCGCCCGACGACGTCGCGGCCGCCGCGGTGCTCAGCGACCGCGGCGTCGACCTGTCCGGCGGCGCCACCCTCACGTACGCCGGCGGCGCGGTCGCGAGCCTCTCCTGGACCCAGGTCGCGTGGTCGGACAGCCGGGCCTCGATCGCCGGGGACGGCGGCCGGATCGAGGTACCGGCGCGGATGCACCACCCGGAGCGGTTCGAGCACGCACGCTACTGGGAGTCCGACACGATCGCGCTCGACGTGAGGGGCGCCGGGTACGCCCACGAGATCCTCGAGGTGGACCGGTGCCTGCGCGAAGGCCTGACCGAGTCGCCGCTGCTCCCTCTGGACGAGACCGTGGAGATCCTCGAGCTGATGGATCGGATCCTCGACGACGTCGGCGCCGCGCGACCGGCGGCATCCAGGCGCGGTGACGGATAGGGTCGGTCCATGAGCGACTCGGTGCGGACACGCGGCTCGTCGAAGCCCACGGGAGTACGGGCGTCGTTCGTCGTCCTGGCGAACCGCCTGCCGGTCGACCGCGTCTCGATGCCGGACGGCAGCACGGCCTGGCGTACCTCGCCCGGCGGCCTCGTCACCGCCCTCGAGCCGGTGATGCGCAGGCAGGGCGGGGCGTGGATCGGCTGGTCCGGAGCGCCGGACGAGAAGCTCGACCCGTTCGAGCACGACGGGCTGCAGCTCGTCCCGATCCCGATCAAGGCCGACGAGGTCGAGGAGTACTACGAGGGCTTCTCGAACTCCACCCTCTGGCCGCTCTACCACGACGTGATCGCACCACCGGAGTTCCACCGCGAGTGGTTCGACGCGTACGTGGTGGTGAACCGCCGCTTCGCCGAGTTCGCCGCCGAGATCGCCGAACCGAACGCCGTCGTGTGGGTCCAGGACTACCAGCTCCAGCTCGTGCCGCAGATGCTGCGCGAGCTGCGCCCGGACCTGCGGATCGGCTTCTTCCTGCACGTGCCGTTCCCGCCGGTCGAGCTCTACACGCAGCTGCCGTGGCGGCGACGGATCCTCGAGGGTCTGCTCGGCGCGGACATCGTCGGGTTCCAGACGACCGGGGCCGCCCAGAACTTCGTCCGGCTCGTCCGGCTGCGGGTCGGGCACAAGACCCACCGCGACACGGTCTACCTCCCCGACGGCCGGTCGGTCGTCGCGAAGGCGTACCCGATCTCGATCGACACGGGCTACTTCGAGGAGCTCGCCCGCCAGCCCGAGACGGAGGCACGGGCCAGCGAGATCCGCGCGAGCCTCGGCAACCCCCGCTTCGTCCTGCTGGGCGTCGACCGGCTCGACTACACCAAGGGCCTGCCGCAGCGGCTGCGGGCCTTCGGCGAGCTGGCGTCGGAGGGGCTGCTCGACCCGGCCGACGCGGTCTTCGTCCAGGTGGCGCCGCCGTCGCGGGAGCGGGTCGACCAGTACCGCCGCCTGCGCGACGAGATCGACCGGATCGTCGGCCGGATCAACGGCGACGTCGGGCGGATCGGCCAGCCCCCGATCACGTACCTGCACTCGTCCTACCCGCGCGCGGAGATGGCGGCGCTGTACCGCGCGGCGGACGTGATGGTGGTGACTCCGCTGCGCGACGGCATGAATCTCGTCGCGAAGGAGTACGTCGCGACCCGCTACCTCGACTCCGGGGCGCTGGTGCTCAGCGAGTTCGCCGGTGCCGCGGCCGAGCTGAAGCAGGCGTACCTCGTCAACCCGTACGACATCAACGGGATGAAGGCGACCATGCTGAAGGCGATCTCCGACCCGCCGAAGGAGAAGTCGAAGCGGATGCGCGCGATGCGGCGCCAGGTCAAGGAGCACGACATCGAGACCTGGGCGCGAACCTTCCTCGAGGACCTCGCGCAGGTCCGTGAGCCGCACGGCAAGCGCACCCGCCCGGTCGGTGACGAGGCACGGCCCGGGGCGGCCTCGGAGTCGCGTTAGGGTCGAAGGCATGCGCCCGAGCCAGTGGTACGAAGCACAGGACCTGTTCGGTGATCACGTCACCCTCGCGCAGCTGAGGCCGCACCACGCCGAGGGGGTGCTGGCGGCGTCCGACGACGACGCGGTGTTCCGCTGGCTGTCCTTCGACCGCCCGGCCGACCTCGCCGCGGCCGAGAAGATCGTCACGGGCTACCTCGCGATCCCCGACAGCGTCGCGTGGGCGCAGATCGACACGAAGTCCGGCGACCTCGCGGGGCTGACGACGTTCTACGACATCGATCCCGCCCGGCGCGGCGTGAAGATCGGCTGGACCTGGCTCGGCGAGCGGTTCCAACGGTCCGGGATCAACACGGAGGCGAAGCTCATGCTGCTCTCGCACGCCTTCGACACCCTCGGCGCCGTCCGGGTCGCGTGGGAGACCGACGTCCTCAACGAGCAGTCGCAGGCCGCGATCGAGCGGCTCGGCGCGACCCGCGAGGGCGTGCTGCGCAAGCACAGGCCGCGCAAGGACGGGTCCTGGCGCGACACGGTGGTCTACTCCGTGACCGACGAGGAGTGGCCGCAGGTCCGTACGGCCCTGCGCGCCGCGCTCGACTCGGCCTCCTGACGCCCCGGCGCGCTCCCGATTCGACGCGTTTCCCACCGATCCTCGGGCGCGAATCGGTGGGAAACGCGTCGAATCGGGGGCGGGGCTCAGCGGTGCGGGGCGGTTCCGAGGGTGCGCTGGGCGCAGACGGCGAGGACGAACGCGGTCCACGCCGCCACGACCGTGACCGCGAGCGCCGGACCGTAGCCGCCGACGTCGGCGAGCCGACCGGCGACGGTCGACCCGAGCGCGTACCCGATCCCGGTGGCGCCCGCGAGCATCGTCATCGCGGCACCGACGCGGGACAACGGCACCATCCGCTCGCCGAGGGTGAAGTTGCTGATCATGTACGGCGCGACCGCGAAGCCCAGTGCCAGCACCACCGCGACCATCCCGGCGACGGAGTGGACGAAGACGAGCGGTGATGCGAGCAGCGCCAGGGCACCGGCGGCGACGAGGATCCGCCGCTCGAACGGCACGCGCGCCGGCACCCACGCCATCGACAGGCCGGCGACGACGGACCCGACCCCGAGCGTGGCGTGGATCAGCCCGGCGACTCCCGGCACGCCGTCGGCGGTCGCGAGCGCGGTCGCCCCGGTCTGGATCGACCCGAAGAGCACGCCGACGAGCAGCTGCGCGCCGACGAGGACCGCGAACGCACCGGTCAACAGCCGGGTCCGGGCCGCGCGCGCGACGTGCGTGCCGCCGGTGAGCGCCGCGGTCGGGTGGAGCGCGAACCAGCCTCCGAACACCGCGAGCAGTCCGGCGGCGACGAGCAGGGATCCGGCGGGATCGATCAGGACCGCGACCGCACCCACCAGGGCCGGGCCGAGGACGAACGACGCCTCGTCCGCGGCGCCCTCGTAGGAGAAGGCGGCGTCGACGAGCTGCGGCGACTCGTGCCCTGCGCGGCCCGCGATCGGGCGCCAGCGCACCCGGGCGAGCGGGCCGACCTGCGGCATCGCCGCGCCGGTGGCTGCGGCCACCGCGACGAGCAGGGCGCCCGGGGCGCCGGCCTCGGCCAGCACGACGAGCACGGCGAGCCCGGCTGCGCCAGCGAACGACTGCACGAGGACGACCGGGCGCTGTCCGATGCGGTCCGCCATCCCGCCGGCGACGGGAGCGACGACAGCGTTCGCGACGGCGAGCGCACCGGCGGCGAGGCCGCCGAGGGTGTACTGGCCGGTCGTGGTCGAGACGAGCAGCAGCGTGCCCATCTGGCTCATCGCCAGCGGGAGACGCCCGAGGAAGGCCACGACCACGTAGGCAGGTCCGGCCAGGGTGAACAGGCTGCGATACGCAGCGACGGGTGACACAGGTCCCTCCGGGTACGACAGAAGGGCGCGTCTCCCACCGCCAGACAACGCCTCGTACCCTGTGCTCCAGCAAGTGTAACGGGCAGGTAAACCCGCGCGCGAGCGCTGCATCGGCGGGCGTCTAGGCTCACCTGGTGAGTGCTCTGCAGCGTGCGCGGGTGGCGACGACGGCCTTCTTCGTGCTCAACGGATTCACGATCGGGATCTGGGTCGTGAACATCCCGGTCGTCCAGGACCGCGCCGACGTCGACACCGTCCTCCTCGGCTGGCTCCTGCTGGTCCTCGGGGTTGCGGCGTTCGTCGGGATGCAGGCCGGCGGGTGGCTGTCCGACCGGGTCGGGTCCCACCGGGTCGAGCTGACGGCCGGGGCCCTGATGGGCATCTCGGTCCTCGGGCCGGCGCTCGCCCGCGACCCCGTCACGCTCGCCCTCGGGCTGGTCGCGCTCGGTCTCGCGAACGGCGTCCTCGACGTGTCCATGAACACCCAGGCAGTCGAGGTCGAGCGCACCTACGAGCGTCACGTGATGGGGTCCTTCCACGCGTTCTTCTCGCTGGGCGGCATGCTCGCCGCACTCGTCGGAGGCCTGCTGATCTCGGCGGACGTGCCGATGCCGGTCACCGCCGCCGGTCTGGCGGTCGTCGGCGTCGCCCTGACCGCGGCCTGCCGTACGAGCGTGTGGCGGGCCGGGCGCGCGAGCACCGGCGCGACCGAGGAGGCGTCCGAGGGAGCACGCCGGCGGACCTCGGCCGGCTGGACCTGGCGGATCGCGGGCCTGGCCGCGCTGGCCTTCGCTCTGTTCCTCGCCGAGGGGGTCGCGGGCGACTGGTCCGCGGTGCACCTGCACGAGGTCCTCGGGACCTCGAAGGCGACCGCTGCCTGGGCGTTCGGATCGTTCTCGCTGGCGATGACCGTCGGACGGCTGCTCACCGACCGGGTGGTGACCCGGATCGGACGTGCGGCGTTCGTCCGCGCCGGGGCGCTGATCGCCGCCGTCGGCCTCGGGTCTGCTGCCCTGGCGCCGACGACCTGGCTCGCGGTCGCGGGATGGACCCTGTTCGGGATCGGGCTGTCGGGCTGCGTCCCGCAGTTCCTGTCGGCGGCCGGTCACGTCGATCCGGCCGCCGCCGGACGGAACGTCGCGAAGGTCGCCGGGTTCGGGTACGTCGGGCTGCTCGCGGGCCCGGCCGTGATCGGGCTGCTGACGCACTGGGTGCCGCTGACCAGCGCGTTCTGGCTCCCGGTCGCCGGATGCGTCGCCGCCGGGCTCGTCGCGCCGTACCTCCTGCGGCCCGACCCCGCCGCGGGTGACTCGCGAGCCCGCCGCGGGTGACTCGCGAGCGGATAGTGTCGGGGGATGGCGCACCCACGGATGTACGACGAGGACGACCCGCTGCTCGCGCGGGTCCGCGAGGTGTGCCTCGCGCTGCCGGAGTCGGCCGAGGTCGAGTCCTGGGGACGCCCGACGTTCCGCGCCGGCAAGAAGATCTTCGCGGTCTACGGAGCCAGCGGGGAGGACAGCCACGCGCTGATCGTCAAGCCCGACCCGGCCGAACGGGACGCGCTCGTCGACGATCCGCGATTCTTCTCGCCTCCGTACTTCGGACCGTCGGGCTGGCTCGCGCTCGACCTCGACGCAGCGGCGCCGGACTGGGACGAGGTCACCGAGCTCGCCACCGACTCGTACCGCCAGGTCGCCCTGGTCCGGATGCTCAAGGCGCTCGACGCCTGAGATCGGCGGCGCCGCTCGAGCCATGAGCTCCACGGGGCGAGCACCACCGGCGGTGCGGGCTGTGGAAACGGCTCCGGGCCGCCACAATGGGCGGGCGACGTGACGAGGGAGGACCACGGATGGCCGCGAAGCCGGACCAGCGATTCGTGCTCGCGAACGAGCGCACGTACCTCGCCTACATCCGCACCGCCATCGCGCTCGTGGTCGGCGGCGCCGCGACGCTGCACCTGGAGGACCTGCTCGGGTCGGTCGCGGTCACCCGCGCGGTCGGCGCCGTGATCCTGCTGACCGGGATCGCCACCGTGGTCGTCGGCTACCGCCGCTGGCGCGACAACGACCGCGCGATCGCGGCCGACGAGCCTCTGCGTCCGACCGTCACGCCGTTCGCCCTGGCAGCGGAAATCATCGTCATCGCCTTCGTGGTGGCCGTGCTCTCGCTGATCTGAGGGCGTCGCTACGCTGACGTCCGTGCCGGCTCCGCTCTCCGACCTCGTCGCCCCCGACTGGGCCGAGGCACTCGCGCCCGTCGCCGACCGCGTCGCCGCGATGGGTGACTTCCTGCGGTCCGAGATCGCCGCCGGGCGGCAGTACCTTCCCGAGGGACCCAACGTGCTGCGCGCGTTCGCCGAGCCGATGGCGTCCGTCAAGGTGCTGGTCGTGGGCCAGGACCCGTACCCGACGCCCGGGCACGCGGTCGGGCTGTCGTTCTCCGTCGCTGCGGACGTACGACCGGTCCCGCGCAGCCTCGCCAACATCTTCGCCGAGCTCCAGTCCGACCTCGGACTCCCGGCGCCGACCAGCGGCGACCTCACACCGTGGTCGAAGCAGGGGGTGCTGCTGCTCAACCGTGTGCTGACGGTCGAGCCCGGCCGGTCGGCCAGTCACCGCGGCAAGGGCTGGGAGGACGTCACCGAGCAGGCGATCCGTGCGCTGGTCGAGCGGGACGCACCGCTCGTCGCCATCCTGTGGGGGCGCGACGCGCAGTCGCTGCGCCCGTGGCTCGGTGACACCCCCGTGATCGCCTCCCCGCACCCGAGCCCGCTGTCGGCGTCGCGCGGCTTCTTCGGGTCACGCCCCTTCAGCCGCGTCGATGCCGCACTGGCCGCGCAGGGCGCGCCGAGGATCGACTGGCGCCTCCCCTGACCCGGATCGGACTAGAGTCTGGCGCGTGAGCCACCCCCGCCCGCGCGACCGCGCCGCCGTCATCTCCGAGGGCTTCGAGATCCTGTCCAAGTGGGGTCTGCGGATCATCCTGATCGCCGCCGGCCTGTTCGTGGTGGGCTGGGTGATCGGCCGCTTCTGGATGATCGGGTTCCCGGTCATGGTCGCGCTGCTGCTCGCGACGCTCCTCGCACCCCCGGCCACCTTCCTGCGCCGCCGGGGGGTCCCGTCGCCGCTCGCGGCGGCCGTGACGGTCGTGGGGTTCGTCCTGGTGATCGCCGGCACGATCGCGGTGATCGCGCCCGAGGTCGCCGGCCAGGCACCGGAGATCGCCTCGGAGGCGTCGCGCGGTCTCGTCGCCGTCCAGGACTGGCTGCAGACCGGCCCGTTCGGGATCTCCGAGGACCAGCTCAACAACGCGATCAGCACGATCCAGGACTGGCTGCGCGACAGTGCGGCGGCGATCAGCGCGGGCGCTCTCTCGACGATCGGCGCGGCCACCGGCGCTCTGGTGAACACGGTGCTGATCGTCGTGCTGTCGTTCTTCTTCGTGAAGGACGGGCACAAGTTCCTCCCGTGGCTCCACCGGGTCCTCGGCGAGCGGATCGGCGTCCACGCCCAGCAGCTCGGGCAGCGCGCCTGGGACACGCTCGGCGGGTTCATCCGGACCCAGGCCCTGGTGTCCCTGGTCGACGCGTTCTTCATCGGTCTCGCGCTGGTGATCCTCGGGGTTCCCCTGGCCGTGCCGCTGGCCGTGATCACCTTCATCGGCGGCTTCGTCCCGATCGTCGGTGCGTTCGTCACCGGGGCGCTGGCGGTGCTCGTCACGCTGGTGACGAACGACTTCCGCGACGCCGTGATCATGCTGATCGTGATCATCGCGGTGCAGCAGCTCGAGGGCAACGTGCTGTCCCCGTGGCTGCAGGGTCGCTCGATGAACCTCCAGGCCGCCGTGATCCTGCTCGCGGTGACCGCCGGCAGCTCGCTGTTCGGGATCACCGGTGCCTTCCTCGCGGTCCCGGTGACCGCGACCGCTGCCGCCGTCCTGCGCTACCTGAACGAGCAGATCGCGATCGAGGCCGGCGAGGCACCGCCGCCGGACGCCGGCCCGAGCGACAGCGCACCGCCCGGCGACCCGCGGTCGCCGGCCGACCCCGGCGACGCAGCCACCCCCACAAGCGGCGCCCCCGTGGGTGGGGCACCCTCCGGCGGGGCACCCGACGACGGCGTGACCGATCGCTAGACGCCGATGAGCTCCCGAGGTGTCGACCCCAGCATCCGGCCGGAGTCCGCCGCCGATCGGCTCACCCGCAACTGGAACGAGCTGCTCCAGGAGCTGCGGGTCGCCCAGACCGGCGTCCAGATCCTGACCGCGTTCCTGCTGACGCTGCCGTTCACCTCACGCTTCGGCGAGCTCACGGACACGCAGAAGAACGTCTTCCTCGCCGTCCTGTCGTGCTCGGTCGCGGCCACCGCCCTGCTGATCGCACCGGTGGCCCTGCACCGGGCGCTGTTCCGGCGCGGTCAGCGACCGTGGCTCGTCGGCGCCGCCCACGTCTGCGCCGCGATCGGGCTGGGTGCGCTCGTCCTCACCGTCTCCGGCGCGATGTGGCTGGTCTTCGACGTCGTCGCCGGTCGGACGGCCGCCTGGTGGGCGATCGGAGGGTCGCTCGTCGTCTTCACCGGTCTGTGGGTCGTGCTCCCTGCCGTGAACCGCCTCCGACACTGACCGGCCCGTACGGCTGACGACGCCCGCCGTCTCCCGCAGGATCGGCTCACGGCCGCCAGAAGCCCGCGGTCTCGCGCGCGAGGGTTGCGGCCTTCGCGGGGCTGCCCTCCCACGCCCGCCCGTGGCCCGGGAAGATCACGTCGGCGTCGACGTCGGCGATCGCGTCCAGCGAAGCCAGGGCCGACTCCCGGTCGTGGGAGAAGGGCCGCACGATCAGCTGCGGGCCGTCGAGGCTCGAGACGGCGTGGCCCGTGACGAGCGCGTCGCCGGTGACGAGCACCCGCGAGCCCGGGATCAGGTAGCAGGTGTGCCCGTCGGTGTGCCCGGGTGTCGCGACCGGCACCGGGGTGCCGGGCAGCGGCTGCTCCGGATCGTACGGCCGGGCGCCCTCGACGCCGGTCCGGTCGGTCCCGCCGAGGCGGACGATGTCGGTGACCCAGCGGACGGATCCGCGACGCCAGAGCAGCAGCGGGATCTGCGCAGGGCCCATCTGCTGCAGGTGGTCGCGGTGCGCGTGCGCGACCTCGTCCGCGCCGGTGAAGACCGGGAAGCCGTACCGGTCGGCGAGGACCGCGAGACCGCCCAGGTGGTCGACGTGGGCGTGCGTGAGCAGAGCACCGCGGACGTCGGACATCTGGTGCCCGATCTCGCGCACGGAGCGCTCGACGTCGGCGGCGTTCCCCGGATAGCCCCCGTCGATCAGCGTGAGGTCGTGCCCGTCCTCGACGAGCACCCAGTTCACGTGCGCTGCCGAGACCAGGTAGGCGTCCTGGTGGCGTCGGATCGACAGCGGCCGGCTCATGCGGCCTCCTTCCGCCGGGACGCCTCCAGGATCACCCGATCGTCGTCCGGCCGCTCGATGCGTGCACGCACCGGCGCGACCCGGGCGAGCACCCAGTCGCCCGCGTCGCGCAGCCACGACGGGGCGTCGGGGTCGGGATTGTCGAGGCGGGTCGACCGGGTCATCCGCCAGGCCATCCACGCGCAGACCGGCAGCGGTCCGAACGCGCACCCGAGGACCACGAGGACGAACCCGAGGACGAAGCCGGCCCCGAGGTCGGAGATCAGCATGACGGGAACGAGCCAGAGCGAGGCAGCGAACGTCGCGGTGCACCCGACCGCGATCTCGGGACGGGTCCAGCGGCCCTGGACGGTCAGCACGAGCAGCAGGCTGCCGGTGACGGACAGGATCAGGACCATCAGCACCGCCGGGGTGGCGAGCAGCGGCACGAGGAAGGTGAGGAAGGACCGGCCGGCGACGAAGATCGCCGTGATCATCAGCCCGAGGACGAAGGGCGGGATCACGACGGCCAGCGCGAACAACGCCAGCTCGGCCACGGTGGCAGCAGGAGCGCGAGTCGTCCCCGGACCCACCACGCAGCCTCCGTCGTCGAATCCGTGGCGGACGCCCCCCGCCTCGGCAACGGGCTGAAACTAGTGGCTCGCCGCGCGCACCGTCAAGGCGCGAGCGACGGTTCTGGACGCCCCGCGGCAGACCCGCAGGTCAGCCCTCAGCCGGGGGCGGGAAGTCGCCCGCGGAGGCACGGAGCCGGCGCATCAGGTCGTACGCATGGTCCTGCTGCTCGGCCGCGAGCCCCGTGACGGCGAAGTCGATCTCGGTGAGCGCCTTCGTCGCCCGCTCGCACACGTCCTGCCCGTCCTCGGTCAGCGAGGCGAGGATGCGGCGCCGGTCGGCGGGATCGGGATCGCGCCGGACGAGCCCCCGTGCTTCGAGGCGGTCGATCGCGTTCGTGACCGAGGTGGGGTGGACCATCAGGCGCTCGCCGATCTTGCTCATCGGCAGCGCGCCGCTGCGGCTGAACGCCAGCAGCCGCAGCACCTCGTAGCGGGCGAACGTGATCCCGAACGGGCGCAGCGTCGCGTCGAGCTCGGTCAGCAGGAGCTGCTGGACCCGCATGATCGACGTCGCGAGCCGCATCGCCGTGGCGTCGCCGATGTGGCGCTCCCACAGCTCGCCGGCGCGCTCGACCGGGTCGAACGGCAGCTTGGGCTCGGCGGGCATGGGGTCTCCTGGGGCGTGGGTTGTCGGGTCTCGATCCTCGCTGCGCTCGGCCTCGACCGGCGAAGCGGGGTGCTGTGCTCGGCCGACCCTCGAGGCGCGAGCGTAGCGAGCCCTCGAGAGGCGACCGGCGAAGCGGGGTGCTGTGCTCGGCCGACCCTCGAGGCGCGAGCGTAGCGAGCCCTCGAGAGGCGACCGGCGAAGCGGGGTGCGAGGTCGACATTACTTGGACGTCAAACTATTGTACGTCCTATGGATACCGCAACGCCCTCCGCCACGCAGGACAGCGGCACCGCCCTCCCGGTGCGCTTCGTCACGGCCTCGAGCCTGTTCGACGGCCACGACGCGTCGATCAACATCATGCGGCGGATCATGCAGTCCCAGGGCGCCGAGGTGATCCACCTCGGCCACAACCGCTCGGTCGCCGAGGTCGTCGACGCGGCGATCGAGGAGGACGCGCACGCGGTCGCGGTCTCCAGCTACCAGGGCGGGCACGTCGAGTACTTCGAGTACCTCGTCGACCTGCTGGCCGAGCGCGGCGCGGGCCACGTCCAGGTCGTCGGAGGCGGGGGCGGCGTGATCGTCCCCGCCGAGATCGACCGCTTGCGCAGCCGTGGCGTGATCATCTACTCGCCGGCCGACGGGCAGCGCCTGGGTCTGCCGGGCATGATCGCGGAGGTCGTGGAGCGGGCCCGCCGCGATCTGTGGGCGGACGCGCCGGCCGACCTCGACGCGCTGCGGTCAGGCGACCGGGTCGCACTGGCGCGGGCGATCACCGGTGCCGAGCGCGGGCTGCTCGACGACGACGCGCTCGCAGCCGTACGAGCGGCGGCGACGTCCTCGCACGCACCCGTCCTCGGCATCACCGGCACCGGCGGCTCCGGCAAGTCGTCGCTGACCGACGAGATCCTGCGCCGGTTCCGGACCGACCAGCAGGACAAGCTGCGGATCGCGGTCCTCGCCGTCGACCCGAGCCGGCGTCGCGGCGGCGGCGCGCTGCTCGGCGACCGGATCCGGATGAACGCGGTCGACGGCGAGCACACCTACTTCCGCTCGCTCGCGACCCGCGGCGCCCACGAGCTTCCGGAGTCGCTGCCCGACGTGATCGACGTGGCGAAGGCCGCCGGGTTCGACCTCGTGATCGTGGAGACCCCCGGCATCGGCCAGGGCGACGCCGCGATCGTGCCGTTCGTCGACACGGCGCTCTACGTGATGACGCCCGAGTTCGGCGCGGCCTCGCAGCTGGAGAAGATCGACATGCTCGACTTCGCCGACGCGGTCGCCGTCAACAAGTTCGAGCGCCGCGGCGCCGCGGACGCGATGCGCGACGTCGGCCGCCAGCTGGTGCGCAACCGCGAGGCGTTCGGGTCGAAGCCCGAGGACATGCCGGTGTACGGGACGTCGGCGGCGACGTTCGGCGACGACGGTGTGACCGCGCTGTACCAGTTCCTGCGCGACGCCTTGGCCGCGAAGGGCCTCGAGACCGCAGAGGGCACACTGGAGCCGGTCGGCGTCAAGGCCTCCACGCGGTACGCCCACGTGCTGCCGGCGGAGCGGGTCCGCTACCTCGCCGAGATCGCCGACGACGTCCGCTCGTACCACGCCGAGACCGAGCGGATCGCGGACGACGCCCGGCGTGCGCAGGCGCTCGCGACCGCCCGCGACGCGCTGGCGGAGGCGGAGCGACCCACCGAGGACATCACGTCGCTCGCGTCGGCGGCGCAGGACGCCCTGCCCGCCGAGGTCCGCGAACGCATCCACGGGTGGCCGCAGGTCGTCGAGGCCTACTCCGGCGACGAGCAGGTCGTGCGGGTCCGCGACCGCGAGATCCACACGAGCCTCGTCCGCGAGTCGCTGTCGGGCTCGCGCATCTCACGCGTCGCGCTCCCTCGTACGACCGACCACGGCGACCTCGTGCGGTTCTGGCGGCGCGAGAACCTCCCCGGCTTCTTCCCGTACACCGCCGGTGTCTTCGCATTCAAGCGCGACGAGGAGGACCCGGCCCGGATGTTCGCCGGCGAGGGCGACCCCTTCCGTACGAACCGGCGCTTCAAGCTCCTCAGCGAGGGCAACCCGGCGACCCGCCTCTCGACCGCGTTCGACTCCGTCACGCTGTACGGGCGCGACCCCGACGAGCGTCCCGACGTGTACGGGAAGGTCGGCACGTCGGGCGTCTCGGTCGCGACGCTCGACGACATGAAGGAGCTGTACGACGGGTTCGACCTCGTCTCGCCGACAACCAGCGTGTCGATGACGATCAACGGCCCGGCCCCGACCGTGCTCGCGTTCTTCCTCAACACCGTGATCGACCAGCAGCGGGATGCGTTCCGCGAGGCCGAGGGCCGCGAGCCCGACGAGGCGGAGGACGCGGCCCTGCGGGCGAAGGCGCTGGGGACCGTGCGCGGCACCGTCCAGGCCGACATCCTCAAGGAGGACCAGGGCCAGAACACCTGCCTGTTCTCCACCGAGTTCAGCCTGCGCATGATGGCCGACATCCAGGAGTGGTTCATCGAGCAGAAGGTCCGCAACTTCTACTCGGTCTCGATCTCCGGCTACCACATCGCCGAGGCCGGAGCGAACCCGATCAGCCAGCTCGCGTTCACGCTCGCGAACGGCTTCACCTACGTCGAGGCGTACCTCGCGCGCGGGATGGACATCGACGACTTCGCACCGAACCTCTCGTTCTTCTTCTCCAACGGGATGGACCCGGAGTACTCGGTGATCGGACGGGTCGCCCGACGGATCTGGGCGGTCGCGATGCGCGACAAGTACGGCGCGAACGAGCGCAGCCAGAAGCTGAAGTACCACGTCCAGACGTCCGGCCGGTCGCTGCACGCGCAGGAGATGAGCTTCAACGACATCCGCACGACGCTGCAGGCGCTGATCGCGATCTACGACAACGCGAACAGCCTGCACACCAACGCGTACGACGAGGCCGTCACGACCCCGACGACGGAGTCCGTACGGCGTGCGCTGGCGATCCAGCTCGTGATCAACCGCGAGTGGGGTCTCGCGATGAACGAGAACCCGCTGCAGGGCTCGTACATCATCGACGAGCTGACGGATCTCGTCGAGGAGGCCGTGCTGGCCGAGTTCGACCGGATCACCGAGCGCGGCGGCGTGCTCGGCGCGATGGAGACCGGCTACCAGCGGGGTCGGATCCAGGACGAGTCGATGCTGTACGAGCAGCGCAAGCACGACGGGTCGCTGCCGATCGTCGGCGTCAACACCTTCGTCGCGCCGGACTCCGAGGCCTCGCCGCCGGAGGTCGAGCTGGCCCGCGCGACCGAGGACGAGAAGCGCTCCCAGCTCGAGCGGGTGCACGCGTACCGCGCGGCGCACCGCAGCGAGGCCGACGAGGCGCTCGCGCGCCTCAAGGCGGCCGCGGCCGACCCGGACGCGAACGTGTTCGCGGTGCTGATGGACGCGGCGCGGGTCTGCTCGTTGCAGCAGGTCACGGAGGCGTTCTTCGAGGTCGGAGGGGCCTACCGCCGCAACGTCTGAGTCGCCCGGGTTTGCGTCGGTCCCGACCCGGGTACGGCGTGGGGTGGACCGCAGATCTCGCGGTCCACCCCCGAGGGAGGAGCATCGATGGACAGCGTGTGGATTTGGGTGGCCGTCGCCGTGATCGTCGTGGTGATCGCCGTGGTCGTGGTGGTCGCCCTGGGACAGGGCCGGAAGCGCCGCGAGGAGCGCCGCCTCGAGGAGGCGAAGGCGCTGCGCGAGCAGGCACGTGAGCGTGACCACGAGGCCAGCCGGCGCGAGGCGGAGGCCGCTCGCGCGAAGGCCGATGCCGAGGAGGCCCGGGTGACCGCCGAGGAGCGCGCCGCGGAGCAGCGTCGGCAGCAGGAGGAGGCGCAGCGCGCCCGGTCCGAGGTCGACGAGCGGCTCGCCAAGGCCGAGGAGCTCGATCCGCGAGGGGCGGGCGCCGGCGCGCACGAGGACCCCGCCGTCCGCGGGGACAGCCCTGCGCACGAGAACCCGCACCGGCAGGAGGACCCGCGTACGACCGAGGATCCGCGCGTGGCCGAGGACCCGCGCGTGGCCGACGACCCGCGTACGACCGAGGACCCGGAGCGGAGGCCCGGGACGCGGGGCATCTGAGGCGTCCGCCTCTGCCCGGGCGCCCAGCGCGCTCACAGCGCACTGCCAGGGCGGGTGGCTAGCGTGCACCGCACGGACCCACCCGCCCCGGTTGCGCAAGGAGCACCCGTCGATGAACGCCTCACGACCCGACGACGAGCTGCACGACCACGACCGCGGACTGTCGTACGACCTCCCGCGCCTAGTCGGGCGGCCCGGTCTCCGACGGCTACACCGCGCGCCTGAACGTCCCGGTCTGAGTTCCGTCGCGTCCCCGATTCGTCGAGTTGCGGACGGATTCGGGGCCGCGATTCGCGCCGCAACTCGTCAAATCGCGCTCGGGGCGGGGCGGGGCTAGGTTCGGCGCATGGACGACTCCGCCCTGCGGCCTGCGATCGCCGGACTGATGCCCGCGATCCGCGACGAGCTCGAGGCGATGGTCGCGATCCCCTCCTGCGCGTTCCCCGGCCACCCGCCCGAGCCCGTGCACGCGATGGCACACCGGGTCGCCGACGCGTTCGGCCGGTACGGCGTCGACGCGCAGATCACCGAGGTTCCCGGCGGCTACCCGGCGGTGACCGCGCACCTGCCCGGCCCACCCGGCGCACCGACCGTGCTGCTCTACGCGCACTACGACGTCCAGCCGGCCCCGAAGGAGCAAGGCTGGACCACCGAGCCGTTCGAGCCGACGTGGGTCGACGGACGGCTGTACGGGCGGGGTGCCGCCGACGACAAGGGCGGGATCGCGATCCACCTGGCGACGCTCGCCGCGTTCGACGGACGACCCCCGGTCGGCGTACGGCTCGTCGTCGAGGGTGAGGAGGAGACGATCAGCCACCTCGAGGACTACGTCGACTCGCACCCCGACGAGTTCGAGGCCGACGTGATGGTGGTCGCGGACATGGGCAACCTCGTCGTCGGCGAGCCCGTGCTCAGCGTCGGTCTGCGTGGTCACGTGAAGGCGGTCGTCGAGGTCCGCACGCTCGACCAGCCGGTGCACTCCGGGCTGTTCGGCGGAGCGGCACCGGATGCCCTGATGGCGCTGATCACGATGCTCGCGCAGCTGATCGAGCCGGACGGCACGTCGCGCGTCCCCGGGATCGCATCCGGCGAGTGGGAGGGCGCGGACTACTCGGAGGACATGCTGCGGGACAACGCCGGGGTGCTCGACGGCGTCGACCTCGTGGGCTCCGGCCGGGTCGCCTCGCGGCTGTGGGCGCGTCCGTCGGTCAGCGTGCTCGGGATCGACTGCCCGTCCGTCTCCGCTGCCTCCAACGTCCTGCACCCGTCGGCCCGCGCGCTCGTCGCGCTCCGCATCCCGCCGGGCCAGGACGAGCACGAAGCCGTCACCGCGCTCCAGGACTACCTCCGCTCGCTCGCTCCCTGGCACGTCCACGTCGAGACCGAGCCGGACAAGGTGTCTCCACCGTTCTCGCAGGGCACGGACGGCCGTGCGTTCGGGCTGATGACGCAGGCGCTCGAGACCGCGTACGGGCATCCGGTGCACAACGTCGGCTCCGGCGGCTCCATCCCGCTGCTCGAGACGCTGCGCGGCGTGGCGCCCGAGGCCGACTTCGTGCTGATCGGCCCGCAGGACGCGCAGCGGGCCGCGATCCACGGGCCGAACGAGTCCGTCGACCCCGCCGAGATCGAGCGGATGGCGCTGGCCCAGGCGCTGCTGCTCCAGGCGCTCGCCGAGTAGCCGATCCCGGCGACCCGCCCGGTCGCCGCCCGACGAGAGGGCCCACGCGTGGACACCGTTCTCATCACCCTGCAGGCGCTCGTGGTCGTCGGCGCGATCTACATGGGCGTCCGGCTCGGCGGCGTGGGTCTCGGCCTCTGGGGCGCGGTCGGCGTCCTGGTCCTCGTCTTCGTGTTCAACGACCCGCCCGGCGACATCCCGGCCGACGCGATCATGGTGATCCTCGCCGTGATCACCGCGGCCTCGGCGATGCAGGCCGCCGGGGGCATCGACTACCTGGTCCACCTGGCCGAGAAGGTGATCCGGTCCCGTCCGAAGCTCGTCAACTACCTCGCGCCGACCATCACCCTCGGGTTCTGCGCGGGTGCCGGGACGGGCAACATCATCTTCCCGCTGCTCCCGGTGATCTACGAGGTCGCGTACGAACGCGGGATCCGTCCGGAGCGCCCGCTCAGCACCTCGGTGGTCGCGTCCGCGTACGCGCTGGCCGCCAGCCCGGTGGCGGCGGCGATGGCGGCGTTCGTCGGGCTGACGTCGAACCAGCCCGACGCGCTGAGCCTCGGCCAGATCATCGCGATCACCGGGCCGGCGGTCCTGCTCGGCGTGCTCGTGGCGGCTCTGGTGCAGAGCCGGGTCGGCAAGGAGCTCGCCGACGACCCCGAGTACCAGCGGCGGCTCCGCGAGGGCATCGTGGCGCCGCCCGGCGCGCCGGCAGCCGAGTCCGGGCTCGCCGACCACGGCCCGGGCGCCGCCTCAGGCACCCGTACGACCACGACCGCCGACGTGCCGGTGACCGCCAAGCGGGCGTCCGCGGTGTTCTTCGGCGGTGTGCTCGTGGTCGTCCTGCTCGGCGCCTTCGACGGGCTGCTCCCGACGTACACGGTCGACGGCGAGACCGTGACCCTGTCGCTGACCACGCTGCTCGTGATGGTGATGCTCGCGGTCGCGCTCGTCGTGATGCTGGTCGGGAAGGTCGCGCCCGGCGACGTCCTGGACGCGCCCCTGACGAAGTCGGGCCTGACCGCGATCATCGCGCTGCTCGGCATCGCGTGGCTCGCCAACACCTTCATCACCGGCAACTACGACACGGTGATCGGCGGCCTCACCGACATCGCGAGCGATGCACCGTGGTTCCTCGCGATCGGGATCTTCCTGGTCGCCGCCGCGACCACCAGCCAGTCGGCCTCGGTCAACACGATGATCCCGCTCGGCATCAGCCTCGGGCTCACGACGCCGACCCTGGCCGCGTTCCTACCGGCGATGGGCGGCGTCACCGTGCTCCCGGCCAACGGGTCCCAGCTCGCCGCGGTGGAGATCGACCTGACCGGCAGCACGCGGATCGGCAAGTACGTGCTGAACCACTCGTTCATCCTGCCGACGCTCGTGATGGGGATCGTCTCCGTCCCGACCGCGCTGCTGCTGTCCCGCTTCGTCGGCTGAGGCGTCGGAGGTCGGAGTGCCGCTCGCTGGTCCGCGTCGTCGAAGCACGTGCCTGCATCGGACCCACCCGGACGGTCATGCCTGCACTCCGACCGCCGGTGGGTTCCGAACGCAGGCATGATCAGACCACGCCCGAGGGTTCGCACGGATGTGCCTGCGTTGGGGACCCGAGGTCGTACCGAACGCAGGCACATGCGTCGGGTCGTGCCGCGCGACCGGCGGCCGCACCCGCCCCGGTGCGCCACCGTGGGCTGCTACGGTCCTGCCGTGGCTGATCTGGTCGTGGACTCCGAGGCACTGGCCGAGGTACGCCGTCGGCTCACTGCGGTCGCCGACGACCTCGATGCGCCGGCGCGGAGGTTGCGCGGACTCGCGTCCGGCGGCCTGGGGACGCCCGCCCTCGAGCGACGGGCGGACCTGATCGCCGACGGCTGGGCGGACGCGATCGCCGAGTACGCGACGTTCGCCGACGAGCTCGCGACGAACCTCCAGACCGTCGAGGACACGGTCGACGACACCGAGGCCGATCTCGCCGTCGCCACCACCCCCGTACCGCCGCTCGCGCCGGGGCCGCCGGCCGCACCCGGGCCGCGACCGCCGTTCGCGAGGTGACCGTCCGTGCGTCCTGACACCGTCACCGAGACCTTCGACGCGCTCGGCTTCGACCCAGCACCGGGGGACGTCGACACCGTCGACACCGCCGCGGGATGTCTGCGCACCAGCTCGCGCGAGCTCGCGGCGGCTGCGGAGCGGCTGTGGGGCGCGACCGAGGGTGAGTGGCGGGGCGCGACCGCGACCGCCTTCCGCGACCTGGTGTCCGACGACCTCCGTCCGCCGGTGGCCGACGCCGCGGACGTCCTGGCCGACGCGGCGCGCCACCTGACCGCGTGGTCGAGCGAGCTGGCCGAGCTCCAGCGCCGGGCGCGGGCCCTCGAGCGGGAGGCGGACCAGGCCGTCGCCGATGCTGCCGCCGCGCGGTCCGATCTCGCCGGCATCCCGTCGGCGCGTCCGCCGTGGCTCCCACCCCCGTCGGACCCGGGCGAGGCACGCCGGGAGCGGGCGAACGCCCGGGCCCGGGAGACGGCAGGTCAGGCGCTCGGGGGCGCCGAGGACCGGCTCGCCGACTGCCGCCGACGGGCGCACGACCTCGCCGACGAGTACGAGCGTGGGGCGGCTGCCGTCGCGGAGGCGTTGCGGAAGGCGAGCGCGGCGACGCCGCCGTCCGCCCTCGCCGACGTCGGCGACGGGCTGGGCGACGACGCGCTGCCCTGGCCGTACGGCCTGGCGCTGATGTCGCCGGAGGAGCTGAGCGCGTACGCCGCTGCGCACCCGGAGCACGCCGCCGACGTGATGGAGTACCGCCTCCGGCAGGAGGGGCTGCTCGACGGCGACGAGCCGGGCGGGTACTACCGGGAGTGGCTGGAGAACGCCGCCGAGCGCGGGATCGACCCGGAGACGATCGTCGAGATCGCGGGTGAGCACGAGATCGACCCGGACGACTTCGCCGTGCTCGACGACCTCGAGGAGGTCACCGATCCGGACGGCAAGTCGTTCTTCCTCCTGCCCGACGGCATCACCGCCGACCAGGCGCGCCTCGCCGTGCTGATGACGTACATCCTCAACGCCGGCACGGACTACGGCTCTGCGAGCCCGGACAACGACTTCGAGGAGACCCCGTACTCCGCCGCCGAGATCGCCCGGATCATCGCGCGGCAGGACAAGAACTCCTGGTCGTACGACGACGACGTGGAGTTCGTCAACGGCAACGACGGCCGGCTCGTCACGACCCCGAACGGCATGCTGATGGGGCTCGGCGGCAACTGGCTCCAGGACCGCTACAGCCTCAACGGCGGCACCACGTGGGGTGACACCTTCATGGTCAACATCGACGGGCCCAGCGGGGAGGACGCGGCGCAGGTGCTGCGCGACATGGTCGCGTCGGGCCGCGCGCGCTACGAGTTCGACGACGGCTCGATCGGGCCGGGCGCGTCGGGCCTCGACCTCGACCGGCTCCTCCACCACGAGGAGATCCACTCCCAGCAGTGGGCCGACCTCGGGTACGCGCGGTTCGCCGCGGAGTACCTCGGCGCAGGCGCCTGGGAGTGGATCCGGGACAAGACGCCGCTGCCGGACGGGCACAACCACTTCGAGGAGGACGCCGGCCTGAGCGACGGGGGCTACCACTGATGGCCGGCTCGGCGACGCGAGCGGGCCGGACGCTGATCGTCGTCGGGCTGCTCGCCGTCGCGGCGGTCGCCGTGGTGGTGGTCTGGATGGTCGTCGACCTGTTCCGGGCCAGCGGACCCGGGACCGCGCAGTTCGAGCCGTCGCTCCCCCTCGTCGCCGGACTGCGTGCCGACGGCGACGCGCTCGTGGTCGACCCCGGGACGCCGTGCGAGAGCGTCGACCAGCTGTGGCTGCTGTTCCGGTCCGACGACGCACCGTCGGTCCGCACGGTGCTCGACGCGGACGCTCCGCAGACCGTCGACTCGTTCACGGTGGGCGCGGACCTGCCCGGCTTCACGGTCCGCGAGCCGCTCCCGCCGGGCTTCGACTGGCGCGACTACGACGCCGTCGACCTCGGGACCGACTCCGCGACCGGGTTCGCGGGCACGACCTCGGTCGAGCTCCAGCCCGTCGTCGACGGCGCGACCGAGCACGCGGGCGACGACACGTTCTACGTCACCGACGCGGGATGGCTGACCCACGACGAGATCCTGGCGGGCAACACCGAGGAGTTCCTGACGATGTGCACGCCCGACCCGGCGCGCGAGCAGCGGTAGCGTCCTGCCCTCGCCCCGCAGGGGACGCAACGCGCGCGACGACGGCCCCTGCCCACGCGTACGGTCGAGCCATGGTGGAACCGAGACCCACCCCGCGGCAGCCGGACGCGGATCCGGCGGACGCCGCCGACGTGTTCACCGACAAGCTGCGCTCGGCCGGCCTCCTCGGTGATGCCGAGCCGAGCGCGCTCTACCGTCGCTGGCTCGAGAACGCCGCCCGCCGCGGCGTCGAGATCCGCAGCCTCATCCTGATCGCGCGCGAGCAGGAGCTCGGCGCGGACGGCTTCGCCGTGCTCGATGGCCTCGAGGAGCTCGTGGACCGCAACGGCAAGTCGTTCTTCCTGCTCCCCCGGGGCCTCACGGCGACGCAGGCGCGGCGCGCGGTGCTGATGACGTACGTGCTGAACGCCGGGACCGACTACGGCAAGGCGAGCCGGGACAACGACTTCGACGAGACCCCGTACTCCGAGCAGGAGGTCGCGCGGATCGTCGCCCGGCAGAGGAAGAACGGCTGGTCGTACGACGACGCGGCCGCGTTCGTGGACGACCACGGCGGGCGGCTCGTCACGACCCCGAACGGGATGCTGATGGGGCTCGGCGGCAGCTGGATCTCGAACCGGTTCAGCCTCAACGGCGGTACGACCTGGGGCGACGTCTTCCTGCTCAACGTCGACGGGCCGAGCGGCGACGCGGCGGCGCAGGTCCTGCGGGACATGATCCCGACGGGCGTCGCGTGGTACGAATTCGACGACGGGAGGATCGGCGCGGGACGCTCCCGGCTCGACCTCGACCGGCTGCTGCACCACGAGGAGATCCACTCCCAGCAGTGGGCGCGCCTGGGGCGGACGAGGTTCGCCACCGAGTATCTCGGGTCCGGGGCGCTCGGGTGGGTCCGCTCCAAGGCTGGACGCGGCGACGCCCGGAACCGGTTCGAGCAGGAGGCCGGGCTACGCGACGGCGGCTACCGCTGAGTGGCAGCACCCCGCGTACGACCGGTCCGCGGCGTCGGAGCCGGGCGGCCCTGGGCGAGCCGGAGGAGACGTTCGGCCTCGGGCAACCCGCCGCCGGTCATGACGGTGCCTGGCGGCGGGGCCACGGCTCGGGCCCGGACGGCTGTGGGCGTCGGCGCGGGCTCGGAGAAGACCGGCGGCGTGACGACCACCGTGGCATCGAGACGCAGCAGACGGACCCCGAGGAGCCGCGCGACGACTCTCGCCCGGACGACGGCGCCGACGGCGAGCGTCGAGCTGCCGTCAGCTTCGCCGCGCGCCGCCGGTGCCATCGGGATCCCCGTACTGCTCGAGTCGTGCGCCGGCGCGCTTCGCGGCGGCGAGGATCTGCTCGTACCGCTCGCGGCCGGCGCGGCTGCCCAGGACGTAGCCGATGCCGAAGAAGGCCAGCGTCCTGAGTCTCACCGGGGAGCCTGCTTGTCACGCAGGGCGCTGACGGCGGCGCTCGCCGCAGACAGCCCGACGATCCCGGCGACCGTCAGTGCGCCGCCCTTGATCGCGGCCCCGCCGGGAACCTTCTTCATGGCGCGCTCCCACGCCGACTTGCGATGGAAGATCTTCACGATGGTCTCCGTTCAGGCTCGGGTCCGCGAGGACCGCCGGATGGCGTTCACGAGCTGGGTCTTGGTCTTCTGCGAGGTGCCCTCGATCCCGAGCGAGGACGCGATGTCGACGAGCTCGGCCTTGGTCCGGCGCGGCAGGCTCGTCGGGACCTCCTCGGTCTGCTCGGCACGGACGGCGCGGGCGGCGGTCGTCGCGACCTCGTCGCGCGCCGCCTCCGCACGCGCCCGGGTCTCGTCGGCCTCCGCAGCCTGCCCCTGGGCCTGGGCGACGAGCGAATCGGCCTCCTCCCGCGCCTTGCGCGCGGCGGCCTCGGCGGCCTCCGTGGCCTCCTCGGCGAGCTGGCGGGCCTCGCTCATCGCCCGGTGGGCGGCGTCGATGCGCTGCTGCGCGTCCTCCGCCGCCTCGTCGGCCTCCGCGCGTGCCTTCTCGACATCGCGGTCGATGTCACGACGGACGTCGTCGAGCTGGGCGCCGAGGTCCTCCTCGGCGGCGCGGCGCTCGGCCTCGACCATCTCGTCGGCGCGCCTGCGGGCCTCGCGGACCCGCTGCTCCACCTGCTCGTCGGCCTGCTTCTGCGCGGCGCGGAGGCGTTCGCGCCCCTCCTTCTCGGCGGCCCCAGCCGCGTCGGCCCGCTGCTTCGCGTCCGCGGCGTGGGCGAGCGCGTCCTGCTCCTGCTCCCGCGCGCGCACCACAGCCTCGTGAGCGCGTGCGAGCCGGGTCTCCACCGAGTCGGTTCCCGGTATCCGGTCGGCGACCGCCGCAGCCGCGCGACGCGCCTGGTCACGGACCCCGTCCACGGTGTCCGAGGCGACATTCGTCGCCCCGTTCTGCAGGCCGTCGACGCTGACAGCCTTCGATACGAGCCACGCGGCGTTGCGCGGCAGGTCCTTCAACCCCCCGGCGACCTGCGCGGACGCCCGGCCCATGGTGCTTCGTGCGGACATGGTGCTCCCCCTGATCCGGTTGTCCGCTCCGTACCCACTTGTCGTGTGATGCATGCCACACGCCTGCCGCGACCGCGATGGGGATGCCGCCCCTCCGTACACTCGGCTCATGGCGAGCGAGACCGGCGTACGGCGGATCGACGTGGCCGGGAGCGCGACGCTGACATCCGAGGAGCGGGCCATCCAGATGGCCGCCCTGCGGAAGGTCCAGCGACGGGTCGCCGCGATCATCTTCTTCGGCATCACGATCCACGGCGTGGCGGGCTGCCTCGGCGCCGCGTACGTGATCGAGGGCCAGGGCCGGCACGGCGACGCGATCGCGATGACGCTGATGTCCGGTGTGGTCGCCGCGCTGACCTACACGGGGGTTCGGCTGATCCTCGGGCGACCGCTGCTGTCGGCGCTGTGGATCCCGATCGCGCTCACGCCGACCGCGATCGGGCTCGCCTGGCTCCTGACCCGCTGACGGGTCTCGATCCTCGCTCCGCTCGGCCTCGACCGGCGGAACGCATCCTCGCTCCGCTCGGCCTCGACCAACGGAACGCATCCTCGCTCCGCTCGGCCTCGACCAACGGAACGCATCCTCGCTCCGCTCGGCCTCGACCGGCGGTGGGGCGAGCCGTTGGTCGAGGCGGAGGCGAGGAACGAGCCGACGATCGAGACCCGCCCCCGGCGCCCGACTCAGAGCACGCCGGGGTCCAGGTCGATCGTCGTCCGGTCGCGCGCGGCGACGAGGTCGAGCTGCGCCCAGACCTTCGGGAGCTCGTAGCGGAAGAAGTACTGCGCCGCGACGCGCTTGCCGTCCGCGAGCGCGTCGGCCCGGCCGGTCGCGGCGAGCTCCTGCTCGAGCCAGATCCAGGCGACGACGACGTGGCCGACGGCCTCGAGGTACGCGGTGGCGTTCGCGAGCGCGACCTCGGGATCACCCTCGGCCCACGCAGCTGTGGTCACCTCACCGACCCGCGCGAGAGCAGTGCCGAGCGCGTCGCCGTGCTCCGCCGCGGCCCCTCCAGCGTCCTGCGCACGCGCGATCGTCGCGCCGATGGTCTCGCCGAGCAGCGCGAGCCCGGCCCCACGGTCGGCGACGGCCTTGCGACCCAGCAGGTCGAGGCCCTGGATGCCGTGGGTGCCCTCGTGGATCGGGTTGAGCCGGTTGTCGCGGTAGAGCCGCTCGACCGGGTAGTCGCGGGTGTAGCCGGCGCCGCCGTGCACCTGGATCGCGAGATCGTTGGCGGTCAGGCACCACTGCGACGGCCACGACTTCGCGATCGGCGTCAGCATGTCGAGCAGGCGTCGGGCACGGTCCCGCTCTGCGTCCGAGGTCGCGGTCGCCTGCTCGTCGACGAGCCGCGCGCACCACAGGATCAAGCCGAGCCCGCCCTCGACGTACGCCTTCTGGGCGAGCAGCATCCGCCGGACGTCGGCGTGCTCGATGATCGGCACCGGCGGCGCGGACGGGTCCTTCGCGCCGACCGGCCGGCCCTGCGGACGCTCCTGCGCGTACGCGAGAGCGTGCAGGTAGCCGGTGTAGCCGAGCGCGACCGCGCCCGCGCCGACCCCGATCCGAGCCGAATCCATCATGTGGAACATCTGCGCGAGTCCGCGGCCCTCCTCGCCGACGAGGTACCCGACGGCGCCTGCGCGGCCGCCGGGTGTCCAGGAGCCCTCGCCGAAGTTGAGCAGCGTGTTCGTGGTCGCGCGGAATCCCATCTTGTGGTTGAGGCCGGCGAGCGCGACGTCGTTGCGCTCCGTGAGCTCGCCGTCCGGTCCGACCAGCACCTTCGGGACGATGAAGAGCGAGATCCCCTTCACGCCGGCGGGCGCGTCGGGGGTGCGGGCGAGCACGAGGTGCACGATGTTCTCACCGAGCTCGTGGTCGCCGGCCGAGATCCACATCTTCGTGCCGGTCAGGCGATACGTGCCGTCGTCCTGCCGGACCGCGCGGGTCGTCAGGTCGGTCAGCGACGAGCCGGCATGCGGCTCGGACAGGCACATCGTCCCGTACCACCGGCCCTCGAGGATCGGCTTCGCGTACGTCTCGATCTGCTCGGCCGTCCCGTGCGCGCAGACCAGGCTGGCGTTGCCGAGCGCGAGCGACGGGTAGGCGTACGCCCCCACGCTCGCGGCCTGGAAGAACGCGCCGGCGGCCTGCTGGACGGTGAACGGCAGCTGGGCTCCGCCGAGCTCGGCCGGGAACGTCGACGCGACCAGGCCCGACTCCGCGTACGCATGCACGGCCGCGGTGACCTCCTCGGGGAGCACGACCCGACCGTCGTCCCCGACGTACGGCTCGGCGACGTCGCCGGCCGCCGCGGCCGGCGCGAACAGGTCGGTGCTGAGCTCCTCGGCCAGGTCGAGCACCGCGTCGAAGGTGCTCCGGTCGTGCTCGGCGTAGCGCTCGCGCTTGGTCAGCGCATCGACCTCGAGCCAGTCGTACAGCAGGAAGTCGAGGTCGGCGCGGGACATGATGCGCGAGCGAGTCATGCGACCGATACTAAGCGCTTGCTTACCTCCGCGTCGAGCCGCCTTCTCCGGGCCGTGAACCATGCGGACGCGCGATTCGGCCCGACACGCCGCTGTCGAGGCGCGAGGAACGCCGAATCGTACGTCGGCACGGTCGTCCGGCCCGTGGTGTGCTGAGCGCGGGAGGCGAGATGGCTGCAATGACAGAGGTCGTGGCCGGCGACGCGGTGCTCGAGGTGGAGCGGGCCGGGGACGGCCCGGTGGTGCTCGTGACGCCGACTGCGCTCGTCGCGGACGAGCCGGCGCCGCTCGCGCATGCGCTCAGGTCGTCGTACGACGTGGTCCGCTACCGGCGGCGCGGGTACGGACGCAGCCGCCCCCGTACGCCCTCGGCGACCGCCCCGAAGCCGTCGATCGTGGCGGAAGCAGCCGACGTCCCTGCACTGATGGACGCGCTCGGGCTCGAGAGCGCCCACGTCGTCGGGGCGTCGTTCGGGGCCGCGATCGCCTGGGAGACGGCGGCTCGCTACCCGGACCGGGTCGCGAGCCTCACGCTCTTCGAACCACCACCGGTCTTCGCGCCCGAGGCGGCCGGCCCGTTCCGCGCTGCCAACGCCGACCTGCGCGCCCGCGGGACGGCCGCCGGGCCGTCGCTCGCGGCCGACGAGTTCCTCGACGCGCTGTCGGGGCCGGGCTGGCGAGACGAGCACGAGCGTGCGCTCCCCGGCTCGGTTCGCGCCGTCCACCGCGACGCCGCCACGTTCTTCGAGGTCGACATCCCGGCGCTGCTCGCATGGGACGTCACCGAGGAGGATGCACGCCGCGTCCGCGCTCCGGTGCTGCTGCTGCGCGGGAGCGCGACCGGCCTGTGGTTCGAGGCCGGCGACGCGACGCTGCGCCGGTGGTTCAGGTCCGCGACCGCGGAGGTGATCGAAGGGGCCGCCCACGGCGCGCTGCTGACGCACCCGGGGGCCGTCGCCGACGCGGTGTCGCGACACGTCCGGCGCCACGCCTGACTCGCCACCCCGCCACGCCTGACTCGCCACCCCGCCACGCCTGACTCGCGACCCCGCCGCCGGCGACTCGCGAGCATCAGTGGCCGGCGAAGGCCTCCTCGAGCCACCAGGAGGCACCACGCGTGACCTTCGCGTGCACGAGCATCGGCCGTTCGCGATCACCCGTGACCCAGCGCGCGACCACGTCGAGGTCCGCAGGCGCCCGTACGGTCACGGCCTCGAACCCGTACCCGCGGCCGATCGCGGCGATGTCGGTCGGGGGGAACTCCACGGTCCCGAGCGGGTGCCCGTGCGGGCCGAAGTGGTGCACCTCCGCGCCGTACGCCTCGTCGTCGTAGACCACGACCGCCATGTCGAGCCCGAGCCGGACGACGGTCTCCAGCTCCGCCGACCCCATCAGCGCACCGCCGTCACCGAGTGCGGCGACGGTCAGCCGGTCAGGCTGCGCGAGCGCGGCGCCGATCGCCGTCGCGAGACCGAGGCCGATCGACTGGAACGCCTGGGTGAAGCAGAACCCGCGCTCGTCCGGCACGTCCAGGAACATGCTCGGGTATCCCATGAAGTTCCCCGAGTCGACCGCCACGACGCGCTCGCGCGGAAGCACGTCGTCGAGACCGATCGTGAGCGTCCGCGGGTCGATCTGGCCGTCGCTGCTCGTGTCGTCGTACGGCACGTCGCGCCAACGGACGCGCGCGGCGATCCGATCGCGGACCTCGGGCGTACGACGGCCGGCCCGGACCGGCACCGCACGACGCTCGAGCTCGGCCGACGCATCGGCGGCGGTCGCGCACACGTCGCCGACGACACCGGTCGCTCCCGGCCGCTGCGCCCCGATCGCGGTCGGGTCGTCGTCGACCTGGACGACGTCGGTCTCCGGACCGATCAGGCGACCGTGGCGCATCGTCCACATGTTCAGGGCGCAGCCCCACCCGACGATCAGGTCGGACTCGCGCACCAGATCGGCGGCCAGCGGTGAGGAGAATCCGCCCGACACGTCGAGGCTGTACGGGTTGCCGACGAACAGGCCTCTCGCGACCGCGGACGTCGCGAGCAGCGCGCCGGTCCGCGCGGCGAGCGCCTCGAGCGCTGCGGCGGATCCCGCCGTACGGGCGCCGCGTCCGGCGACGAAGACCGGCCGCTCGGCGGCCAGCAGGGCGTCGACCAGCACCGCGAGATCCGCGTCGGAGGCGGCCTCGGGCGCGGGTCCGTCCGGCGCGAACGCCGCCTCCACCCCGCCAATATCCGGCACCTCGGCCCCCTGCACGTCGAGCGGCAGGTTGAGCAGCACCGTCCGCCGCGACCGCGCGCGGGCCACGGCCTCCCGAGCGGCGTCGACGGCGCCGGCTGCGTTCGTCACGCGCAGCGGGACGGCGCCGACCGCCCGGGCGAGGGCGTCCTGGTCCACGAAGAAGTTCGAACCGGGCTGCGTCGCCTCGGCCGCGACCACGACCAGCGGCGTCCGGCTCTTCGCCGCCTCGGTGATCCCGGTCATCGCGTTCGTCAGACCGCACCCCTGGTGCACGGTGAGCACCGCGACGTCGCCGCTGGTCCGCGCGTACGCGTCCGCCGCGGTCGCCGCACCGCCCTCGTGCCGGGTCGCGACGAACCGGGCGCCGGCGTCGACCATCGCGTTCGTGAGGTGGAAGTTGCCGGACCCGACCACGCCGTACGCGTGGGTGACGCCGGCGTCGACGAGCGCCCGCCCGACCGCCTCGGCGACGTGCATCAGCGCTCCACGAGCGCGATCACCCGGACCGGGGAGCCGGAGCCGCCGACGATCTTCAGGGGCGGCGCGATCACGACGGCACCGGTCGGCGGGAGCTGGTCGAGGTTCTGCAGCTGCGCGAGCCCGTACTTGTCGTTGCCGAGCAGGAACGAGTGGCACGGGAACGCCGGGTCGAACGAGTGGGCGGCGCCCGCATCCGTACCGACCGTCTCGACGCCGATCCCCTGCAGGGGCGACTCCTCGGCGACCCAGCGTGCACACTCCGCGGACATGCCCGGGCTCGTCGGGCCGGTCTCGGTGTTGTTGATCATCTCGGCCTGCGTGACGCGCGCGGACCACCCCGTGCGGCAGAGCAGCCAGCCGTTCTGCGGCAGGGGCCCGTGCTCGGCCTCGAAGGCCTCGAGGTGGTCGACCTCGATCAGGAAGTTCGGGTCGGCGGCCACCTGTGCGGTCACGTCGAGCACGATCGCGGGCGCGACGAACGCCGACGGCGTCACCTCGTCGATCGCGGCCTTGCCCTGGCCGGTGACCCAGTGGTTCGGGGCGTCGAAGTGGGTGCCGGTGTGCTCTCCGGTGCGGAAGTTGTTCCAGTACCAGGCCGGCCCGCGGTCGTCGTAGCGGCTGATCTCCTCGGACTGGAACCGCGCCGTCTGGCCGAACTCCGGCGGCAGCTCGAGGATCGGCGTCTCCTCCGACAGCGGCGCGGTGAGGTCGACGACCTCGACGGCGCCGGAGGACAGGGAGGCGAGGAGGGTGGCGAGGACGGACATGTCGCTCCTGGGGCTGAGGGTGCCGGTGGTGGCGCCACCCTAGCGAGGCGCGGTCAGCCGGCCTTCCAGTAGCCGCAGAAGATCACGTCGGCCTTGTCCGTCCCGGCCTTGACGAGGTGGCGCCGCAGGCTGCTCGGAAGCTTCTGCTCGCCGACCACCCAGGTGAGGGTGGGTTCGTCGGATACGGGGAGCTGCATGGCTGCCGCGAGCGCCGCCTGGCCCGGGACCGCGTGGGGATCGGTGCGGGGCAGCCAGGTCACCTCGATGTCGTCGGGCGCATCGACGGCCTGTGCGTCCTGGATCGTCGGGACCTCGATGAGCGCGTGTCCGACCGCGTCCCTCGGGAGCGAGGCGAGGATCCCGGCCGTCGCGGGCAGGCCGGTCTCGTCGGCGACGAGCAGGACCCGGCGTCGCCCGTCGGGGAGCGCGAACATCGTGCCCTCGTCGATCAGCGCGACCGGGTCGCCCTGCTCGCAGGTCTGCGCCCAGGTCGCGGCGGGGCCCGCCGCCGGGTCGTCGACCGACCCGTGCACGACGAAGTCGACGTCGAGCTCCGGGCCGTCAGGACCGTCCGGCCGGTACGCGCGGACGGTGTAGTTGCGCAGGATCGGCCGGGTGGCCTTCGAGATCGTGAGGTACTTCAGGTACGCGACCGTGTCGAGCTTGTTCGGGAGACGGGTGAGCGAGTCCTCGTCGGTCACCGGGATCCCCAGACGGAACCATTGGTCCGCACCGAGCGGCACGAACTGCTCGATGTCACCGGCGCCGAGCGTGACGCGGACGAACGACGGGGAGATCCGCTCCGAGCGCAGGACGTGGAGCGTGATCAGACCGGGGGTCTGAGGCTTCGTACGGTGGGTGGCGACGTTGGTGCGGGCCACGGGGGTCCTTCCGACGGGTCGAACAGCGAACCCGGTAAGGCTAGCCTTACCTGCCAGGCGGCCGCTACCCCGTCAGGCCACGGTCAGGCCGTCGGCCGCCCCGCCGACCTCGACGAGCGCTCTCTCGATGTCGTCGAGCGAGAGTCGCTCCTCCGCCGGTCGAGGCGCGAGCGCACCCCCCTCCTCCGCCGGTCGAGGCGCGAGCGCACCCCCCTCCTCCGCCGGTCGAGGCGCGAGCGCACCCCCCTCCTCCGCCGGTCGAGGCGCGAGCGCAGCGAGCGATCGAGACCCCCACACGGCGAGCAGCACGTGTCCCGTCCCGACCAGGTCGTCGCCAAGCCGGACGGCGTGTGCGAACGCCTCCTGCAGGGCGGCGGCCGACTCCGCTCCGTACGGCACGAGGGTCGGCGCTTCGGTGTCGCCGGTGGTCTCGTCGGCGACAGCGGTCGGGGCCAGGGTCGTACGGAGGTCTGCCGCCGTCACGCCCAACGTCGTGAGGGCGCGTGCGGCACTGGTCCGCTCGTCGGCGATCAGCCCGAGCAGCAGATGGACGGGCTCCACCTCGGCACTCCGTACGGCCTGCGCCTCGGCGTGCGCCGCCATCAGGGACGCGCGCGCCGGCTCGGTGAACCGGTCGAACCCCTGCGACGCATCCAACGGCTCGACCTCCTGCTCGCGGCGCACGAACCGCTTCTGCGCCGCCTGCTTCGTCACACCCATGCTCGCGCCGATGCGGGTCCACGACGCGCCCGATCGGCGAGCCTGATCGACGAAATAGCCGACGAGTGCGTCGGCGACCTCACCGAGACCCCCGGCGGCGACGGTCGCCTGATGGAGCTGGTCGAGCGGGTCGTCGGCGGTGGTCCGGACGGCGCGGATGAGGTCGTCGAGGCGGAAGGAGGGAGGAAGATCGGTCATGTGTCAACTCTAGGTTGACGATTGGGCTTCGTCAACCTGAGGTTGACGGCGCGGGCCGCACGGAATGACTCGCGAGCGCGCCGTGCGTGACTCGCGGCTAGGAGAGCCAGGTCGTGGTGGCGGCGGCGCCGACGCGGGTCGTACGGAAGCCGTTCGCGGCGTGGTCGGGATCGGGTCGGCCGAAGGAGATCCCGCAGACCACCAGCCGGTCGTCCTCCAGGCCGAGGTGCTCGCGGACGAACGGCGCGTACGCCGCCAGCGCCGCCTGCGGGATCGCGGCGACGCCGAGGCTCTGCGCCGCCAGCAGGAACGTGCTGACCCAGACGCCGCAGTCGACCGCGCCGTACGTCCCGAGCTCGCCCGGCGTCGACACGATCGCCACGTGAGGTGCGCCGAACAGCTCGAAGTTCTTCCAGGTCTGGCGCCCCGACGCCTCACGGTCACCGCGCTCGATCCCGACCGCGTCGTACAGCTGGAGCGCGCACTCGAGCCGTCGCTCGCGGT
The DNA here is from genome assembly GCF_002797495.1 of Mumia flava. Classification (NCBI taxonomy): domain Bacteria; kingdom Bacillati; phylum Actinomycetota; class Actinomycetes; order Propionibacteriales; family Nocardioidaceae; genus Mumia; species Mumia flava. The sequence goes on from NZ_PGEZ01000001.1 coordinate 1,327,855, forward strand.
GCGCCCCGGAGTAGCCGGACGGGAACGCGAAGTCGGGACCGCCCGTACCGCCGCCGAGGATGTGCGACGTCAGCCCGTCACGGAACCGGTCGGTCCCCTCTCCCTCGGTCACCACGACCTGCCACGGCTGGGTGTTGCACCACGACGGCGAGCGCCCGGCGAGCTCGAGGATCTCGTCGATCGTCTCGCGCGGCAGCGGATCGGGAAGGAATCCGCGACAGCTCCAGCGCTCGGCCAGCAGCGAGCGAAGGACGTCGGCGGACGGCGAGGAGACGGTCTCGGTCATGGGGACAGGAAAGCAGGGGTCTCGATCCTCGCTCCGCTCGGCCTCGACCAACGGGGGCGTCGCGTAGAGTCCGAGCATGTCCGATCACGTCGACGTCCTCATCGTCGGAGCCGGGCTGTCCGGCATCGGCGCCGCCTACCGTCTCCAGGAGCGCAACCCCGGCGTCTCGTACACGATCGTCGAGGCGCGCGACGAGATGGGCGGCACGTGGGACCTGTTCCGCTACCCCGGGGTGCGATCGGACTCGGACTTCTACACCCTCTCGTTCCCGTTCCGACCGTGGCGCGGAGACGACGCGATCGTCGACGGCCAGGAGATCCTCGACTACATCCGGGAGACGGCGGACGCGTACGGGATCACCGAGAGGATCCGGTTCTCGACGAAGGTGGTCTCGGCCGCCTGGTCGTCGACCGACGCACGCTGGACCGTCGGGATCGAGGACTCCCGGACGGGCGAGCAGTCCACGATCACGGCGTCGTTCCTCGAGACCTGTGCCGGCTACTACGACTACGAGCAGCCGTTCGACCCCCAGTTCGCCGGGCTGGAGGACTTCGAGGGCCAGGTCGTGCACCCGCAGTTCTGGCCCGACGATCTGGACTACACCGGCAAGCGCGTGGTCGTCGTGGGCAGCGGTGCGACCGCCATCACGGTCGTGCCGGCGATGGCCGACGACGCCGCCCACGTCACGATGCTCCAGCGGACGCCGACGTGGGTCCTCGCCCAGCCGAAGCACGATGCGGTGGGCGACGCTCTCCGGAAGGTGCTGCCTGCCAAGGCCGCCCACTCGACGATCCGGGCGAAGAACGCGGTGCTGCAATGGGGTCTCTACCAGTTCAGCCGGCGCGCCCCGGAGAAGATGGCGGGCCTGCTCCGCAAGGGCGCCGTCGCCGGGCTCGGCTCGGAGCAGGTCGTCGTCGACCACTTCACCCCGCCGTACGGGCCGTGGGAGCAGCGGCTGTGCATCGCACCGGGCGGCGACCTGTTCGAGGCTGTCCGCAGCGGGCGCGCGTCGGTGGTGACCGGCCACATCGACCGGTTCGTGCCCGAGGGCATCCTGCTCACCGACGGGGAGACGATCGAGGCCGACGTCGTCGTTACCGCGACCGGCCTCTCCTTGAAGCTGATCGGCGGGATCGACCTGAGCGTGGACGGCGAACCCGTCGACCCGGCCGGCCGCATGACGTTCCGCGGTCTCATGCTCAGCGGCGTCCCGAACTTCTCCTACTGCATCGGGTACGTGAACCTGTCGTGGACGATGCGAGCCGACATGACCGCGCGGTACGTCGCGCGAGTCGTCGAGCGGCTCCGTACGACCGCCGCCGACACGGTGACCCCGACCTACACGGGCCCGCCGAGCGAGCGGCCGATGATCGACATGCAGTCCGGCTACTTCGTCCGGGCGGCGCACCTCATGCCGCGGTCGGCGGACGCGCACCCGTGGACGATGAAGCACAACTACGTCGTCGACGCGTGGCACACCAACCGCGCGAACCTCGACGACGGTCTGGTCTGGAGCGGCGCCGCCACCCGCACGTCCGGCGGCGCGACCCGTGCGGCGGCCGGAAAGGGCGTCGGCACGAGCGCGATCGCCTGACGCCCCGCGACGATCCTCGTCGCAAAGCGATACACGGTTCTGAAAACCCCGCACACCGTACGCGCACGGTGTGCGGGGTTTTCGACGTGCAGGGTGGCTCTGCAGCAGGGGAACGGGCGCGCACGGCCTGCGGGGACACCGACGCGGTGGCGCGAGCCGGCGCCGCGGGCGTGCCGCAGGGCTCAGGCCAGCTGCGCAGGCGCCTCGGTCGCGATCCGCTCGAACATCGCTTGGTCGGCAGCGAACTGGGAGTCCGGCACCGGCCAGTGCAGCACGAGCTCGGTGACACCCGCGTCGGCGTACCGGCCGGCGGCGTCGACGAACGCGTCCACGGAGCCGAGGAGTCCGACGCCGGCCGGGGTGAACCCGGTGAGCAGGACGCGGTCGAGCTCCCCTGCGTCGCGCCGAGCCTCGGCGCACGCGTCGCCGAGGCGGCGGATCTGACCGGCGACGCCCGCAGCCGAGTCCGCCTCCGTGGCGTCGTCGGCCAGCGTCTGGTCCCCGGTCGTCACCCACGCCTGGCCGTACCGAGCGGCGAGCCGCATCCCCTTCGGTCCGGTCGCCGCGACCGCGAACGGGATCCGCGGCTGCTGCACGCACCCCGGGATCATGCGCGCCTCGTCGGCGGCGTAGAACGTGCCACGCTCGGTCACGGCAGGCTCGGTGAGGAGACGGTCGAGCATCCTGACCAGCTCGGCGAACCTCGCCGTGCGCTCCCGCAACGACCAGGCTTCGTGACCCAGCACGGTCGCGTCGAACCCGGTCGCGGTGCCCGCACCGATCCCGAGGGTGAGACGGCCGCCGGAGACGTCGTCGAGCGTCATCAGGTCCTTGGCGAACGTGACGGGGTGGCGGAAGTTCGGTGACGTGACCATCGTGCCGAGCCGGATCCGGTCGGTGACGGCGGCTGCAGCCGTGAGCGTCGGCACCGCGCCGAACCACGGCCCGTCGCGGAAGTTGCGCCACGAGAGGTGGTCGTAGGTGTACGCGGCGTGGAACCCGAGCTCCTCCGCACGGGTCCACCGCTCCCGACCGCCGTCGGGCCAGCGGTGGATCGGCAGGATCAGGGCGCTGAGGCGAAGGCTCATGGACCGAGCGTACGAGAGGTTCTCGTGACGCGGACCACGTGCAGGACTAGCGTGGTGCCCATGGGCCGGCCGACCCGGGTGATCCCCGCCTCCGGAGCCAGACACCTCGCCGTGTGCGAGTGGGGTGTCCCGACCGGCTACCCGGTCTTCTGGCTGCACGGGACCCCCGGCAGCCGCTACACGCGGCACGACAGCAGCGTCTACACCGAGGCCGGGGCGCGGGTGATCACCTACGACCGGCCGGGCTACGGGCAGAGCACCCGCGACCGCGGCCGCGACATCGCCGCCGCTGCGCACGACATCGCCGCGATCGCGGCCACGCTGCGGCTCGACGAGTTCGCCGTCGCGGGCCGTTCGGGCGGGGGTCCGCACGCGCTCGCCGCCGCCGCTCTGCTTCCCGACCGCGTCAGCCGCTGCGCCAGCGTCGTGGGCGTCGGCCCGTGGGACGCGAAGGACCTGGACTGGCTCGGCGGCATGACCCAGGGCAACGTCGACGAGTACACCTGGGCGGCCGAGGGTGAGTCGATCCTGCACGAGCGGATGGAGCCGCGGTGCCGCGAGATCGTCCGCGCGATGGCGGCCGGCGAGGGCCTCGGCAAGAACTACGAGCTGTCACCGGACGACCGGGCGACCGCGGCGGACATCGGCCACCGCGCGATGCTGAGCCAGGCCGTGCAGGAGGCGTTCCGGTGCGGGATCTGGGGGCTCGTCGACGACGACCTCGCCTTCACCCGCCCCTGGGGGTTCGCCCCCGACGACGTCGAGGCACCGACGCAGGTCTGGTACGGCACCGAGGACACGCTGGTCGGGACGCAGCACGGGACGTGGCTGCTCGAGCACGTGCCGAAGGCCGAGGGCCGGGTGATGGAGGGCGGACACCTGACCTTGGAGTACCGCGCCGACGAGCTCATGAACTGGCTCGCGAACGGCTGAGCGTCACTGCCCCGTACGACCGTCGATGCACTCCCGCAGCAGGTCGGCGTGCCCGGCGTGGCGGGCGTACTCCTCCACCATGTGGACGAGGATGTCGCGCACCGGCACCGGTCTGCCGTGGTGGGTGACCTCGGCGCCGAGGTCGATGTCGCCGTCGAGGTAGGCGTCGGCGACCGCGATCTCCTCGCGTAGACGCTCCCACGCGTCGGCGACCACCGCGTCGTCGGCGACGGCGTTGTCGAAGTCGCCGTCGGGGTCGTCGTCGGTCCAGAACATCGGCGGCGCCGACTGCCCCTGGAGCACCCGCCGGAACCAGTGCCGCTCCACCTCGGCCATGTGCCGCACGAGGCCCAGCAGGGACAGGGTCGACGGTGGGACGGAGCGGCGTGCGAGCTGCTCGGCGTCCAGCCCTTCGCACTTCATCTCGAGCGTCGTCCGGTAGTGCCGGAGATAGCTCCGGATCGTGTCCTTCTCGCCGACCGGCTGCTCGCCGGTCTCACGCGGGTCGTCCTCGGGCGGCATCCACACGCCGCGGTCGTCGTCGCTCACCGACATCACCCTGCCGTACGGGGTGGGTCGCAGCAAACACGCTCCGGCGGCATCCGCTCCGGACGACGCAGTACGGTCGAGAAACGGCGTACGGAGGGGGTCCGGTGACGAGCGCGGTGGTCGTGGGGAGCGGACCCAACGGGCTCGTCGGCGCGATCCGGCTCGCGCAGGCCGGTCTCGACGTGACGGTGCTCGAGGCCGCCGACCGGCCCGGCGGCGGCACCCGTACGTCCGAGCTCACCGCGCCGGGGCTGCTGCACGACGACTGCGCCGCGTTCCACCCGTTCGGCGTGCTGTCCGAGGCGTTGGCGCCACTGGGTCTGGACCGGTACGGGCTGGCCTGGGCGTGGCCCGAGATCGACCTCGCGCATCCCCTCGACGACGGTCGCGCCGGTCTGCTGTCGCGCACCCTCGACGTCACGCTCGACTCGCTCGGGCCCGACGGCGCTGCCTGGCGGCGGATCGTGGGGCGGGTCGCGACGGACTTCGACACGCTCGCGGCCGACGTGCTGCGCCCGATCCTGCACGTGCCGCGGCACCCGGTCGCGCTGACCCGCTTCGGGCTGCGCGCGGCCCTGCCGGTGACGTGGCTCGTGCGCGCGTTCGCCGACGAGCCTGCACGGGGGCTGTTCGCCGGGGTGGCAGCGCACCTGTTCGGCCGGCTCGACCGACCGATGTCGTCCTCCGTCGGCTTGTTGCTCTCGGCTGCGGGCCATCGAGCCGGGTGGCCGGTCGCGGTCGGCGGCACGCGCGCGATCTCGGACGCGCTGGTCGCGCTGCTCGCCGACCTCGGCGGCACCGTCACCACCGGCGTGCGCGTCACCGCCCTGGATGAGCTCCGCGACGCGACCGGCCGTACACCCGACGTCGTGCTGCTCGACACCGCGCCGGACGCGGCCGTACGGATCGTCGGCGAGCGGATGCCACCGCGCGTACGGCGGGCGCTGACGCGGTTCCGGTACGGGCCGGCGGCGTTCAAGCTCGACCTCGCGATCGACGGCGACGTGCCGTGGACCAACGCGGACGTCCGTCGCGCGGGAACGGTCCACCTCGGCGGGACCGCCGCCGAGATCGCGGCCGCCGAGACCGAGGTCGTGCGCGGACGGATGCCGCAGCGCCCGTACGTGCTGGTCGGCCAGCAGTACCTCGCGGACACCTCGCGCTCGGGAGACGGACTCAACCCGCTGTGGGCGTACGCTCACGTGCCTCACGGCTTCACCGGTGACGCGACCGAGGCGATCCTCGCGCAGATCGAGCGGTTCGCCCCCGGCTTCCGCGAGCGGGTCGTCGCCGCGGCGCGGCGCGGCCCCGCCGACCTGGCGGCGTACAACCCGAACTACGTCGGCGGCGACATCAGCGCCGGCGCGAACACCCCGCTCCAGGTCGTGATGCGACCCCGCTGGGCACTCGACCCGTACACGCTCGGGGTCGACGGCGTGTACCTCTGCTCGTCGGCCACACCGCCGGGCGGCGGGGTGCACGGGCTGTGCGGACTGCACGCGGCGGAGTCGGCGCTGTCACGGCTGTGAGCGGGTCCGCGTCAGGACCCGGCGCTCACCACCTCGACACCGCACCGCAGACCGGGGGATCGCGCCAGCCGTGCGTCCGCCGTCAGCAGGGGCACTTCCAGCACCTCCGCAAGTGCGACGTACGCGGCGTCGTACGGGGTCAGGTTGTCGCGGAGCTCCCACGCCCGGGCCAGCAACGAAACGTGGTGCGCACGCTCGATCGGCATCGCGGCCAGGTCGTCGAGCGCGAGACCCGCCCTCCGCGCATCGATGTCCCCGGCCCGCCATCGACGACGGACCACCTTCACGACCGCGAGGTCGATCAGCCCCGGTGCGCTCAGCTGCTGTCCTCGCAGCCGCGAGCGCGCGACGTCCCCGTGCGGGCCGTCATCCGCGAGCGCGGGGGCGAGCACGCTGGCGTCAACGACCAGCACGGTCGTCGTGGAGGTCGGAGACCGCGATGTCGAAGGGCAGCCGACCGCCCGAGCGTCCACCGGCCCGGTCGAGGACCTCGTCGAGGGTCGGGCGACTCGCCTCTTCGATCAAGCGAGCGAGGAGGTACTCCTGCAGCGACTGGTGCGCGATCGCGGCGCGGCGGCGCAGCACCGCGTGGGTCTCGACCGGGACGTCCTTGATCTGCACGCTCGGCATGGCGCCATTCTGGCGCTTGTAGCGCCAGAACACAAGTCAGGTGGCCTCAGCCCGGGAACGGTCCCGCGCGCAGCAACGAGCTCGGCAAGCGACGACCGATCTGCTCCTCGAGCCAACCGGCCGACTCGATCAGGCCGGCCTGGTCGAGACCCGTCGTGATGCCGCTGCGATCGAACGTGTAGACGAGATCCTCGGTCGCGACGTTGCCGGTGGCGTTCGGTGCGAACGGGCATCCGCCCACGCCCCCGATGCTCGCGTCGAGCACGTCCACCCCGGCCGCGACACCGGCGACGGCGTTCGCGACCCCGGTGTTGCGGGTGTCGTGCAGGTGCAGGCGTCGCGCGACACCCTCCCCTGCCCGTCGCGCGAGCAGCCCGAGCCGCTCGGTGACCTGGGCGGGAACGCCGACGCCGATCGTGTCCGCGAGCGCGATCTCGTCCGCACCGGCGTCCACGACCCGCGCGATCACGTCGTCGAGGCGCTCCGCGCTCACGTCTCCCTCGAACGGGCAGCCGAACGCGGCGGCGATCGTGATGCTGGTCCCGATCCCGGCCTCGCGGGCGCGGTCCACCAGCGTGGCCGCGACGTCGCACGCCTCGGCGGTCGTCATGCCCTGGTTGCGGCCGCAGAACGTGTCGGTGGCGACGACGACGGCGTTGATCTCGTCGACGCCGGCCGCAAGCGCACGGTCCAGTCCCCGCTCGTTCATCACGAGGCCGATGTACGAGACGCCGAGGGACCGGTCCACGCCCGCCATCACGTCCTCGGCGTCGGCCATCTGAGGGACGCGCTTCGGGTTGACGAAGCTGACTGCCTCGATCCGGCGGGCACCCGCCACGATCGCCCGGCGGATCAGCTCGAGCTTGACCTCGGTGCTCAGGACCACGGACTCGTTCTGGAGGCCGTCGCGCGGCGACACCTCGCAGATCTCCACCTGCTGGTTCATGCTGTCCTCTCCAGGTAGCGAACGGCCCCGGCGGCGTCGACGACGCTCCCGTACTTCGACCGCAGGTCGTACAACGTGGCGTGGTGCGGACCCGGCGCACGATCGGCGACGGCGTCGGAGACCACGACCGGCACCAGATCGTGCTGGAGCGCGTCCACTGCGGTCGCCCGGACGCAGCCGCTGGTGGACACGCCCGTGATCACGACCGTGTCGACGCCACGCTCGTGGAGGTCCTCGGCCAGGGAGGTGCCGAAGAACGCGCTGGCGGCCTGCTTGACCACCACCGGCTCGTCGCCCGTCGGAGCCACCTCGTCGCGCAGACGACCCAGCCGCGCCCCCGGAGCGAGGTCGCGCAGCGACGGCACCTTGCGTACGAAGACGCTCGCGTCGGCCGTCGCACGGTCGAACTCGACCCGGGTGTGGACGACCGGGTGCCCACCGGCACGCGCCGCCGCGAGGACGGACGCCGCCGGTCCGAGCACCGCGGTCGAGCCGAGGTCGAACGCGCAGCCGGGCTCGAAGTACGCCTGCATCAGGTCGACCATGATGACCGCCGGACGGCGCCCGGCGGCGAGCGTCTCGACCCCGAGCCCCGGGGGGAACAGCCCGGGATCGAGCACGCCGTCGGTCACAGCGGCACCGGCGGCTTCGGCGCCGGCAGTCCGGTCTCCTCCTCGCAGCGCTCGAGGATCGTCTCGAGCGGCGGGCCTGCGTCGAACGTCGGGAGCACGTCGGGGCGAGCCGCGGCCAGCTCGGCGCGCAGCGACTGCGTCGCGTCGGCGTCCACCGAGCCGGACTCGTCGCAGACCACGCCGTACCGGCGGGCGCCGTCGGCCGTGACCAGCCCGCGCCGGACCTCGAGCCCCACCAGCTCGGGATCGCGTGCGAGCGGGTCGCCCCACCCGCCGCCGCCCCAGGTGACGAAGTGCAGGACGTCGTCGCGCCCCACCGCCACGTCGTGCACCTTGCTCGGGAGGATCTCGCGCGACCCGTCGGCCCGCTCGATCCACTTGCGGCCGCGAGCGCCGGGCGTCCCGCCGTTCACTCCCCACGGGTAGGTGAGCCACCGGTCGTCGTGGATCGCGATGGTGCCCGGCTCGAGGAACCGGTACGCGACGTCGACCGCGTTGCCGCCGCGGTGCAGACCCGCGCCGCCGGTGTCGGAGACCGTCTCCCACGCCTCGATCCGCAGCGGGTAGTAGGACTCGAGGTACTCGCAGGGGATGTTGACGAACGACGGCCACAGGGAGTGTCCGTCCGGCCCGTCGCCGACCGGGCGGCCGGGGATGCCGCCGAAGCCGATCGAGTACAGCTGGAACCACTCGCCCTTGCGCTCGCCCTCGCTGTAGCGGCCCGAGTACATGAAGTGGGGCGAGGAGGAGAAGCCGGCGGCGTTCAGCAGGTCCGGGTTGGTCTGCCCGAGGAGGCCGCCGAACAGGTCGAAGACGCGGCCGATCCCGTGGTTGCGCGCGTTCAGCGCAGCAGGGTAGGTCGGCTTCCAGAAGGACTCTTCCGGGATCGTCACCTCGACCAGCGGGTAGAACCCGTCGTTCCACAGGATCTGCGGGTCCGCCACGGTGATCATGTAGATCCCGAAGAACATCCGGACGAGGTTCTCGTTGATGAAGTAGTTGATCGGGCCCTGGGCCTGCGGGCTGCTCCCGGTGAAGTCCAGGTGGACCTTGTCGCCGTGCCGCGTCAGGCTCAGCTTCAGCTCGTACGGCCCGTAGCCGACGCCGTCGTCGCAGATGTAGTCCGTGAACGACAGCGTCTCGCCGTCGGCGAAGACTGCCTGGAGCAGCACCTTCATCGCCCGGTAGTTGCGGTCCAGCAGCGCGTCGAGCGCCGAGACGTAGGTGTCCGGGCCGAACCGCGCGCACAGCTCCTGCACCCGTCGCGCCGCCGTGCTGCACGCCGCGACGAGCCCGTTGAGGTCCGCGCGGTTCCAGTCGGGCTTGCGGACCTGGTTGAGGATGATCCGCAGCGCGTCCTCGTCGAGCGTGCCCGCCTTGTAGAGCTTGAAGGGCGGGATGACCACGCCCTCCTCGTAGATCGTGCGGGCGTCCGTCGGCATCGACGCCGGGGTCTTGCCGCCGACGTCGGACATGTGCCCGAACATCGAGGCCCACCCGACGATCCGTCCCTCGAAGAAGACCGGCATCACGACCAGCCAGTCGTTCGCGTGGCTGATCGCGGCGCCGCAGGAGTACGGGTCGGAGGTGAGGAGGATGTCGCCCTCCTCGATCGTCCCGCTGAAGTTCTCCAGGAAGTCCGGGATCGAGAGGCCGAACTGGCCCACGACCATCTTGCCGTCGGGGTCGCCGATCAGCGGGAACTCGTCGTGCTGCTCTCGGATCCCCGGCGACAGCGCGGTCCGGAACAGCACCTCGTCCATCTCGTAGCGCGCGTTGCGCAAGGCGTTCTCGACGAGGTCGAGGGTGACGACGTCGACGTCGTGCTTCTCGAACGGCGCCTGGTTGCTCTGGATGATCTCAGCCATGGTTTCAGCCCTCCGTGCCGTTCTCAGCGGCCTGGTCGACGGGGCGGATGAGGAGACTGCCGCTGGGATCGACCGTCGCGGCGTGGTCGGGCAGGACGAGCGTGGTGGAGTCCATCTCGGTGACGATCGCCGGTCCGGTCACGACGTTGCCGGCGAGCAGCGCGTCACGGCGGTAGACGTCGGCGTCGGCGAAGCCCCCGTCCACCCAGACCCGCTGGGTGCCGACCCGAGCGGGGGACGGGTCGGCACCCGCGGACTCCAGCACGGCCGCGCCGACAGCGGGGCGCGGCCCCGTCGCGGTCGCGCGGACCGTGACGATCTCGTGCTCGTTCTCCAGCAGGAACGAGAAGAGGCGCTCGTGCTCGGCGTCGAAGGCCGCGCGCAGCGACGCGAGACCGCCGCCCTCGCCGTCGAACGCCTCGATGTCGACCGGGACCGGGATCTCGAACCCCTGGCCGTGGTAGCGCAGGTCGGCCGCGTAGCCGACGGTGATCTCGTCGGCACCGAGACCCTCGCGGAGCAGCGAGGCCCGCGCCTCGTCGGCGAGCTCGTGCAGCTCGGCGCGCAGGTCGCCGTCGGCCAGGGCCGAGAACGGCCGCATCAGGGTGCGGACGGCCTCGTCGCGCATGCACGTCGTGGCATCGCCGTAGGCGCAGAGCACGCCCGGCGACGGCGGCACGATCACCGGCCACGCGCCCGTGAGCCTGCCGAGGGCGTTCGCGTGCAGCGGGCCCGCCCCACCGAAGGCGACGAGCGCGAAGTCGCGCGGATCGAACCCCTGCTGGACCGAGACCAGACGCAGCGCGCCGAGCATGTTCTCGTTCACGATGTCGTAGATCCCGGCGGCCGCCGCCTCCGGGCTGTCCAGGTCGGTCGCGTCCGCGATGGTGCGTACGGCCGCGAGCGCCGCCTCGCGGTCGAGCGTGACCTCACCGCCCGCGAGCGACGTCGGGAGATAGCCGAGCACGACGTTCGCGTCGGTGACGGTCGGTTCGGCCCCGCCGTTGCCGTACGCAGCGGGGCCCGGCACGGCGCCCGCGGACTGCGGTCCGACGCGCAGCGCCTGGGTGAGCTCGGGGACGTGCGCGATCGAGCCGCCGCCCGCCCCGACCGTACGGACGTCGACCGAGGTCGCACGGACGTTGAGGTCACCGACCGTCGTCTCGCGCCCGATCCGGGGCTTGCCGTCCTGCACGAGCGCGACGTCCGTGGAGGTGCCGCCCATGTCGAAGCTGAGGAAGTCGGTGAACCCGGCCTGCTCGGCGACCCACGCCGCGCCGGTGACGCCGCCGGCCGGGCCGGACAGCAGGAGCGAGACAGGGTTGTCGGCGGCGGCACCGGCCGAGGTCAGGCCGCCGTCGCTGCGCAGGATCGACAGCGAGCCGGAGACGCCGGCGTCGGCGAGCTGCTCACCCAGGTTGGCGGTGTAGCGCGCGACCCGCGGCTGGACGTACGCGTTCGCGACCGTCGTGACCGTGCGCTCGTACTCGCGCAGCTCGGGAAGGACCGCCGACGAGACCGAGACCGGGAGGTCGGGGAGCACCTCGGCGGCGATCTTCGCGACCCGCCGCTCGTGGTCCGGGTTGGCGTAGGAGTTGATCAGGCTGATGCTGAGCGCCTCGATGTCCTGGCCGCGCAGCTTCTCCAACGAGGTGCGGACGTCGGCCTCGTCGAGCTCCTCGACGACCGAGCCGTCCGCCCCGATCCGCCCCGTGACCTCGACGGTGTCCTCGAGGGCGGCGAGCGGTTCGGGCTTCGGCCAGATGATCCAGCCCGCCAGACCGCCGGGGACGAACGAGCGGGCGATCTGGAGGACCTGCCGGAAGCCGCGTGTGGTGACCAGGCCGACCCGTGCGCCCTTGCCCTCGAGGATCGCGTTGGTCGCGACGGTCGTCCCGTGGGTCACGTCCCCGACGTCGGAGAGGCCGATCCCGGCCGCGTCGCAAGCCTGCGCGATCCCGCGCAGCACTCCGACGGACTGGTCGTCGGGGGTGGACGGTGTCTTCGCGCGGTAGGTCGTCCCCGAGCTCTCGTCGACGAGCAGGATGTCGGTGAACGTGCCTCCGACGTCCACGCCGAGCCGATAGGTCATGCGTCCTCCTCCTTAGATCACGCCGGCGTCGCGCAGCGTGGTGAGCTGGTCGTCGTCCATGCCGAGCAGGTCTCGGTAGACGTCGTCGTTGTGCTCGCCGAGCTCGGGTCCGAGATGGCGGACCGCGCCCGGCGTCTCCGAGAGCTTCGGCGCGACGTTCTGCACCGGGAACTCGCCGAACTGCGGGTGGGTGAGCCGCACGATCGCGTCCCGCGCGGCGAAGTGGGGATCGGCGAGCATGTCGCGCGCGCGGTAGATCCGCCCTGCGGGCACCCCGCCCTGCTCGAGCCGGCCGAGCAGGTCGTCCGCGTCGATCCCGGCGGTCCAGCGCGCGATCACCTCGTCGAGCTCGTCCATCGCGGCGCCCCGGGCTCCGTGGGTCGCGTACCGCGCGTCCTCTGCCAGCCCGGGCTGCTCCATCACGGCCGCCAGCCGGCGGAAGACGGTGTCCTGGTTCGCGGCGATCAGGATCGACTCGCCGTCGCGGGTCGGGTAGACGTTGCTGGGCGAGACGTTCGGCAGCACGGTCCCGGTGCGCTCGCGCTGGTAGCCGGCGATCTGCCACTCGGGGACCATCGACTCCATCAGCGCCAGCACGGACTCGTAGATCGCGGCGTCCACGACCTGACCGCGGCCCGAGCTCGTCCGTGCGTGCAGCGCGACGAGCGTCCCGACGCACGCGAAGGTCGCGGCCAGCGAGTCGCCGAGGGAGACGCCCGCCCGCGCCGGCGGCTTGTCCGGGTCGCCGGTGACGTAGCGGATCCCACCCATCGCCTCGCCGATCGAACCGTAGCCGGCGCGACGGGCGTACGGGCCGGACTGCCCGAAGCCGGTCACGCGAGTGATGACGAGCCGAGGGTTGATCTGCCAGAGGTCCTCGGGCGCGAGTCCCCACCGCTCGAGCGTGCCGGGACGGAAGTTCTCGACGAGGACGTCGGAGTGGGCCACGAGCTCGCGCACGATGTCCTGTCCACGTTCGTCGCGCAGGTTCGCCGTGACCGACCGCTTGTTGCGGGCGACCACCGGCCACCACAGCGACTGGCCGTGGGGCTTCTCGCGACCCCACTGGCGCATCGGGTCCCCGGCACCGGGGTCCTCGACCTTGACGACGTCGGCGCCGAAGTCCCCGAGCAGCTGGCCGCAGAACGGGCCGGCGAGCAGCTGGCCCATCTCGATCACGCGGATGTCGGACAAGGGGGCGGCGGGAACCGTCACGAAGACCTCATTCGTATACAACTTGAAGGAGCACTGACTGCTGGCTGCCGCAGTCGATGCTGAGAACCGTAGGACTCGAGTGTGATCTTCGTCAATGCCCGTCTCAGGTTGTATCCAATCGTTCATCCGCTCGCCACCCGGAGCCCTGGTAGCGTGGCCGACCATGACCACGGGGCAGGCGGAGAGCGGTGCGAACGCCGCACGCGCGTACGAGGCGATCCGCTCGCAGATCCTCGATGGCCGGCGCCGGGGAGGCGAGTGGCTGCGCGAGGAGGACCTCGCCGGCGAGCTCGGTGTCAGCCGTACGCCGGTGCGGGAGGCTCTGCGGCGGCTCGCGGCCGACGGCCTGGTCCGCCACGAGCCGCACCGCGGCGTCCAGGTCCAGGACTGGAGCCTCGACGACCTGGAGGAGATCTTCGAGCTCCGCGGGCTGCTCGAGCCGGTCGGCGCGCGGCTCGCCGCGACGTCGCCGTTGCTGGATCTCGAGGTGCTCGAGGGGTTGGCGTCACGGATCGAGCTCGCGGCCACGGTCCGCGACATCGACACGGTGACCTCGCTCAACAACGAGTTCCACGCGGCCGTCGTGACCGCGTCGGGGAGCCGCAGGCTCGGCGGGCTCCTCTCGTCCCTCGTGCAGGTGCCGATCGTGCACAGCACGTTCGCGCACTACACCCCCACCGAGCTCACCCGCAGCCTCGGCCAGCACCGCGAGATCCTCGAGGCGCTGCGCAGCGGTGACGCCGACTGGGCGGAGTCCGTGATGCGGTCGCACATCCGACACGGCTGGGTCGCGATCCGCGGTCGCCTGCTCTCCGCCTCCTGACGCTCCGATCCCCGAGCCGCTGCGCAACAAACCGCTGATCGTCCCCCCATCTGCGCAACGGATCATGGTCGTCGCGCAACGAGGTGCGGCATACCGTCGGTCGTGACGAGACAGACGAGGAGGTCGTCGATGAAGCTGATGACGGGGGCGCCGCGCCCCACGACGGTTCCGCGCTCCGGGGGTGCGGTGGCGGATCCGCGCTCGAGCAGCGTGGGGTTCGTGGACGTGGCGAGCATGAGCCGCTGGATCGCCGAGCAGGGCGCCGAGCGGATCATCGGTGCGATGGCGGAGGCGCTGGAGCGCGACTTCGCCCGGTGGCCGCAGTTCGACAAGTCCCCTCGTCACGCCGTCCACAGCCACGACGGCGTCATGGAGCTGATGCCGACCAGCGACGGCGTCGAGTACGGCTTCAAGTACGTCAACGGCCACCCCAACAACCCGCTCACCGGCCACCAGACCGTCACCGCGTTCGGCGTGCTCGCCGAGGTGGCGCACGGCTACCCGACGTTCGTGTCGGAGATGACGCTGCTCACCGCGCTGCGGACGGCCGCGACCTCCGCGATGGCGGCTCGGCACCTCGCCCGCCCGGACGCGACCACGATGGCGATGATCGGCACGGGCTCGCAGTCGGAGTTCCAGGCGCTCGGGTTCCGCGCCGTGCTGGGCATCGCGAGCCTGCGGGTCTACGACACCGACCCTGCGGCGACCGCGAAGCTCGTCCGCAACCTCGAGCCGCTCGGCTTCGACATCGTCGTCGCCTCCAGCGCGGCCGAGGCCGTGGCCGGCGCCGACGTGATCACGACCTGCACGGCGGACAAGCGCAACGCCACCGTCCTGCACGACGTCGACGTGGTCGCCGGCGTGCACATCAACGCCATCGGCGGCGACTGCCCCGGCAAGACCGAGCTCGACGCGGCGACCCTGGACCGCGCGTCGGTCTTCGTCGAGTACCCGGAGCAGACCCGGGTCGAGGGCGAGATCCAGCAGATGCCCGGTGACTTCGCCGTCACCGAGCTCTGGCGCGTGGTCGCGGGCGAGCTGGCCGGACGCCGCTCGGCCGAGGAGATCACGGTGTTCGACTCGGTCGGCTTCGCGATCGAGGACTTCACCGCGCTGCGCTTCGTCCGCGACGCGGTCCGCGGGACCTCGTACGAGGCGAAGCTCGACCTGATCGCCGAGCCGGACGACCCGAAGGACCTGTTCGGGATGGTCGCGCCGGCCTGATCCGGGGCAGCCGTCGCGCAGACGCATCAACGTCGAAGATCCGGGTCAGCATGTGGCCCGGATCTTCGACGTTGTCGCGCACGACGCCGTTGTCGCGTTCCGACGGACGGCGGAGCGGCTGGTTCCCTGGTCACCGCCCCGCCGTCCGGGGTCAGGGATGGATCAGGCGAGCGCCTCGGCGATGCTGATCGCGTCGAGCTCGAGCGCGGCACCGACCGACGCGTTCGTCAGCGCACCGCCGTGGGTGGACAGGCCGAGCGCGAGCGCGTCGTCGTCGACGCACGCCTGACGCCAGCCCTTGTCGGCCAGCGCGACCGCGTACGGCAGGGTCACGTTCGTGAGCGCGTAGGTGGAGGTGTGCGGGACCGCGCCCGGCATGTTCGCGACGCAGTAGAAGACCGAGTCGTGGACGCGGAACGTCGGGTCGTCGTGCGTGGTCGCGCGCGAGTCCTCGAAGCATCCGCCCTGGTCGATCGAGATGTCGACGAGCACCGAGCCCGGCTTCATCCGCGAGACGAGCTCGTTCGAGACGAGCGTCGGGGCCTTCGCGCCCGCGGTCAGCACCGCGCCGATCACGAGGTCCGCGTCGAGCACGGCGCGCTCGACCTCGAGCGCGTTCGACGTCACGGTCTCGAGCCGGCCCTGGTAGAGCGCGTCGGCGGCACGGAGCTTGTCGACGTCGCGGTCCAGCAGGACGACGTCGGCCTGCATGCCGACGGCCATCGCGGCGGCGTTCATGCCGGAGACGCCGGCACCGATGATCGCGACCTTCGCCGAACGGACGCCGGAGACGCCGCCGAGCAGCACGCCGCGGCCGCCGCCGGAGCGGGTCAGGTGCGCGGCGCCGGCCTGCGGTGCGAGGCGGCCGGCGACCTCGGACATCGGGGCGAGCAGCGGCAGCGCGCCGTTGCCGGTCTGCACCGTCTCGTACGCGATCGAGGTGACGTTGCGGCGCATCAGCTCCTCGGTGAGGGGCTTGTCGGCGGCGAGGTGGAGGTAGGTGAAGAGCGTCTGGCCGGCACGCATGCGGTGGTACTCCTCGGCCACCGGCTCCTTGACCTTGAGGATCAGGTCGCCGAAGGCCCACGTGGCGTCGGCGTCCTCGAGGATCTTCGCGCCCGCGGCGAGGTAGTCCTCGTCGGTGATCGACGAACCGAGGCCTGCGCCGGCCTGCACGGCGACCTCGTGGCCGCCGGCGACGAGCTCGTGCACGCCGGCCGGGGTGATCGCCACCCGGTACTCGTGGTTCTTGACTTCCTTCGGCACGCCGATCTTCATCGCGGTCCCTCCTGAACGCCTGGCTGAAGCTCCCCCCATCGTCGGGGGAATCTTCGACCACATGGGACATTCGTGAATCTGAAACGATGTGATGGCATCCTGGACGAACTAGATTCGGTCCGGACCGGCACCCGGCGCCGTACCACCGAACGGAGTTCGCCATGTCCGAGATCGAGCTCGACGACGTCGACCACCGCCTGCTCTCCGAGGTCGCGGCCGACGGCCGGATCGCCAACAACGTTCTCGCCCGACGGCTCGGGATCGCGCCCTCGACCTGCCTGACGCGCACCCGGCGCCTGATCGACGCCGGAGTGATCCGCGGCTTCCACGCGGAGCTGGACCTCGCCGCCCTCGGGCGACCGCTGCAGGCGATGATCTCGATCCGGCTGCAGCCGAGCGCCCGCAACCAGATCGAGGAGTTCCAGCACTACCTGACGACCCTGCCCGGAGTCATCAACGTCTACTTCCTCGCCGGCACCGAGGACTTCCAGATCCACGTGGCTGCACCCGACGGCGACGCGCTGCGCGACTTCGTCGTCGGGTCGATCAGCCGCCGCCGCGAGGTCGCCGGGACGCACACGAGCCTGATCTTCAGCCACGTACGGCCGCCGCTGGCGGTGTGAGCCGCGCGCAGCCGGCCGTACGGCGTGGTCAGTCGCCCGGCCACTCCCCCGTGAACCGGTGGAAGCCTTGAGCGCCCGCCCGGTCGATCGACGCCTTCACGACCCCGTAGATCAGCCCCTGGATCGCGGCGGCGAGCAGGATCTCGCGCCACCCGTACGCGGACGAGAGCGGATCGGGCTTCTCGTCGGAGTCGTCGACCTTCGCCCACACCTTCTTGAAGATCGCCGCGGCGGCCATCCCGCCCGCGATCCCGGAGACGATGCCAACGGGTCGGTACGCCAGCTTCGCTGCACTCGGCATGCTCAGTCCTCTTCCTCGGGCTGGTCCTCGGGGTACGGCTCCCCGGGCTGCGGGGTCTGCGGGCTCGTGCGGGGGTCGGTGTCCGGGTCGGTCACCGGGTCGTCCCCCTCCGGCTCGGTCTTGCCGCCATCACCGACGCTCATCATGTCGTCCACCATGCCACCGTCTCCTTCTCGTGTCCGGACAGGAACGATCACCCGTCCTCCAGCAGACGCAGCACCGCCCGCTCGATCGCGGGGCGGTGCTGCTCGACGTCGGGAGCCGGGCCGAGCCGGGTGAGCGCCGGCCGGATCGTCGTCCCCTCCTCGAACAGCTCGACCACCCGCGGGTTCACGTACGACGCACGGGCGACGGTCGGGGTGTTGCCGAGCAGGTCGGCGACCTCGCGCATCGTCGCCGCCACCGCCCGCCGCCGCGCGGTCGCCGACGCGGCGCCGGCATCCGCACCAGCGAGCGACACGGCGGCGATCACGGTCGCGTGCCACGTCCGGAAGTCCTTCGCCGTCATGTCGGCGCACACGCGCTCCTGGAGATAGGCGTTCACGTCGATGCTCGCCAGCTCGGTCCAGGTGCGACGCTCCCGGAACGCGAGCAGGGTCTCGCCCTCCCGCCGGCGGCGCATCGGCGCGACCACCTCGTACGCCGGGGCGTCGGTGATCACGGAGTGCTGCGCGATGCCCGACTTCCCGACGTACGCGAACTCCATCGTCGCGCCGTCGCGGCGGAGCCGTACGTGCTCCTTGCGCAGCGTCGCGAGGCCGTACCCGCCTCCCTGCGCGGCGTAGCGGTCGTTGCCGACCCGGAACAGGCCGCGGTCGAGCAGCCGGAAGGCCGCCGCGAGCGCCCGGTCGCGCGGCGGCGCGTCCGCCTGGAGGTCCTGGTCGGCGCGCTCGCGGCCGGCGGGGAGGCGGTGCGCGACCTCGAGGACGCGCTCGTGCTTCTCCTGCTCCATCTTCTCCCGCCACGCCGGGTGGTAGAGGTACTGCGTCCGCCCGGCCGCATCACGTCCGGTCGCCTGGAGGTGACCGTTGGGCCACCGGCAGATCCAGACCTCCTCCCAGGCGGGCGGGATCACGAGGGCGACGCAGCGGGCGCGGTCCTCGGCGGCCAGCAGGGCGCCGTGCTGGTCGAGGTACGTGAACCCGCGTCCGGCCCGGCGGCGGGTCCAGCCCGGCTGGGTGCGCGAGACCGTACGGAACCTCACGGGCGCGACCGCGGTCCGGTGACGAGGCGAGACGCGACGAGCATGGGCGGGCTCCGGTTCTCCCAGAGGTCCGTGGCTCGCTGCTCGACCACGTACGGGGTGCTACCGCTCTTCCTAGCACGCCGCGAGAGCCGCGTCAGGGGGCGACGGGCGGCCAGGTTCGGATCACCCACGGCCGTTTTGCACTTTGCAGGAAACGTGCAATAGTTGCACTCATGTCTGAGAGTGCAAGCGATCTCCGCCGACGGCGCACCGCCGAGCTGATCATCGGCTGCGCCCAGGACCTGGCCGAGGAACGCGGCCTGGACGGCTTCACGATGGACGACGTCGCTGAAGCCGCGGGCGTCTCGCGCAGGACGCTGTTCAACCACGTCGCCGGCAAGTACGACGCCGTCCTGGGTGCGCCACCGAAGCCCAATCCGGCCCGGCTCGACGAGTTCCGCACCGGCGGACCCACCGGCCACCTCGGCGACGACGTGAAGGTCGTGATCATCGACCTCTTGAACGCCCAGAACGTCGACCCCGAGGCTCTCGACCGCGTCCGCCGACTGATCCGCTCCGACGCACGCCTGCAGCACGAGATGCACAAGAAGTTCGCCGTGGTCGCCGAGTTCTTCACCGCAGCGATCCTCGAGCGCGAAGGACCGGACTACCCCGCACTCCACGCCCAGGCCGCGGCCCAGGTGATCCTCGCCGTCTTCGACCTCGCGCTCGACGCCTTCGTCCAGGACCCCACGACCAGGCTCGTCGACTACTACCTGGCCGCGTTCGACGGCGCCTCCGCGCTGTTCGCCCGACCGACCAGCTGATCCGTCGCTCCCCGCTCCCCGCTTCCCCGATCCCAGGAGATCCCGATGGCCTCCCTGTTGTACCGACTCGGTAAGACCGCCTACCGTCGCTGGCCGGTCGTGCTGGTCGCGTGGCTGCTGGCGCTGGGTGGCGTGGCCACCGTCGCGTCGACGATGTCGCAGCCGATGACCGACCAGTTCTCCATCCCCGGCATCCCGTCGGAGACGGCGACCGAGCTGCAGCAGGAGCTGTTCCCGGGTTCGGGCAGCGCGATCGACGAGGCATCGGTCACGATCGTGGTCGCCGCACCCGAGGGCGACACGCTGGCCGACGAGCCGTACGCCGGCCGGGTCACGACGCTGGTCGACGAGCTCGGCTCGGTTCCCCAGATGCCCGACGACCCGTTGGCGGGGCCGGTGCAGGCCTCGGCGGCGATGGAGGAGCAGATCGTCGGCGCCGCGGTGCAACGTGCCCAGCAGTCCGGGGGCGACGTGGCAGCGGCCCGAGCGGCCGCGGAAGCCGACGCCGCCGCGATCTCACCGCTGTCGGCCGACGGCCGGGTCGGCACCATCGACTTCGCCTTCGACGTGGACACGCCGACCGACGTCGACGCCGCGACCCACGACGCGGTCGAGGAGGTCATGGAGGACGCCCGAGGCGACGGCCTGCAGGTCGAGGCGTACGGCGCCGGCATCGACGGCGGCCCGGGCGGCGGAGAGGAAGGCGTTCCGACCGCGGAGCTGATCGGCATCGGGATCGCGCTGGTCGTGCTGGCGTTCACCTTCGGGTCCCTGGTCGCTGCGGGGCTGCCGATCCTGACGGCCGGGATCGGGGTGGCGCTGGGCGTCACCGGGTTCACCGCGATGACCGCGTTCGTCGAGCTCGACTCCAGCACCCCGCTGCTCGCGACGATGATCGGCCTCGGTGTGGGCATCGACTACGCCTTGTTCATCCTCGCCCGCTACCGCACCGAGCTCGACCACACCGACGATCGGGAGGAGGCGATCGGGATCGCGGTCGGCACCGCCGGCTCCGCGGTGGTCTTCGCCGGCCTCACCGTCGTCATCGCCCTCGCCGCGTTGAGCCTGACCGGCATCCCGTTCCTGGCCGCGATGGGGTGGGGCGCCGCCGGGACCGTCATCATCGCGGTCCTGGTCGCGCTCACCCTCGTGCCTGCCGTGCTGGGGATCCTCAAGTCCCGGGCCTTCGGGCTGCGCTTCCGGCGACACGAGCCCCGGCGTGACGAAGCCGGCAAGGTCGTCAACGGTGGCGTCCGCTGGGCCCGGCTCGTGGGTCGCGCCCCACTGGCGTTCGCCGCCCTGGTCGTGGTCGCCCTCGGCGCCCTCGCCATCCCGGCCTCGACCATGCACCTGGCGTTCCCGTCGGACTCCACCGCACCGTCCGACACCACCCAGCGCAAGGCCGCCGACCTCGTCAACGAATCCTTCGGGGAGGGCCGCCTCGCGCCCATGCTGACCGTGATCGACGGCCGCGACGTCGCCGCCGAGGACCGACCCGCTGCGTACCAGGAGGTCGTCGCATGGGCCGGCGGCCACGACGGCGTCGACCACGCCCAGCTCGGCGGGATGAACGAGGACGGCACCGGCGCCCTCATGCTCATCACGCCCGCCCACGGACCCGACGACACCGCCACCGAGGACCTCCTCCACGACCTGCGCACCACGCAGTCCGAGATCGAGCAGACCACCGGCACCACGATCGGCATCACCGGACTGACCGCGATCCAGGCCGACGTGTCCGAGCGGATCGCCGACGTGCTGCCGGCCTACCTGGCGGTGGTGATCGGGCTGGCGTTCCTCATCCTGATGCTGGTGTTCCGCTCGATCCTGGTGCCGTTGACCGCCACGCTCGGGTTCCTGCTGTCGGTGATGGCCACGCTGGGCGCGACCGTCGCGGTCTTCCAGGAGGGCACCTTCGGACTCTTCGAGGGCCAGCCGATCGTCAGCTTCATCCCGATCTTCCTGATCGGGCTGGTCTTCGGCCTGGCGATGGACTACCAGGTCTTCCTCGTCACCCGGATCCGCGAGGCGCACGTTCACGGCGCCTCGTACCGCGAAGCGGTCGTCGACGGCTTCCGCAACAGCGCCCGGGTCGTGACCGCGGCGGCACTCATCATGATCTCGGTCTTCGGCGGGTTCATGTTCATGCCCGACCCGATCCTGCAGTCCATGGGCTTCGCGCTCGCGGCCGCCGTCGCCTTCGACGCGTTCGTCGTACGGATGTGCCTCATCCCTGCGCTCATGTACCTGATGGGCGAACGCGCCTGGTGGCTCCCTCGGTGGCTCGACCGGATCCTGCCCGACATCGACGTCGAGGGCGAGAACCTCGACCGCCCGCACCTGGACGGCGACCGCGAACGCGACGCGCAGCCGGTCCAGGCGTGACCCACCCGCCCGTACCCGCTTCCACGGAGGACACGACATGACCACCAGCTCCAGCCCGGGCGCCGCGGAGCCCGGAGCCGACGACTCCGGCGGACTGGACCGCAACGTCATCATCACCGGCCTGGTGATCGTGGCGGGCCTGATCATGGTCGTGCTCGACACCACGATCGTGAACGTCGCGCTCGACACCCTCAGCCAGGAGCTCGGCGCCGGACTGTCCACCACCCAGTGGGTCGTGACCGGCTACCTCCTCGCCGTGGCCATGGTCATCCCCATCACGGGGTGGGCGATGGACCGGTTCGGATCCAGACCGACCTGGATCACCGCGCTGTCACTGTTCGTGGTGGGCTCCGCGCTGTGCGCGCTGGCGTGGGACATCCAGTCCCTGATCGTCTTCCGCATCCTCCAGGGCCTCGGCGGCGGCATGCTGATGCCGGCCGGGCAGGCGATGATCGCACGCGCCGCCGGACCGGGCCGGATGGGCCGGGCGATGGCCATCCTCGGTGTCCCGATGCTGCTCGGCCCGGTCTTCGGTCCCGTCATCGGTGGAGCGCTCGTCGAGTACAGCAGCTGGCACTGGATCTTCATCGTCAACGTCCCGATCGGCATCCTCGCGGTCGCCCTCGCATTCTGGCGGCTCCCCGCCGACGACGATCTCGTCGACGCCGGCCGCCTCGACTGGCTCGGCCTCGTCCTGCTGTCGGGCAGCCTCGCGAGCCTCCTGTACGGCCTCTCGGAGGCCAGCTCCGCGGGCGGCTTCAGCGAGTGGAACGTGCTGGGCTGGCTGATCGGCGGCGGCGTCGGTCTCCTGGCCTACGTCGGCCACAGTCTGCGCAAGGGCGCCGACTCGATCATCGACGTCCGGCTCCTCGGCAACCGACTGTTCGCGATGAGCACGGTCGCGGTCTTCCTGGTCGCGATCGGCCTGTTCGGTGGGATGCTGCTGCTCCCGCTGTACTACCAGACCGTCCGCGGCGAGGGAGCCCTGAACGCCGGCCTCCTGCTCGCCCCGCAAGGACTCGGCGCGATCGTGGCCATGATCATCGGCGGTCGCCTCACCGACCGGATCGGCGCCGGCTACGTCGTGCCCGTCGGCGTGACCCTCGGCCTCCTCGGCACGCTCCCGTTCACCCAGGTCGGCACCGACACCTCGTACTGGTGGCTCAGCCTCGTGCTGTTCGTACGCGGCATGGGCCTCGGCGCCGTGATGATGCCGACGATCTCCTCGGCCTACCTCAAGCTCGGCGCCGACAAGGTCACCCGGGCCGCGCCCACCCTGTCGGCGATCCAACAGGTCGGCGCCTCCCTCGGATCGGCCGTGCTCGTCACCGCCCTGACCGCCCACTTCACCGGACTGCTGTCCGACCAAGGCGTCCAGAGCCAAGGCAGCGGCTCCGACGCACTCGGCGCGATCCCGCCCGAGGCCATGCCGGTCGTCGGACCCCTGCTGGCCGACTCCTTCGGCTTCGCGTTCTGGATCGCGTTCGGCCTCACCGCCGTCATCTACATCCCCGCGCTGTTCCTGCCCCGCCACGGCAAGAACAGCGCAGGCACCACCGACGCCGCCGAGACAGCAGCGCCGCCCGTGCTCTGAGCACGCCGCACGCAGGAAAGGACATCGATGCGCATCGCGCTCCTGGGAGCGACCGGACGGACCGGCCGCAACGTCACCGAACAAGCACGCGCGGCCGGCCACCACGTGGTCGCCTACGTACGACGACCCGAAGCCCTGGCCCCCGGAGCGGGCCTGACCGTCGTGGGCGGACAGCTCGACGACCGCGAGGCCCTCACCGCGGCGTTCGCCGGCTGCGACGCAGTGGTCCTGACGCTGGGGCCGTCGAGGATCACGAACGCGAGCAAGCCACTGATGCAGGTCGCGGTTCCGGCCGCGATCGAGGCGGCCAGAGCCACCGGCGTGAGCCGGATCGTCGTCCTCTCCGCGCTCGGCGTCGGCGAGACCTTCGCGAACACGCGCTACCCCTACCGCTTCGGGTGCCGGACGTTCCTCGCCGGCAACTTCCGCGAGCACACCGCCGGCGAGTCGGCTCTCGTCGGCAGCGGCCTCGACTGGACGACCGTCCACCCCGGCCCGCTGTCCGACGGCGAGCGCACGCCGTTCCCGACCGTGGTCGACGCGGCGACCGGATACCGCATGCCGGGCGCGCCCCGTACGACCCGGGCGGACGTCGCCGCCACCATCCTCGGTGCCCTCGAGGACCCGACGACTTTCGGCAAGCAGCTGCTCGTCACCTCGGCACGCCAGGCCTCGTAAGCCACGAGCCTCGCGCCCCATGGTGCGCCTGAGCGTGCTCGGCGGTCGTGTCGCCGACGGCGCTACGCTGACCCGTTTACAGACCGAAGGGTCAGTAATAGCCTGACAAGCGACTGCTCAAACGCGACGGAGGAGTGGAAGTCGTGAGTGCACTGCTCGAGAGCTACGTGGCCGGATCCTGGAGGCGCGCGACCGACGACGGCACGCCGGTGCTCGACGCCGCCACCGACGAGGAGGTCGTCCGGATCTCCGCGACCGGCATCGACCGCGCCGCGATGGTCGACCACGCCCGCAGCGTCGGCGGACCCGCCGTCCGCGCGCTCACCTTCCACGAGCGCGCCGGGCTGCTGAAGGCCCTCGGCCAGCACCTGAGTGGCGTCAAGGACGAGCTGTACGCGCTGTCGGCCCGCACCGGCGCGACCCGGCGGGACTCGCTCGTGGACGTCGACGGCGGGATCGGGACCCTGTTCGCGTACGCGTCGAAGGGCCGCCGGGAGCTGCCGAACGACACCGTCGTCCTCGACGGTGCTCCCGAGCCGCTGGGCCGCGGCGGGACGTTCGTCGGCCAGCACGTCTACACGTCGCGGCCCGGGGTCGCCGTCCAGATCAACGCCTTCAACTTCCCAGTGTGGGGCTTGCTCGAGAAGCTCGCCCCGGCCTTCCTCGCCGGGCTCCCGACGATCGTGAAGCCGGCCAGCCAGACCGCGTACGTCACCGAGCGTGTCGTCCGCCACATCGTCGACTCCGGGCTGCTCCCCGAGGGCTCGCTCCAGCTGCTGTGCGGCAGCCCCGAGGGGCTGCTCGAGGCGCTCACGGTGCAGGACTCGGTCGCCTTCACCGGGTCGGCGTCGACCGCCGAGAAGCTCCGCCGGCACGACGCGGTCGTGCGGGGCGGCGTCCGTCTCGGCGTCGAGGCCGACTCCCTGAACTGTTCGATCCTCGGGCCGGACGTGACGGCCGAGGACCCGGAGTTCGACCTGTTCGTCAAGGGCGTCGTCACCGAGATGACGGTGAAGGCGGGGCAGAAGTGCACTGCCATCCGCCGCGCGCTCGTCCCCGCCCCGATGGCCGACGCGGTCACGGAGGCCATCACCGCGCGGCTCGCGAAGGTCACCGTCGGCGATCCCACCGACGACGCCGTACGGATGGGGGCGCTGGTGAGCCTCGCCCAGCGCGATGAGGTGCGCCGCGCGGTGAAGGCGCTGCTCGCCTCGTCCGACGTCGTGTTCGGCGACCCCGAGCACGTCGACGTCGTCGGCGCGGACGCGACCGCCGGGGCGTTCATGGCGCCGATCCTGCTGCGCGCGCGTCCCGGCGCCGACGAGCCCCACGACGTGGAGCCGTTCGGGCCCGTCTGCACGGTGATGACGTACGACGGGCTCGACGACGCGGTCGGGCTCGCCGCCCGCGGACGCGGTAGTCTCGTCGGCTCGCTCGTCACCCACGACCCCGACGTCGCCCGCACCGTCACCCTCGGGCTCGCCCCGTGGCACGGCCGCATCCTCGTGCTCGACCGCGACAGCGCCGCGGAGTCGACCGGCCACGGCAGCCCGCTCCCCCCGCTCGTGCACGGCGGACCCGGACGGGCAGGCGGCGGCGAGGAGCTCGGCGGCGCCCGCGGCGTCCTCGCCCACATGCAGCGCACCGCGCTCCAGGGGTCTCCGGACCTGCTCACCGCCGTCACCGGCACGTGGGCGCCCGGCGCGGGACGTACGGAGTCGGATGTCCACCCGTTCCGCAAGAGCCTGGCCGAGCTCGCTGTGGGCGACACGATCCGCTCGGCCCGCCGTACGGTCTCGCCCGACGACATCGCGCGCTTCGCCGAGCTCACCGGCGACACCTTCTACGCCCACACCGACCCCGAGGCCGCCGCGGCCAACCCGCTCTTCGGCGGGATCGTCGCGCACGGCTACCTCGTGGTCTCGCTCGCGGCGGGCCTGTTCGTCGACCCCGATCCGGGGCCGGTGCTCGCCAACTTCGGCGTCGACCACCTGCGGTTCCTCACTCCGGTCAAGGCCGGCGACGACATCGCGGTCACGCTCACCGTCAAGCAGATCACCCCGCGCTCCTCCGCGGACTACGGCGAGGTCCGCTGGGACGCGCTGGTGACCAATGCCGACGGCGACCCGGTTGCGACGTACGACGTGCTCACCCTCGTCGCCAAGACCTGGCCGCAGGAGGCATGATGCACCGGATCACGATCCAGTACGCCGTCCCGGACGACGCCGACGCCTTCGACGCGCACTACTTCAGCGCCCACGTGCCGCTCGTCGCGCCCGTGCCGGGGCTGCGCGCGTTCTCGTGGTCGAAGCCCCGACCGCTCGGCGGCGACCCGGTCGTGTACCTGGTCGCGCAGCTCGACTTCGACGACGCCGACGCGATGAAGGCGGCGCTGCGGTCTCCGGAGATGGGCGCCGCCGCCGCGGACCTGCGCACGCTCGGCGTCGAGACGACGATGTTCACCGGCGAGGTCGTGGTCGCGACGCCGTGACCGAGTGTCGCCCATCAGCCGAACCAGCTGTCGCCCATCAAGCGAGGTACCGCAGCGGATCGGAGCCGGTGACAGGAGTCGAACCCGCGACATCCTCATTACAAGTGAGGCGCTCTACCAACTGAGCTACACCGGCGCGGCCCCGCGTACGGGACCGCGCCCATCCTAGCGACCGGGCGCGGGCGCCGAGCTGCCCGTCGAGGTGCGACCCGCACCCGACCGGAGCTGGACGACGACGCCGATCACGAACACGACCAGCACCGCGAGGAACCAGCCCCAGGCCGGCTCCGCGATCCGGTACGCCTCGCCGACCCGTGCGCTGCCCACCTCGCCGACGAAGAGCATGACGGCGGTGATCGTGAGGTTCGCACCGGCCCAGGCACTGACGAGCACCAGCAGCAGCGCGGGGAACTTCGCGACCACGGCGAGCACGACGAGCGCGGCGGCAACCGCGAGGCCGGTGGTCGTGAGGACCCAGTCCTCGTCGGCCCCGAAGGCGCCGGCGATCACGACACCGAGCCAGTAGCCGGCGGCGGCGACCCACAGGACGACACCGAGCCAGTACCAGACGTAGGCGAGCAGACCGAGCACGATCGCGCCGACGATGGCGGCGACCCAGCTCCACGCCGAGTCGAGCACGGCACCGCCGGCGATCTCCTGACCGACCTGGGCACCGATCACGAACCCGATCAGCGCGCCGAACACCCCGATCAGGGCCTGGAGCGCGGGGCGCCCCCAGAACACGAGGACCAGCCCGATCACGAGCAGGATCACACCGAGCAGCACGTCGTTCATGTCCGAAGCGTAGGGGCAATCGGGCGGCGATGATCCGCAATCCTTCCTGGTCGGGTGTCCAAACCGGCGCCGAGTCGGCATAATCAGAGGCGTGACTATTGGACGCTTGCCCAACATGGAGCGCCTCGACCGCCTCACCCGCGGCCTCGAGGCGCCGTACGCCGTGGTCGACGGGGCGGCGCTCGCGCACAACACCACCGAGCTCGTCCGCCGCTCCGGCGGGGTGGGCGTCCGGGTCGCGTCGAAGTCCGTCCGGGTCCGCGAGATCATCGCCCGCACCCTCGCGCAGGACGGGTTCGGCGGCGTGATGTCGTACAGCCTCGCCGAGTCCGTGTGGCTCGCCGACCACGGTGTCGGCGACCTCCTGCTCGCCTACCCCACCGCGGACCGGACCGCGCTCGCCGACCTGGTCGCCAAGGAGCACCGGCTCGCCGCGATCACGCTCATGGTCGACAGCCTCGACCACCTCGACCTGATCGACGCCGCCGTCGGCACCGACCACCCGCCGATCCGGCTCTGCCTCGACATCGACTCGTCCCTCAAGCTCGGCCCGGTCCACGTCGGCGTCCGACGCTCGCCGGTCCACGACCCGGACGAGGCCGTCGCACTCGCCCGAGCGATCGCCGCGCGGCCCGGGTTCGACCTGGTCGGACTGATGTTCTACGACGCGCAGGTCGCCGGCCTCCAGGACTCCTCACCGCTCGTCCGGCTCGCGAAGTCCCGCTCCGTCGAGGACATCGTCGCGCGACGTGCCGCGATCGTCGACGGCGTCCGGAGCGTGACCGATCTGCAGATCGTCAACGCAGCCGGCACCGGCAGCCTCGAGACCATGAGCGCCGATCCGTACGTCACCGAGGTGACCGCGGGCTCCGGCCTGTTCATGCCGACGCTGTTCGACTCCTACGACGCGTTCACGGCCACGCCGGCCGCGTTCTACGCGCTGTCGGTCGTGCGCAAGCCCACGCCCGACATCGCGACGCTCTACTCCGGCGGGTACGCCGCGTCCGGCGCCGCCGGGAAGGACCGGCTGCCGACCCCCGTGTGGCCCCGCGGGCTGAGCCTGATCGGGACCGAGGGCGCCGGCGAGGTGCAGACCCCCGTCCGCGGTAGGGTCGCGCGCGGCCTGCGGGTCGGGGACCGTGTCTTCATGCGGCACGCGAAGGCCGGCGAGATGTGCGAACGGTTCGACGCGGTCCACCTGGTGGGGACCGACGGGACGGTCGAGACGCTGCCGACGTACCGAGGCGAAGGGAAGAACTTCGGATGAGCAGCACCGGAGCCGGTGCCTGGACCAACTGGGCCAGGACCGTCACCAGCGAGCCCACGGCGGTCGTCCATCCGCGCTCCGCGGCCGAGGTCGCCGAGATCGTCCGCACCGCGGCCGCGCAGGGACAGCGGGTCAAGCCGGTCGGCGCCGGGCACTCCTTCACCGCGATCGCGCAGACCGACGGCGTGCTGCTCCGGATGGACCAGATCGCCGGGATCCAGCACGTCGACCACGCGACCGGCCACGTACGGGTCGGGGCCGGGACGCGGCTGCACGACCTCAACCCCGCCCTGCTGGCCCACGGCCTCGCCCTGCCGAACATGGGCGACGTCGACCCGCAGACGATGTCGGGCGCGACCGCGACCGGCACCCACGGGACCGGCGCGAAGCTGACCGGGATCGCCGGGGCGATCGCCGCCCTCGAGATCGTCACCGGCGACGGCACGATCGTCGAGGTGACGTCCGACGACAAGGATCTCTTCGGAGCCGCCCGGGTGGGGCTCGGTGCGCTCGGCATCGTCACCGCCATCACCTTCGCGTGCGTGCCGGCGTTCCTGCTGCATGCGCGCGAGGAGCCGATGCGGCTGCCCGAGGTGCTCGACGGGCTCGATGCGCTGGTCGACGACAACGATCACTTCGAGTTCTACTGGTTCCCGCACACCGACTGCGCCCTGCTCAAGCGCAACAACCGCGTGCCGGAGGGGACCGTACGGGCGCCGCTGTCGAAGGCGCGGTTCCTGCTCGACGACGAGGTGCTGTCCAACGGCGGGTTCGAGATCGTCAACCGGGTCGGCCGGCTGCGCCCGTCGTGGATCCCGCGGCTCAACGCCTTCTCCGGCGGCCTGCTGTCCGCGCGCGAGTACACCGACTGGTCGCACGAGGTCTTCGTGTCGCCGCGCCGCGTGCGCTTCCGCGAGATGGAGTACGCGATCCCGCGGGCCCACCTGCCCGAGGTCCTGAGGGCGATCGACGGCTGGGTGAACGCGTCGGGCGAGCAGATCTCGTTCCCGATCGAGGTGCGCTTCGCCGCGCCGGACGACATCTGGCTGTCGACCGGCTACGAGCGGGAGAACGCGTACGTCGCCGTGCACATGTACCACCGCTCGGACCACCGCCGGTACTTCGAGGGCATCGAGGCGATCTTCGGCGAGCACGAGGGTCGCCCCCACTGGGGCAAGATGCACACCCTCGACGCCGACGCACTCCGTACCCGGTATCCGCGCTTCGACGACTTCCGAGCCGTGCGGGACCGGCTCGACCCGCAGCGGACGTTCACCAACTCCTACCTCGACCGCGTCCTCGGCTGACCGGCCGCACCGCGCCGGACGCGACCGCACCACCCGCGCCCGGGACGCGGGTGGTGCGACCGAGGCGTCAGCGCTTGACCCGGCGGCTGGACGTCGACCAGACCGTCTTGGTGCGGTAGCCGGAGCGGCGCACCGTCACCTTGACGCGCATCCGCTTGCCCCGGTCGGCCCGCTTGAGCCGGTACGACGCCTTGGCCCCCGCACCGCCCGAGACCTTCTTGCTCCCGCGGAACCACCGGTACGACACCTTCGCCGGCCGCGGTGACCACGTCCCCTTCGTGACCGCGAGCTTGCGACCGACCCGGGCCTTGCCGACGACCTTCGGGCGCTTCTTCAGCGAGAACGGCCGGATCGTCGGGCGCGGCTTCGGCTTCGGCGGCGGGTTCAGCGCGGCGGCCGACCAGTACGGGTCGGAGGTCCCGGTCAGCAGGACCTTCTCGGCGCTCGTCGCGTTGCACGCGTCGATGTTGCGGACGACCGTGAGCCGGCCGCGGTTCGCGTAGACGATCGACGCGCTGTCCGGTGCGTAGGTCGCGCGGGAGAACAGGTCGTCGTCGGAGGCCGGTCCGTCGTCGCTGACCACGCAGGCCGAGGCGGGCGGCGCCGGCGTCGACGTCCGCGGGTTGCCGGTCACGCGCGCCGTCAGCACGACGTCACCGTCGATCGTCATCACCACGTGCGAACCGTTCGGTGCGAGCTGCGGGTCGTAGGCGCCGTAGAACCTGTACGGGTCGTCGAAGAACGGGTCGATCTCCGACGTGCTGAACCACGCGTCCGGGACGGCCCCGACGTTCGCGAGATCGATCCCCCCGTTGTCCGACAGCACGACCCGGTTGTTCGTCACCCACGTCGGGTCGCTGCCGATCCAGATCCGGCTCAGGGTCGGACGCGCGACCGACGTGACCGACGACAGGACCTCGGCCTCGAGGTTCGGTCCGGAGGCCCGCAGCCGCCCCTGCGCGTACGCGACCCGCGTGCCGTCCGGCGAGATCACCGGATCGAGTGCCGGTGTGAGGTTGATCGTCGTCGGGTCGTGCGGGAAGAGGTCCTCGGGCTCGAACGCTCTCACCAGCTGCCCGTTCTGGCGCATCACGACCAGCAGGTCTCCGCGCATCGCGACGATCGTGCCGTTGTTGGCCATCGACGGCGTCTTGTACCCGCCCCCGGTCGTCACCTGGTACAGACCCGAGCCGTCCCCGCGGACCAGCCAGACGTTCCCTCCGCGGACGAAGACGATCGCCCCGCCCCTGACGTTGGCGGCGGCCGGTGCGACCGGGACCGCGGCCGGAGCCCGCCGTACGGTCGTGCTCGGGTCGCGGTCGGCCGTCGGGTCCTCCGGAGGATCCGCTGAGGCGGGCGCGACGCTCATCCCTCCGAAGGTGAGCGCCAGGGCGGCCGCGATGGCGGCGGTACGAGTTCGCATGGGTGTCCTCCGGTCGTGGTCGTTCGCCGTTGTACCGTCCCGCAGGACCGCCGGCCGGCGGATCGCCCGAGCGGATGATCCGCATCCGTCGACGGGACGACCGGGGTCGGCGACGCGGCTGACAGGGGTCGCTGCGCGACCGGCCGTACGGCGCTGTGCGACCGGCCGTACGGCACGCTCCGCGGTGCGGAGTCGGCGACCCGCGGGCAGGCTGAGCACATGGTGGTGCACGCACTGTCGACGCGCCCGCGCAAGGAGCTGTTCGACCTGCCGTGGCGGTTCCCGCTGGCTCAGTGGCCCGACGACCTGGAGGTCGACCTGGCCCGCGGCATCCACCGCCACGTCGTCCGGTTCGTCCGGGTCGGTGGCGCCGTGATGGCGATCAAGGAGACCAACGAGCGGTTCGCCCGACGGGAGTACGGGCTGCTGCGGGACCTGCGCCGGATCGACCTCCCGACGGTGGAGCCCGTCGCGGTGATCACCGGCCGCGTCGCCCACGACGGCGAACCCCTCGGAGCCGCCCTCGTGACCGCGCACCTGTCGATGTCGCTGCCGTACCGCTCGCTGTTCGAGCACCCGTTGACCGAGAACACCCAGGACCGTGTCGTCGACGCGATGGTGGTGCTGCTCGTCCGGCTGCACATCGAGGGCTTCTTCTGGGGGGACTGCTCGCTGTCGAACACCCTGTTCCGCCGCAGCGCCGGCGAGCTCGCCGCGTACCTCGTCGACGCCGAGACCGGTGCCCTGCACGAGGAGCTGTCACCCGGTCAGCGCGCGGAGGACCTCGACCTCGCCCGGACGAACGTCTTCGGCGAGCTCCTCGACCTCCAGGCCGGAGGACTGCTGGATCCCGGCATCGACCCGCTCGCCCTGGTCGACCACATCGGCGAGCGCTACGACGAGCTGTGGGACGCGCTGACGGGTGCGGAGGAGTTCGGCAGCGAGGAGCTGTGGCGGATCGAGCAGCGGATCGAGCGGCTGAACGACCTCGGGTTCGACGTCGACGAGCTGGACATCGTCACCGACTTCGACGGCGAGTCGATCCGGATCCAGCCGAAGGTCGTCGAGCCGGGCCACCACACCCGTCGGCTCCAGGGACTGACCGGGCTCGATCTCGAGGACGCCCAGGCGCGGCGGCTGCTCAACGACCTCGACGCGTTCACGGCGTCGCACGGGTGGCAGGAGGACGACCCGATGGTGGTCGCGCACCGCTGGCTGACCGACGTCTGGGAACGCCTCGCCAGGGCGGTCCCCGCCGACGCGCGTGACGTCGTCGAGGCCGCGCAGTTCTTCCACGACGTGCTCGTGCACCGCTGGCACCTCTCGCAGTCCGCCGGGCACGAGGTCGACATCTTCGACGCGGCGGACGACTACATACGGTCGGTGCTGCCGGGCCAGGTCAGCGCCCTCCGCGCCGCCGGCACCGCCACCTCCGGCCCCACCTGACCGGCCCGCCCGCCCCGACCGCGATTCGTCGAGCTGCGGTGGGTTCGGGGATCCCTGATCCGACCGGAACTCGACGAATCGCGGTCGGCTGGGAGGGGTCAGGCCGTGGCGGCTGCGGCCGCGCGGCCCGCCTGGCGACCGGAGAAGATGCAGCCGCCGAGGAACGTCCCCTCGAGCGCGCGGTAGCCGTGCACGCCCCCGCCGCCGAACCCGGCGACCTCCCCCGCGGCGTACAGCCCCGCGAACGGCTCGCCGTCGGCGCGCAGCACACGCGCGTCGAGGTCCGTCTCCAGCCCGCCGAGGGTCTTGCGGGTGATCACGCGCAGGCGTACGGCGATCAGCGGACCCGCCTTCGGGTCCAGGATCCGGTGCGGCGTCGCCGTCCGCATCAGCTTGTCCCCACGGAACGCCCGCGCCCCACGGATCGCGGTCACCTGCGCGTCCTTGCCGAACGGGTTGTCGATCTGGCGGTCACGCGCCTCGATCTGCGTCCGCAGGTCCTCGAGGTCGAGCAGCGGCTCCTTGGTGAGCGCGTTCATCCCGGCGACCAGCTCGTCGAGCGTGTCCGCGACGACGAAGTCCTCCCCGTGCTGCTTGAACGCCTCGACCGGACCGGTCGCGCCGGAACCGAGCCGCTTCGCGAGCAGCCGGAGGTCCCGACCGGTGAGGTCCGGGTTCTGCTCCGAGCCCGACAGGGCGAACTCCTTCTCGATGATCTTCTGCGTCAGCACGAACCACGAGTGGTCGTGGCCCGTCGTCCGCAGGTGCTCGAGCGTGCCGAGCGTGTCGAACCCGGGGTAGAGCGGCCCGGGCAGCCGGCGCCCCTGCGCGTCGAACCACATCGACGACGGCCCCGGCAGGATCCGGATCCCGTGGCCGGGCCAGATCGGGTCCCAGTTGCGCACGCCCTCCACGTAGTGCCAGCCGCGGTCCGGGTTGATCATGTGCGCGCCGGCGTCGATCGCGATCTGCTGCATCCGCCCGTCGACGTACGCGGGGACGCCGGTGAGCATGTCCTCCGGCGGAGCACCGAGCCGCTCCGGCCACGTGGCCCGGACGAGGTCGTGGTTGCCGCCGATCCCACCCGACGTCACGATCACGGCCTGCGCGGACAGCGCGAACTCCTCGACGACCTCACGCGACGTCGCGACGCCCCGCGGCAGGTCGCTCGCCTCCAGCACCGCACCCGCGACGCCGGTGACGGTGCCGTCGGTGATCGTGAGCGCGTCCACGCGGTGGCGGAACCGCAGCTCGATCCGTCCGCTCTCCACGGCGGCACGCACCCGCCGCTCGAACGGCTCCACGACCCCGGGCCCGGTGCCCCACGTGATGTGGAAGCGCGGCACGGTGTTGCCGGGACCGATCGCCCCGTACCCGCCGCGCTCCGCCCAGCCCACGATCGGGAAGATCTTCAGCCCCTGCGCGCGCAGCCACGCGCGCTTCTCCCCGGCCGCGAAGTCGACGTACGCCTCGGCCCAGCGCCGCGGCCACGCGTCCTCGGGCCGGTCGAACCCGGCGTTTCCCATCCAGTCCGCCAGCGCGAGCTCGTGGGAGTCCTTGATCCCCATCCGGCGCTGCTCGGGGGAGTCGACGAAGAACAAACCGCCGAACGACCAGAAGGCCTGACCGCCGAGGTTCTGCTCGGACTCCTGGTCGACGATCACGACCCGGCGCCCGGCGTCGGCCGCCTCTGCTGCCGCGACCAGCCCGGCCAGTCCCGCTCCCACCACGATGACGTCTGCGTCCATGCGTCCATGCTCGCCGTACGACGTGCTCGGTGACAACGGACCTGGCGAAGATGCCGAGGTGCATTGTCATACAGTGACAATCATCGGCGACCCCGGGGAGGACGGATGGGCTTCGACGAGCGCACCGGCGTACGGCGGCGTCTGACGGAGCGGTCCGAGGAGGTCGCGGCCCGGCTGATCGACGCGGTCCGCGCCGAGATCCCCACGTACGCCGCGATCGGCCCGAGCCAGCTGGAGGAGACCCGCTCGATCGCGGGCTGGGCCGTGCAACGGGTCGTCGACCTGTGGGCCGGCGGCGCCACGTCGCTCACCGAGGCGGACCTGCGCCGGTTCCGCGGGATCGGCGCGGCCCGAGCCACCGACGGCCGCCCGCTCCCCGCGGTCCTGCGGGCGTACCGGGTCGCCGCGGTGGTGACCAGCGACGTCGTCCTCGAGCTCGGCGGGGACAGCCTCGACCGCGACGACCTCCTCGCACTCAACCGCGCCCTGCTCACCGGGGTGGACGAGCTGTCCGAGGCCGTCTTCAGCGGGTACGCGAGCGTGACCGACGCGGTCGCACGCGACCGGGACGAGGCGCTGCGCCGGCTCGCGGACGACCTGCTGACCGGCCGGCACACCTCCGCAGCCGCGCTGGCCGACCGGTCGCGCGAGCTGGGCATCACGCTGCCGGCGCGGTTCGACCTCGCGGTCGGTGCCGGGGTGGCCCTCGCGGACGGGCACGCCGAGGCACCGGTCGGCACAGGCGACGCCCTGGTGCTCGCCACCACGCACGCGGGACGCGTCGTACGGCTCGCCGCGACCGGCTCGACCACCCCCGACCACCGCAGCAGCGGCACCGACCGCACCCCGCCGTACGGGTGCCTGATCCCGGCGGTCGGGATCGCCGACCTGCCCCGCGCGTTCCGCCTCGCCTCCGCTGCGGTCGCGCACGCGCCGGCCGACGCCGCCGGGCGCGGGCTGGGCGAGGCCGACGCGCTGGCGGTCGCGATGCTGCGCGGAGCCCCGGAGTACGCGCCCCAGCGGTTCGTGCGGGCCGCGCTCGGCGACCTGCTCGGCCCGGCCGAGCGGCACCTGCTCGAGGGCCTGACGGCGTTCCTGCGGCACGGCTCGGCCACCGAGGCAGCGGCGGCCCTGGACCTGCACCCGCAGACGATGCGGCACCGGCTGCGCCGGGTCGCCCAGGTCACCGGCCGCGACCCGCGCGACGCCTGGGACCGCCTCGTCCTGCACACCGCCATCGCCGCCTCGACCGCAACGTCCTGACCCCTGATCGCGCCCCCGATTTGAAGCGGTTCCCACCGATTCGGCGCCGAGATTCGGTGGGGAACCCGTCACATCGGGGGCGCAGGGGCGGCGGCGCGGGCCTCGATCGCGGCGATCATCAGCTCGACGGCTTCGGTGAACACGTCCTCCTCCTCGATCCCGAGCAGCTCGGCGGCGTGCTCCTGGGTGGCGGGGTAGGTCTCGTGCGGGAGCAGCGCGTAGACGCGTGACCACGCGGAGTCGTCCTTCTCGCGCAGCGCCGGCGGCAGGTCGAGGACGAGCGCCTGCATCCCGGTGAGACCGAGCAGCGTGTCGGCGAACGCGCGGTACGCGAGCGTGGCCTGGGTCGCCGACAGCCCGGAGCGGGCGATCGTGCTGATCAGCAGCTCGACGATCTCGCGCTCGGCCCGCTCGCCGGTGGTCCTGCCGAGCGCCAGCGCGATCACCGACGGGAAGCGGGTCGCGCTCTCCCACGAGCACGCCGCGAACGTGCGCAGCACGTCCTGCCACGACGCGTCGTCGTCCGTACGGCGCCGGGCCTCCTCGACCACCCACGCGGCGACGCGGTCGTTCACCGCGAGCATGAGGTCGTCCTTGTCGCGGAAGTGCCGGTAGACCGCGGTCCCGTCGACCCCCAGCTCCTCGCCGAGGCGGCGCATCGACAGCGCCGCCGTGCCCTCGCGCATCACCAGGTCGAACGCCGTGTCGACGATCGCCTCGGGCCGCAGGGACGGAGGTCGTCCCCGCCCTCGCTTGCGCCCTCCCGCGGTCTCGGCCGGCATGGGCTGCTGTGCCACGTCGCCCCCTCCTGACTCGTCCGTGCTCGAAAAGACTAGGCGGTCAATTTAATCATCACTGTTGACAGCACCGTTGCGGAAGGGTTTGATCATCTCCCATGAACCACGACCAGCACGGCACGGACGCCCGTACGGACGTCCGCGTCTTCCGCAACGGGACCGTCTTCACCGCCGACGCCGCCGGCTCGCTCGCCTCCGCCGTCGCCGTCGAGGACGGCCGGGTCGTCGCCGTCGGAGGCGACGTGGAGATCGCGCCCTATCGGAAGCGCGCCGCCGAGGTCGTCGACCTCGACGGCCGGATGCTGCTCCCCGGCTTCACCGACGCCCACGCCCACCCGCCCAGCGGCGGCCTGGAGCGCATCCGGTGCGACCTCACCGCGGCGACCACGCTCGACGAGGTCACCGAGACGATCGGCGCGTACGCCGCGGCGCACCCCGACGCCGAGTGGATCCTCGGCGGCGGCTGGTCGATGAGCACCTTCCCCGGCGGTACGCCGACTCGCGACCTGCTCGACCGGCTCGCGCCGGGCCGCCCGGTCGCTCTGCCGAACCGCGACCACCACAGCACCTGGGCCAGCACCCGCGCGCTCGAGATCGCCGGCGTCACCGCGGACACCCCGGACCCCGCCGACGGCCGGATCGAGCGTGACGCCGACGGCGTCCCGACCGGCCTGCTGCACGAGGGCGCGGCCCGGCTGCTCGACCCCTACCTGCCGGCCACGTCCGAGGCCGAGTGGGACGCTGCCCTCGACGCGGCTCAGCGCTACCTGCACTCGGTCGGCGTCGTCGGCTGGCAGGATGCGATGGTCGACGTCGGCGGCGACGCACCCGCCGGCCACGAGGCGTACCTGCGCGCCGACGCCGCAGGCCGCCTCACCGCACGCGTACGAGGCGCGCTGTGGTGGCCGCGCGAGACCACGCTCGACGCGATCGCCGAGCAGGTCGAGCGCTTCGCCAAGATCCGCGCCGCCACCTCGGCCGCGAGCGACCGCTACCGCACCGACGCGGTCAAGGTGATGCAGGACGGCGTCGCCGAGACGTTCACCGCGGCGCTGCTCGACCCGTACCTCGACCGGTGCGGGTGCCCCGGCAGCAACCACGGGATCAGCTTCTTCGCGCCCGAGGTGCTGCGCGCGAGCGTGTCCGCGCTGGACGCCGCCGGGTTCCAGGTGCACTTCCACGCGCTCGGCGACCGTGCGGTCCGCGACGTGCTCGACGCCGTCGAGCACGCCCGCACCACCAACGGCGCCTCCGACCGGCGTCACCACCTCGCCCACCTCCAGGTGGTCCACCCCGACGACCTCCCGCGGTTCCGGACGCTCGGCGCGACGGCGAACCTCCAGGCGCTCTGGGCCGCCCACGAGCCGCAGATGGACGAGCTCACGATCCCGTACCTCGGGAGCGAGCGCGCCGGCTGGCAGTACCCGTTCGGCGACCTGCTGCGGGCCGGCGCGCCGCTCGCGATGGGCAGCGACTGGCCCGTCAGCAGCGCCGACCCGATCGAGGCGATCCACGTCGCCGTCAACCGCGTCGCGCCGCAGGCTCCGCCGGGCACCCCGGCGCTCGGCGACCAGCAGGACCTCCCGCTCGCCGTCGCCCTGCGGGCCTACACGGCCGGGTCGGCCCACGTGAACGGCCTCGGGGACCGCGTCGGCACCATCCGCACCGGCGCGTACGCCGACCTGGTGGTGCTCGACCGCGACCCGTTCGCGAACGACCCCGATCGGATCGCCGAGGCCCGGGTCCACCGCACCTACGTCGACGGCCGGGAGGTGCATCGTGTCGATTGACCGCGCCACCTGGGCGTTCGTCGCGCGCCGGCTGATCACGCTCGTCGTCACGCTGTTCGTCGCGAGCGTCCTGATCTACGGCAGCTTCGCGCTCGCGCCCGGCGACCCGGCGACGCTGCTCGTCGGCGGGTCGAAGCCGAACCCGGAGACCCTCGCCGCGATCCGCGCCGAGTACCACCTCGACGATCCGGTCTGGGTGCAGTACGGCCACTGGCTGCACGGGTTCGTGACCGGCGACCTCGGTCGGTCGATGGTCTACCGCTCCGACGTCACCGCGCTGCTCGGCGCCCGGGTCGTGAACTCCCTGTTCCTCGTCGCCTACGCCGGGGCGCTGATCGTGCTCGCCGGTGTCGGGCTCGGCCTGCTGGCCGCCCTGTCGCGCCGCAGCGTGGACCGCGCCGTCACGGTCGGGACCAGCGTCGCGATGGCCTCACCCACGTTCGTCACCGCGATCCTGCTGATCTGGCTGTTCGCCACACAGGTCTCCTGGCTCCCCGTGTTCGGCTCCGGCACCGGGTTCCTCGGACGGCTCGAGCACCTCACCCTGCCGGCGATCGCCCTCGCGCTGTCCTACCTCGCCTACGTCGCCCGGGTCTCGCGCACCGCGGTCCGCGCCGAGCTCGCCTCCGAGCACGTCGACACCGCCACCGCGCGCGGGCTCCCCCGGCGGACGATCGTCCGCCGGCACGTCCTGCGCAACGCCGCCGCCCCGATCCTCACCGTCTCCGGGATCATGCTCGCCGGTCTCTTCGC
The DNA here is from genome assembly GCF_002797495.1 of Mumia flava. Classification (NCBI taxonomy): domain Bacteria; kingdom Bacillati; phylum Actinomycetota; class Actinomycetes; order Propionibacteriales; family Nocardioidaceae; genus Mumia; species Mumia flava. Next base: position 1,367,216 of record NZ_PGEZ01000001.1, read on the forward strand.
CGGCACCGCGATCGCCGAGCAGGCCTTCGGCGTCAACGGCCTCGGCTCGCTGCTCGTCGACAGCGCCGCCAAGCAGGACATGGCGGTCGTGATGGCGATCTCGATGTTCCTCGTGACCGCGTTCGTCGTCGTCAACACCGTCGTCGACGTCGTCACCGCCGCCCTCGACCCGCGGATCGCCCCCGGAGGTCGCTCATGAGCCACGCCCTCGCCCGCAGGCTTCCCGCACTCCGGGGGGTGCGTCGCCGGACCGGCCGGCCCGACCTGCTGCTGATCGCCGCGGCCGTGGTGATCACGGCGACGCTCCTCGTGGCGGTCGCCGCGCCGCTGATCGCGCCGTACGGCCCGTACGAGGTCGACCCGACCGCCGTCTTCGCCTCGCCGTCGCCGCAGCACTGGCTCGGCACCGACGATCTCGGCCGCGACATCTTCTCCCGGATCCTGTACGGCGCGCGGCTGACGCTGGCCGGGCCCGCTCTGGTCACCGTGCTGGTCGGACTGATCGGGACCGTCCTCGCGATCGCCTCGGCCTGGTTCGGCGGCGCGGTCGACAACGTGATCACCCGGGCGCTCGACGTGGTCCTCGCGTTCCCCGGCCTGATCCTCGCGATCATCGCCGCGGCCGTGCTCGGCACCGGGTTCGCCGTGCCCGTGCTGTTCATCTCGATCGCCTACGTCCCGGTGTTCGCCCGCGTGGTGCGCTCGGCGGCGCAGCGCGAGATGGGCATGCCGTACGTCGCGGCGCTGCGGATCTCCGGGGCCTCGCCGTGGACGATCTGCGTCCGCCACGTCGTCCCCAACCTCCTGCCGCTGATCGTCGTGCAGTCCACCGTCGGCTTCGGCTACGCCCTGCTCGACCTGGCCGCGATCTCGTTCCTCGGGCTCGGACTCCAGCCGCCGACCGCGGAGTGGGGCCTGATGATCGCGAACGGCAAGTCCGCGATCCTCTCCGGCTTCCCGCAGCAGTCCCTGTTCGCCGCGATCGCCGTGGTCGTCGTCGTGGTCGCCGTCAACATCCTCGGCGAGCGCCTCGCCGAGCGCTTCGGGATCGAGGAGCAGGCATGAGCGCCACGGGCCGCACCGAACCGCTGCTGCGCATCGACGACCTCGCCGTCGACCTCGACACCGCCGACGGACCGCGGCCGCTGCTGCACGGCGTGAGCCTCGAGGTGGCGGCCGGCGAGGCGTTCGGCCTCGTGGGCGAGTCCGGGTCGGGCAAGTCGCTCACGGCCCGCTCGGTGATCCGGCTGCTGGGGCCGACGATGCGGACCCGCGGCCGGGTGCTCGTCGACGGTGACGACGTCACCGCGATGCGTCCCGCTGCGCTGCGCCGGCTGCGCTCGCGCGAGGTCGGCATGATCTTCCAGGACCCCAAGGCGCACATCAACCCGGTCCGGACCGTCGGCGACTTCCTCTGCGAGGCGATGGTCACCAACGGCCGTACGCCTCGCCGCGATGCCGAGGGACGCGCCACGGCGCTGCTGACCGAGGTCGGCATCGGCGACGCCGCCCGCCGGATGCGTCAGCACCCGCACGAGCTGTCCGGCGGACTGCTCCAGCGCGTGATGATCGCGTCGGTCCTCGCCGTCGAGCCGCGGCTGATCCTCGCCGACGAGCCGACCACCGCCCTCGACGTCACCACCCAGGAGGAGGTGATGGCGATCCTCGGCGAGCAGCAGCGCGAGCGCGGCCTCGCGATGCTGTTCATCACCCACGACCTCGAGCTCGCCTCGGCGGTCTGCGACCGGATCGGTGTGATGTACGCGGGCCGGGTCGCCGAGACCCTCCCCGCCTCGGCCCTCGGCAGCGCCGAGCGCCACCCGTACACCCGGGGTCTCCTCGCCGCCCGACCGTCGCTGGACGGACCGCGCGAGGGGCTCCGCGCCATCCCGGGCCGCCCGCTCCCGGCGTACGAGGCGGGCGACGGGTGCGCGTTCGCCGACCGGTGCGCCCACGTACGGCCGCCGTGCCACGAGTCGCGGCCACCGCTGCGCCCGTACGGCGCGAGCGAGGTCGCCTGTCACCGGACCGAGGTCCTCGGGGAGCACCCACCGCTGTCCGACCGCGAGGAGGTGGCCGCCGATGCCTGAGTCCATCACGCCTGAGGCGCTGCTCGAGCTCGACGACGTGCGCAAGGTCTACCGCGTCCGTGACGACGAGCGCCGGGGGCACCAGGAGCTGGTCGCCGTCGACGGGCTGAGCCTGCGGCTCGAGGCCGGCGAGTCCGTCGCCGTCGTCGGCGAGTCCGGCTCCGGCAAGACGACCGTCGCGAAGATGGTGGTCGGCCTGGAGACCCCGACGTCCGGCACGCTTCGGATCGCCGGCGAGGACTGGACAACGGGCCGTACGTCGACCCGCGACCGCCGGCGTCGCGGCGGGCTGGTGCAGATGGTCTTCCAGGACCCGTACTCCTCGCTCGACCGCCGTCAGCGCGTCGGTGACTGCCTGGCCGAGGCGGTCGCGCTGCACGGTGTGGTGGGCCGGGCCGACCGGGACGCACGGGTCGCGGAGCTGCTGGAGCAGGTCGGCCTCACCGCGACGCACGCGGCCTCGTTGCCGCGCGGGCTGTCCGGCGGCCAGCGCCAACGCGTCGCGATCGCCCGCGCCCTGGCCGCCGAACCGCGGCTGCTCGTCCTCGACGAGGCCGTGGCCGCGCTCGACGTGTCGATCCAGGCGCAGATCCTCACGCTGCTCGCCGACATCCGCGACCGGACCGGCGTCGCGCTCCTCTTCATCTCCCACGACCTGGCTGCCGTCCGCCAGGTCTGCGAGCGGGTCGTGGTGATGCAGCGCGGTGCGGTCGTCGAGGCCGGCGCGATCGACGACGTCCTCGCCGCCCCCGCCGACCCGTACACCCGCCGTCTGCTCGACTCCGTCCCCCGCCTCGGGTGGACGCCGCGCCGCCACCAGCTCTCGACCCCGGCCCCGATCCCGACCCCGGAAGGCACCCGATGACCGCCACGACCGAGACCACCTGGACCCCTGGACCGGACGACCCGCCGCTGGTCACGCCGACGCTCGAGTTCGCCTTCGAGGCGCGCGTCGCCTGCGAGCCCCCGAAGCGGATCGGGCACGGGGCGGGCGACGAGCTCGTGTTCGTCCCGATCGTGGGCGGCACTGTCGCGGGCCCGCTGCTCGACGGCCGGGTCCTCCCCGGCGGCGGCGACTGGTCGATCACCCGCGGTCCGCGGGTCTGCGAGCTCGATGCGCGCTACCTGATCGAGTCCGACGACGGCACCGTGATCGACATCGTCAACCGCGGCTTCTACGCCGCGGACCCCTCGGTGATCGAGCGTTCGCAGCGGGGCGAGGACGTCCCCACCAGCGAGTACTACTTCCGCACCCAGCCCGTCTTCCGTACCGACGCCCCAGCCCACGCGTGGCTGTCGGAGACGGTCTTCGTCGGCTGGGCGTACGACGACCTGCGCAACGGCCAGGTCTGCATCCGCTTCTTCGCCGTCCGCTGAGGAGGACCACCGAGATGATCGACTACCTGCACGTCCCGCCGTCGCCCGTGCCCGACGACGCCACCCAGGTGATGGTCCGGATGCGCGACGGCGTCCGCCTCGCCACCGACGTCTACCTGCCCGACGGCCCCGACGCGGACACCGAGCCCGGCCCGACGATCCTCGTCCGCCTCCCGTACGACAAGAACGGCGACTACACCCACATCCCGGTCGTCGCCCGGTACATGGTCGGCCGCGGCTACCGCGTCGTCGCCCAGGACGTCCGCGGCAAGTTCCGCTCCGAGGGCGAGACGCTGCTCTTCGTCAACGAGGTCGAGGACGGCTACGACACTATCGAGTGGATCACCCGCCAGCCCTGGTCCGACGGCGACGTCGCGATGTGGGGCGACTCCTACTACGGCTACACCCAGTGGGCCGCGGTCTCCAGTCGGCACCCCGCGCTCAAGGCGATCGCGCCCCGGGTGACCGGGACGCGGCTCGGCGAGCTCCCCGAGCCGGTCGACGAGTCCGGCGCGATGGAGGTCGAGATGGGCGTCCACCGCCTGTACCCGACCACGTTCTTCCAGTCGAACGACGTCTACCTCTGGATGCCGGACTGGTCCCGGCGCCCGTACACGGACAACGTCGAGGACTTCTTCGCGACCGTGGGGCACCGCTCGGTCTCGTACGACCAGTGGGCGCCCGGCCACGAGGTGCGGCTGCGGCGGTTCCGGCACGGCCACCCGTTCGACGCCAACCCGATCCCCGTGCTCCAGACGATCGGCTGGTGGGACAACATCGCGCCGCAGCAATGGTCCGACGTCCGCGAGCTCGAGGCCCGTCCCGGCTGGGCGAACCAGCACTACCTGCTGATCGACGTGATCGACCACGAGTTCAACAACCTGGCCGAGGCCGGCCGTGGTCGGGAGCGGACACCGGAGGAGATCGAGAAGTCGCTCGGCGAGTACCTCGACCCGGCGCTGGACTTCTTCGACGTCTTCGTGCGCGGGCTCGGCTCCGCGGCCGACCTCCCCAAGGTGCGGTACGCCGTGGCGCACGCCGACGGGTTCCGCGAGACGACGGCCTGGCCGCCGCCCGGGGTCGAGACGGTGGCGCTGGCGCTCGGGGCGGACGGGAGCCTGGGTGCGGACGGGAGCCTGGGCGCGGACAGCACCGAGCCGTACGAGCTCGCCTGGACCCACGACCCCGACGCCCTCGTGCCGTCGCCGGTGATGAACGCGTTCGGGTTCCTCCAGGAGTACCCCGACGAGCGCGGCCTCGCCGACCGCGACGACGTGCTGACTTTCGACGGGGCCCCGGTGGTCGCCGACCGCGAGTACGTCGGGGGTTGTCGCTTCACGGGCACCGTGTCGACGTCCGGCCCGACGATGGACGTCTTCGTGCGCCTCCTCGACGTCGAGCCGGACGGCGCCGCGCACCTGATCACCCGCGGCCAGGTCCACCTGCCCACGTTCGACGGACCACGCCGCGTCGACATCGACCTCGGCCAGCTGGGCTACCGCCTGCGCGCTGGCCACCGGCTGCGCGTCCACGTGGCCAGCAGCGACTTCCCGGAGTTCGTGCCGCAGCCCGGCACCGGCGAGCACCCCTGGACCGCGGTCGACGTGCGGACCAACCACCAGACCCTCGTCGTCGGCGGCCCCGACGGCGCACGGCTCCACCTCGACGTCCTCCCCACCTGACGCCCGCTTCCGATGGTCGAGGCGCCCGCGAGCGGGCGATCGAGACCCACCCGATCGACCCTTCCACGACAGGAGACCCTGATGCGTACCCGAACCCGCCTGGTGGCGCTCGGCGCGATCGCCGCGCTGGCCGCCACCGGCTGCAGCGGCAGCGACGGAGGTGGCGGCGACTCCACCGCCTCCGGCGACGTCACGCTCGTCGAGACCACCGATGCCGGCACCGAGCCCGTCGACCACGTCACGTGGGGCCTGCCGAATGGCGAGCCGACCACGCTGGACCCCGCCAAGGCCGGCGCGGAGTCGGAGAGCTCCGTCGTCGCGAACCTGTGCGAGGGTCTGCTCCAGCTGCAGCCCGACTTCTCGCTGGCACCCGGTCTGGCGACGTCGGCGGACTGGACCGACGACACGACGTTCGTGATCGATCTCGATCCCGACGCGACGTTCTGGAACGGCAACCCGGTCACGCCGGCCGACGTCCTGTACACCTTCCAGCGCCACCTCGACCCGGCGACTCAGAGCGTCTACGGGCCCGCGTTCATGGCGATGAAGGACATGAAGCAGACCGGCCCCAACCAGGTCACGCTGACCTTCGAGACCCCCGACGCGCAGTTCCGCAACACCCTCGCCGGCGGCACCGGGATGATCGTCGAGGCCGCGTACGCCAAGAAGGCCGGCGCCGCCTTCGGCACGCCTGACGGCGGCCTGATGTGCACCGGCCCGTTCCAGCTCGAGTCGTGGGAGGCGGGCGAGTCGGTCACGTTGCGTGCGTACGACGGCTACCGCGGGGGCGCGCCGCTGGTCTCCGAGCTGGAGTTCCGCTTCGTCGCCGACTCGTCGACCCTGACCTCGGCGCTGATGAGCGGCGACATCGACGGTGCGTACCAGCCTCCGGTCCAGAGCTCGCAGACGTTGTCCGACAGCGGCGTCGGCACCCTGTACGTCGGGCCGAGCACCGCGTCGGCCAGCTTCGGGCCGGCGTCGGAGACCGGTCCGGCGGCGGATCCGCGGGTGCGTCAGGCTCTCGATCTCGCGATCGACAAGAACCTCTACGTCAAGAACGTCCTGCGCGGGCTGGGTGAGCCGCTGAAGACGTTCACCCCGCCGCTGGTGTGGGAGGGCGACCCGGCGGCCGACACGTACCGCGCGGGCTACGACGCCCTGCCCGACAACAGCGAGCCCGATCTCGACGCGGCGAAGAAGCTGATCGCCGACGCCGGGGCCGACGGTGCGTCGCTGGTCTTCGCGATCGCGGCCGGTGACCAGCAGAGTCTGCAGACGGTGCAGTTCGTGCAGGCCGCAGGCGAGGAGCTCGGGCTCGACATCGCGATCGAGCAGCTCCAGCCGACCGAGTTCTCCTCGTTCTTCTACGACCCGTCGAAGCGCGAGGGCATCGACTTCGTCGCGACCACCGGGTACGTCGAGGTGCCCGGCGCGCTGTACTACTCGCCGATGTTCGTCCTGCCGGGCGGACTGTTCAACTGGTCCGGCTACTCCGACCCGCAGGTCTCGAAGCTGATGGGCGAGGCCAGCGCGACCACGGACCCGGAGGTGACCGCGCAGAAGTTCGTCGAGGCGCAGGCGATCTTCAACGAGGCGAAGCTCCAGGTCTCGCTCGGCCAGTCGTACTCGCGGCTGTTCCTGCGCGAGGGCCTGACCGGCGCCCCGGCGTCGTTCGCCTACATCAGCACCCCCTGGGCCGCACAGCTCGGCGGCACGTCCTCCTGACCGTCCCCACCGACCGCGATTTGTCGAGTTGCGGAGCAAACTCGGATGCAGAATCCGACCGGAACTCGACGAATCGCGGTCGGGAGGGTGGGTCAGGCGGGGGCGGGGGCAGGTGCGAGCGGGACCTGGCGGCGCTTCTTCACGACCGCGACCGCGAGCAGGCCCGCCGCCAGCGTCCAGATCACCAGGACGGAGACCGAGGCCAGGACGGACATCACCTCGCCGCCGGCGACGAGCCGGCTCGCTCCGTTCACGAACGCCGTCAGCGGCATCACGGCGTTCAGCGACTGCAGCGGCTCCGGCGCCGTCTCCAGCGGCAGCACGTTGCTCAGCGCCGCGAGCTGGAGTGCCAGCAGCAGCACGAGCACGGCGACGCCGGCGCCGCCGAGCGCGAGCCGCACCGCGAAGGCGACCACCGTGAACGCCACCGCCGCGAGCCCGCACAGCAGCGCGAGCGGCAGCGTCGACGCCGTGCTCGGGTGCAGCAGCACGACGGCCACCATCACCGCCACCGCCTGAACCACCGCGAGCCCCAGGACCGGCGCCGCCATCGTGAGCGCGATCCGACGCGAGGCGACCGGAGCCAGCCCGTCGCGCCGGATCGCCGCCGGGTCCACGGTCTGCACGCTCACCAGAGCGGCCAGCCACAGCACCGCACCGAGGATCGCGCCGAGCAACCACCCGTTGCCGTGCTCGGCGTGCTCGACCGTGCTCGTCAGGACCACCGGTTCGCTGACCACGTCGGCGAGCGCGGTCTGCTGCGCCGAGCCGTACGTCGGGATCTGCGCCGCCTCCTGCGCGAGCCCGTCGCTGAGCTGGTGCGCACCGTCGTCGACCTGGCCGGCGCTCGACGCCAGCGTGGTGGCCCCCGAGGCGAGCGAGGCACCGCCCTCGGCCGAGCTCTGCGCACCGTCGGCGAGCTCACCGGACGCACGGGCCGCATCGACGGCACCGCTCGCCACCTCGCCCGCACCCGAGGCCAGTCTCTCCGCGCCTTCGCTCAGCCGCCCCCCGGCGGCATCCAGCCTGCCGGCGCCGCGCGCGAGCCGTGCCTGCCCGTCGGCCAACCGTACGGCGCCGCCGGCGACGCGGTTCGTCGCGCGGGCCAGACCCTCGGTCGCCCGCTCGGACAGACGCGTTCCTCCCTCGACCACCAGCGCCCGTGTACGAGCCCGACCGAGTCGCGTGCAGAACCGGACCGTGGCACCGGCGGCCCGGCAGTCGCGCCGCAGCTGCTGGAGCTGCTCGGCGAGCAGACGTGCACGGTCGGCGAGCAGCGTCTCGCCTTCGGCGACCAGGCCGGCGCCGCGAGCGATCTCGTCCGACGCCGTCGCCAGGCCCGAGCCGCCGGTCGACAGCCGGTCGGCGCTGAGCGCGATCCGACCAGCGCCCGCGTCCAACGAGGCGGCACCGGCCGCGACACCACGCGCCCCGACCGCGGTGGCCGACGCGCCGCTCGACACCGCGTCGACCCCTGTGCTCAGCTCGGCCGCTCCGGTCGCGAGCTGGTCGAGGCCGCTCGCGAGGCTCTCGGCACCGTCGGCCAGCTCGTCGGCACCGTCGGCGAGCTGCTCCGTGCCGGCTGCGAGCTGCGCCGCCCCCTGCGCCGCCTGCTTGTTCGACTTCGCGATCTGGTTGAACCCGGCGTACACGTTCGTCAGGTAGCCCTCGGTGCTCTGTCGCCCCAGGGAGCGCGCGGCGGCGTCCGCGATCTGAGCGCTGAGGTACGGCGTGCTGACGCTCGCGGCGGCGTTCCCGACCAGGGTGAGCGCGCCCTGCTCGGGATCGTCGGTGCCGGTCGACAGGATCGCCTTCGAGAAGTCGGACGGGATCGTCAGCACGGCGTAGTAGCGCCCGGTCCGCAGCCCCTCGTCGGCGTCGGTCGCGTCGGTCAGGATCCAGTCGAGGTCCGGGGCGGAGGTGGTCGGGTCGGTCAGCGACGCCGTCAGCGCCCGACCGGCCGCCATCGGCTGCGGGTCGGTGATGATGATGTCGCCGTTGACCACCGCCACCGGGATCCGGTCAACCCGGTCCACCCGGTCGGACGTCGACCAGACCAGGACCGCGGCCGCGGCGAGCGGCAGCAGCACCCCGACGGCGAGCACCCGGATCCACGTCGCCCGCCGTCCCCCGCGTCGTACGGCACGCCGCTCGCTCATCGAACCTCCTCGCCGGCCCGCACGGACGTGCGGACCCCCTCGTCGGCCGGGCGCTCGGCTCCGACCCGGTCGAGCACGACCACCGTGACCCCCTCGTTCGCCAGGGCCGCCGCGAACGCCAGCTCCGCTCCGGCGTCCCGGGCGGCCGGTGGACGGCCGTACAGCACGAGCACGTGCGACCCCGACGCCACCGCGCAGGCCGCCTGCGCGACGACGGTCGGATCGACCCCCGGCGCCACGGAGCCGAGGCGCGCGGCCACCTGCCCGCTGCGCTCGGTGAACGCGCGCCGACCCCGCCGCGTCAGGGCGGCGAGGCGTGACCGGTCACGGACGACGTCGGAGGCCGTACGGTCGGTGCCGTCGCTCGCGGCCGCGTGCCCGGTCGCCGCGAGATCGAGGGCCGCCGCACGGCGACTGACCTCCTCGCGCTGCTCGGGAAGCAGCTGCTCGGCGACGGCCAGACTGCCCGCCCGTGCGCCGGCACGGCCCGTCAGCACCATCGCCAGCGCCCGGTCGTCGGCCTCCGCGGCGAGCGGCAGCCGGACGACCTCGCCGGGCCGCGCCGTGATCTCGACCGGAGCCGCACCGTCCGTGACCACCAGGCCCCGCGCCAGCACGGCGACCTGCCCGTGCTCGTCCTGCCACGCGTCGAGCTCGACCTTGCGGTGCAGCACGGCGCCCTCGACGTCGACGTCGGGCAACCGCCGCTCCAGCCACGCCGGCAGCCACCACGCCGCGTGGCGCAGCAGGACCATCACCGCAGGCACCAGGGTCATCCGGACCACGAAGGCATCGACGAGCACCCCGACGGCCAGACCGAACGCGATCGGCTTGATCGTCGACGTACCACCGGGAACGAACGCGACGAACACGCTCGTCATGATCAACGCGGCTGCGGTCACCACCCGCGCGCTGGAGCAGAACCCGCGGACCACGGCGCCACGCGGGTCGCCCGTACGGGCGTAGTCCTCCCGCATCGACGAGACGAGGAACATCTCGTAGTCCATCGCCAGCCCGAACAGCACGCCCATCAGGAAGATCGGGAGGAAGCTCACGACCGGCCCGGCCTCCTCGCCGGTCAGTCCGCTGAGCCAGCCCCACTGGAATGCCACGACGACGACGCCGAACGCGACGCCGACCGAGATCAGGTAGCCGGCCGTCGCCTTGATCGGCACCGCGATCGACCGGAAGACGAGCATCAGGAGGATCAGCGACAGCCCGATCACGATGCAGGCGAACGGCAGCATCGCCCCACCGAGCCGCGCGGACACGTCGATGTTGATCGCGGTCTGACCGGTCACGAGGATGTCGTGCACGCCGTAGGTCTGCTCCCACCCGGGACTGTCGTCGCGCAGCCGCTGGACGAGGGCCTCCGTCGACGGCGCGGTCTGGCCCGCTTCCGGGATCGCCTGGATCAGCGCCGTGTCACCGTCGGCGTTGGGCGTGGCCTGGGTGACCGCGACGACGCCGGAGACCCCGGCGACCGCGGCCGCGAGCTCGTTCACGGTCTTCTTCGGGTCGTCGCTCGTGATCACGTCGCCGGTCACCGTCAGCGGCGCGTTGTACCCCTCACCGAACGCTGCCGTGATCGCGTCGTAGGTCTGGCGCGCGTTGCTCGACTCGGGTGCCGTGCTGTTGTCGGGCAGCGCGAGATCCAGGTCCGCCGCGGGGCGCGCAGCCACGACCGCAGCCAGCAGCACGACGACGATCGTCACCGCCGGCACCCGGGTCGCGATCCCGACCCACCGCCGCGCGACGACGGCCGAGGCAGCCCCGCCGGCCCGCGCCTTGCGCCTCGGACGCAGCCGCTCACCGAGCAGGAGCGCGACCGCCGGGAGCAGGGTGAGCGCGATCGAGACGGCGAACGCCACCGCGATCGCCGCCGCCACCCCCATCGCGGTCAGCACCGGGATCCGCGCGACCGCCAGCCCGAGCAGCGCGATGACGACGGTCGCTCCTGCGAACATCACCGCGATCCCGGCCGTCGCGAGCGAGCGCCGCATCGCCTCAGTGGTCGGCAGGCCCTCGGCGAGGTGGCCGCGGTAGCGGGACAGGAGGAACAGCGCGTAGTCGATCCCGACCGCCAGCCCGAGCATCTCGGCGAGCGTCGACGCGCTGCTGGACACCGATGTCACCGACGAGGCCAGGACGATCACGCTGATCGTCGTGAGGACACCGAGCAGCGAGCCGACGATCGGCATCCCCGCCGCGAGGAGGGAGCCGAACGTGATCGACAGGATCACGAGCGAGACCAGCAGCCCCAGCAGCTCGGGGATCCGGCTGGTCTCGACGTCCGGGTCGTACGCGTCGCCGCCGACGTCGGTCGTGATCCCCGCCCCGGCCGGTGGGCTCGCAGCGTCCACGACGGCGTCCAGCGTGGCCTGCGACGGCTTCTCCGCGGCGAAGCGCAGCTGACCCAGCGCGGCCCGGCCGTCGGAGGAGACCACCCGGAAGTTCTTCGCCAGCGGGCTGGTGAACGTGACGCCGGGGACGTCGTCGATCCGCGACGAGATCCGGTTCACCACGGGAGCCGCAGGGGCCTGCGCGATGCGCCCGGTGGCGACGGTGAAGAGGACCTGGCCGTCCGTGCCGGTGATGTCGAACCGCTCGTCGAGCAGGTCCTTGCCCTCCTGGGACGGTGTCCCGGGCACGGTGAACTCGTTGTCGTAGTCCGAGCCGAGCGCGGTCGCCCCGCCGGCGACGAGCGCGAGCACCAGCAGCCAGCCGCCGACGAAGGCACCGCGGTGGCGGGCGATGGCGCCGCCGAGCCGGTACAGCAGCATGGACACGGCGCGACCCCCCGTCCCTCCGCGCACGTCAGCGAGGCCTGCCTCGATCATGCACGGCGGGGACCGGGGGGTCGCCGGGTTTTGCAGAGCGCCGGAGCTCAGCCTTCGGTGGTGGCGACCAGCCGCGGACGACGGTCCTGGTCGGGATCCATCACGGCAGCCATCCGGTGGTACGCCGCGCCCTCGCGGTGGCGGGACTGGCGATCGAGCGTGAGACCGAGGGCGACGTGCGCCCAGCCGCTGGTGGGCTCCAGCTCGACCAGCCGGCGGAACGCGTCCTCGGCCGGCCCGAGCAGCGCAGCCGCGAAGTACGAGCGTCCGAGCAGCTCCCAGGCCGCGGCGTTCGCGGGCTCGGCCTCGACGACGTCGGTCAGCATCCGCGCCGCGTCGCGCGGGAAGCGCTGCGCGAGCAGGTCCTCGGCGGTGCGGAATCGGTCGTACAGCGACATCTCGGAGATCATCGCGTCGGTGAAGATCGGCTTCATCCCGAGCTCGCGGAAGCTGGTCATCTGGGGCACCTCCTCAGGGCGTCGTACCCCACAACGGTCGCGCGCCGCCGCCCATTCCCGAGGCTGCCACGCCGGGCGACTCCGGCGCGGACGCGATCAGGTGATGTCGCGCCGCAGCGTGGTGAACCGGCCGACCAGCGCGAACACCACGCCGTACGCCAGGAACACGAGCGCACCGGGCAGCCGCCCGAGCACATCGCCGGACGACCCGAACGACGCGTAGGTGCTCGCGCCGACCAGGGCCTCGGACGCGGCGCCGGGGAGGAACTGTGCGGCGGACGCGAGGCTGTCCACCGCACTCAGCCCCACGCGCACGATCGGCTCGACGAACTGCGTGAACGCGAGCACGACCACGATCGCCGCGACCTGGTTGGTGATCAGGGTGCCGACCCCGACGCCGACGAACGCCCAGACCGCGAGCGCGACGACCGAGAGCAGGACGGGGACGATCACGTCGGACGAGCCCAGGAACGCGCCGTCCCCCTGCCACGCGAGGATCGGGGCCCCGACCGCGACGGTCGACAGCGTCCCGACGAGGCCGAAGACGAGCCCGATCAGCAGCGCGACGACGACCTTGGCGCTCAGGAACACCGAGCGGCGCGGCTCGGCCAGCAGCGACGGCGTGATCGTCTGGTACCGGAACTCCCCGGTCATCGCGAGCGCACCCGCGAGCAGCGGGAAGACGTAGCCGAGGCCGTTGCCGATCGAGTAGACGGTGGTCGCAGCCTCGACGCCGGTGAGCGGCACCGCCCCCTGCTGCTCGGGCGCGACGGTCAGCGAGAACCCGAGCACCGCCGCGAGGAACGCCATGTAGGCGGCCATCACGAGCAGGAGGATCCACCACATCCGGGTCGACGTCCACTTGCGCAGCTCGGCGCGGATCGCGGTGCTCATGCCGCCACCTCCTCGTGCTCGTCGGCCGGTCCGCCGGTCCGGGTCAGCTCCAGGAACACATCCTCGAGCTCGACGACCCGCTGCGTCAGTGCGTGCAGCTCCAGGCCCGCGGCGAAGGCGGCCGCGCCGACCTCGGCTGCCGTGACGCCGTCGACGTCGAACCCGGCCCCGTGCTCGGTGGCGCTCCACCGCCTCCCGGAGAGCAGCCGCGCGAGCCCGTCGCGGTCCGGGGAGACGACCTCCACGCTGCGTGACGCCTGCTCCGCCAGCTCCTCGAGCGACGAGGCGTGGACCATCCGTCCGCCGGCGATGATGACGACGTCGTCCACGCTCTGCTGGACCTCCGACAGGACGTGGCTGGAGACCAGGACGGTCCGGCCCTCGGCGGCGAAGTACCGCAGCAGCTCACGCAGCCACCGGATGCCGCCCGGGTCGAGCCCGTTGGCCGGCTCGTCGAGGATCAGCACCGGGGGGTCACCGAGCAGCGTCGTCGCGAGCCCGAGACGCTGCCGCATCCCGAGCGAGAAACCGCCGACGCGCCGCTTCCTGGCCTCGGCGAGCCCGACCATCTCGAGCACCTCGTCGCAGCGGGCATCGGACACCCCGACGTGGGGCGCGTAGACCCGCAGGTGGTCGCGCGCCGTCCGACCGGGGTGGAAGCTCGCCGCCTCGAGCGCGGCACCGACCACACGGCCCGGGTCGTCGATCTGGTCGTACGTCCGACCGTCGATCGTGGCGCTGCCCGAGGTCGGCGTGACCAGGCCGAGCAGCATCCTCAGGGTGGTGGTCTTGCCGGCGCCGTTCGGTCCGAGGAAGCCGGTGACGGCGCCCGGGCGGACCGAGAACGAGAGGTCGTCCACCGCCCGCACGGGCCCGAAGGTCTTGGTGAGGTTCGCGATCTCGATCATCGCGCCCCACGCTATCGGACGGTCAGCGGGCCCTCGGCACTCGCTAGAGTCCAGCATGCGCTCCTGGGAACCGCCGACCGAGCCGGTGTACGAGTCCACGCCCGTCGGGACGGACCGGAGTGATCCGAGCGATGATCGCGACGGCGGTCGGTCGCCGGCGCGGCACGTCGTCGGCGTCCTCATCGGCGTTCTCGCAACGCCCGTCGCTCTCGTGGCGATCGACTGGGCGCTGCACCAGCGGAACTACGCGCTGGGCAGGCTGACGGGCACGCGGTCGGCAGACTGGCACGCCGCACCGGAGACGTTCCTGCTCGTCGCCCTCGCCGCAACCGTGCTCCTCGGTGTCTCCGCCGCGGGCCGGATCTCGTGGCTGTGCCCCGCCGTCGCCGGGATGCTGTACGGGGTGGTGCCGTCGCTGGTCCTGGTCGTCGCGGATCCGCGGTGGTTGTTCGAGCAGATCACCCGGCTCCCGGAGCCGCTCTACGACTTCCCGTTCGTCAACGTCGTCTACTACGGCTTCGTGGTCTACCCGCTGCTCGCGGCGCTGCTGCTCGGGGCCTACCGGCGCCCACACCGAGCCCCCGAGGAGCCTCAGCCGCCTGAGGAGCGGCGCTGGTCGATCGCGTAGAGAGCGATCCCGGCGGCGACGCCGGCGTTGAGCGACTCGAGGTTCGAGGCCATCGGGATCGACACCCGGACGTCGCAGGTCTCGGAGACCAGCCGCGACAGGCCCTTGCCCTCGCTGCCGACGACGAGCACGAGCGGCCCCTCCGCCAGGTCGAGGTCCGGCAGCGCCACCTCCCCGTCGGCGGCCAGTCCGGCGATCATGAGTCCCTCGGCGGCGTACGCCTTGAGCTGACGGGTCAGGTTCGTCGCCCGCGCCACCGGGACGCGCGCGGCCGCGCCGGCCGAGGTCTTCCACGCCGACGCGGTCATGCCGGCGGCCCGCCGCTCCGGGACGACGACGCCGTGCGCGCCGAACCCGGAGGCGCTGCGCACGATCGCGCCGAGGTTGCGCGGGTCGGTGATCGAGTCGAGGACGACGATCAGCGGGTCCTCGCCCCGCTCGCGGGCGGTCTCGAGGAAGTCGTCCGGGTGCGCGTACTCGTACGGAGGGAGCTTCGCGGCGACGCCCTGGTGCACCGCCCGGTCGGTGAAGCGGTCCAGCTCGGGCTTGCTGACCTCGAGCACGGACAGACGCTTGTCGACCGCGAGGGCGAAGATCTCACGGACCCGGTCGTCGCGGTCGATCCCCTCGGCGACGTAGAGCGACGCGATCGGGATGTCCGCGCGCAGCACCTCGAGCACGGAGTTGCGCCCGGCGGCCCACTCGGCCTCGTCGCCGCGCTTCTTGCGCGGGGCCGGAGGGCGGCGCTTCTCGGCGGCCTTGGCCATCTTGTACGCCTTGTGGTTCGGCCGCTCGGCCGCCTTCGGGGTGGGGCCCTTGCCCTCCAGGCCGCGGCGGCGCTGTCCGCCGGACCCGACGTTGGCTCCCTTGCGCGACTTGTTCATCGCGCCCTTGCGCTGGCTGTTGCCGGCCATCAGTCCTCGCTCCCGGATGCTGCGCCGACGGACCAGCGTGGTCCCGACGGCGTGTCCTCGACCTCGACGCCCGCGGCCTTGAGCTGGTCGCGGACCCGATCGGCGGTCGCGAAGTCGCGCGCGGCGCGGGCCTCGGCGCGTTGGTCGAGCAGTGCGTCCACCAGCGTACCGAGCGCCTCACGCTCCGCCCCGGAGTCGGCGTCGGCGCCCGCCCACGTCGGCGACAGCGGATCGAGCCCGAGCACGTCGAGCATCCTGCGGACCGAGGTGACGAGCGTACGCAGGGCGACGGTGTCCACGTCGGCGGCGGCGAGCAGCTTGTTGCCCTCGCGGATCGCGTCCTGGACCACCGCGAGTGCCGCCGGCACCGCGAGGTCGTCGTCCATCGCGGTCGCGAACGCGTCGGACACCGCACCCTCCGCGTCGGCGAGGTCGCGCGGAGCACCGGACGCCTCGCTCGCACGCCGTACGAACGCCTCGATCCGTCCGAACGCCGTCGCGGCCTCGGCGAGCGCCGCCTCGGAGTAGTCGATCACCGACCGGTAGTGGGCCGCGACCAGGTAGTAACGCACGTCGATCGGCCGGAACCGCTTCACGACCTCGCTGACCAGCAGGGAGTTGCCGACCGACTTGCTCATCTTCTCGCCGCCGATGCGCAGGAGCTGGTTGTGCATCCAGCTCGCCGCGAAGTCGAGCCCGGCCGCGCGCGCCTGGGCGAGCTCGTTCTCGTGGTGGGGGAAGCGCAGGTCCAGACCGCCGCCGTGGATGTCGAAGGCGGGACCGAGGTACTTCGTCGCCATCGCCGTGCACTCGATGTGCCACCCGGGCCGGCCGGGACCCCACGGCGACGGCCAGGCGGCGGTCCCCGGCTCATCGGCCTTGTGGCCCTTCCAGAGCGCGAAGTCGCGCGGGTCGCGCTTGCCCCGGGGGTCGGCGTCACCGGCGTCGAGCATGTCGTCCAGCCGCTGCCGCGACAGCTCGCCGTAGTCCGGCCAGCTGCGCACGTCGAAGTACACGTCCCCCGACCCGTCCGGGGCGACGTAGGCGTGCCCACGCTCGATCAGCGTCTCGACCAGCCCCACGATCTCGGGGATGTGGCCGGTCGCGCGTGGCTCGTACGTCGGCGGCAGGCAGCCGAGCACGTCGTACGCCGCGTGCAGCGCGCGCTCGTTCGCGTACGCGACGGCCCACCACGGCCGATCCTCCTCGGACTGCTTCGCGAGGATCTTGTCGTCGATGTCGGTGACGTTCGCGACCAGGGTGACCGCGTAGCCCTCGTGGGTCATCCACCGCCGCAGCACGTCGAAGACCACCTCCTTGCGGATGTGGCCGAGGTGCGGCGGACCCTGGACGGTGAGACCGCAGTGGTAGATCCCGACCGCGCCGGGGGCGATCGGGACGAAGTCGCGGACCTGCATCGTCGCGGAGTCGTAGAGGCTCAGTGTCACCCGTCCAGCGTAGTGGAGCCGGGCCACCGGCCCCGGCCCGCGGACGGACGGGCGGCGCGACGAGCGGTTCGGGGCGCGGGAGCCGCCCGGTCGTGCTTACAGTCGTGCCCTGCGAGCGAGGAGGGTGCGGATGCGGGGACTGGTGATCGGCGCAGCCGGGACCGTGGCGGCCACGGTGCTGACCGCACCTGCCGCCGCAGCTACGACAGCGGCGGACACGACCGCCGCCACCCGTGCGGCCGCCCCCGCCGCGGTGAGCGCCTCCGGCGGTGCCCGGGTCTCGTCTGCCCGCTGGCGCGGCGCGGGCCTGCGGGCCGGCTCGGGCCGCGGCTGGGCCGTCCGTGCCGGCGCGGTGCGCATCACCCGGCCGACGTCGCGGGTCCGCACCGGCGGCCGGACGTACGACCGGGTGCGCTGGACGTCGCCCTGGGCGAAGGTCGGCTTCGGCGCCGGCGAGGTGATCGCCTCGTGGACCGCCGTGACTCCCCGGCGGACCTGGATCTCCGTCTCGGTGAAGGTCCGCACCGCCGACGGCAGGACCGGATCGTGGGACCAGGTCGCGCGGTGGGCCCATACCGGAAAGGCGATCGACCGCCGTTCGGGTCGGGCGCAGCGCGACGATCTCGCGCGACTGGTGACGGACGTCGTGAAGACCCGCGGCGGTGCCCGCGCCCGGGGGTGGCGGATCCGCGTCGACCTGCACCGCCCGGCGGGCAGCTCGGCGACGCCGCGGCTGACCTCGGTCGGGGCGGTGGCCTCCGTACGCGCCCGCGCCGCACGCGCCACGTCGACCCCGCGGCGCGCGAGCCGGGTCGCGCTGACCGTGCCGCGGTACTCGCAGATGCTGCACCGCGGCACGTACGGCCAGTGGGGCGGTGGCGGAGCCGCCTGGTGCTCGCCGACCTCGACCGCGATGGTCCTGCGGGCGCAGGGCCGCGGGCCGAAGCCCCGGGCCTACGCCTGGGTCCGCCGCGACGTGCCGCAGCGCTTCGTCGTCCACGCCGCGCGCGGGACGTACGACCACCGCTACCGCGGGACCGGGAACTGGCCGTTCAACACCGCCTACGCGGGCTCGTACGGCACCGACGCGTTCGTGACCCGGCTGACCTCCTTGCGGCAGGCCGAGGCGTTCGTACGGGCCGGGATCCCGCTGGTGCTGTCGATCCGCTTCGGCGCCGGTGAGCTCGCCGGCGCGCCGATCTCGTCGACCGCCGGCCACCTCGTGGTGCTCCGCGGGTTCACGGCGTCCGGTGACGCGCTGGTCAACGACCCCGCCGCCCGACGGCGCTCGGGCGTCGACCGGCGCTACCGCCGCGACCAGCTCGAGCGCGCGTGGCTGCGCGGCAGCGGCGGCACGACCTATGTCGTCCGTACGCCGGGCCGCTCCCTGCCGCCGCTTCCCGGCCACCGGTGGTGACCGGGTCTCGATCGTCGCTCCGCTCCGCCTCGACCAGCGGAAGGGACGTCCTCCGCTCCGCCTCGACCAGCGGAAGGGACGTCCTCCGCTCCGCCTCGACCAGCGGAAGGGACGTCCTCCGCTCCACCTCGACCACCGCACGGGCGCACGAGCGGGATCGGCGATGATGGGGCCGTGACCTCCCCAGACGTCCCCCGGGTCGGCATCGGCACCGACGTGCACGCGTACGACGCGTCCCGCCCCATGTGGTGCGCCGGCCTGCACTGGCCCGACGAGCCTCAGGGACTGGCCGGCCACTCCGACGGCGACGTCGTCGCCCACGCCGTCTGCGACGCGGTGCTGTCGGCCGCGGGCCTCGGGGACCTCGGCAGCCAGTACGGCACGACCGACCCCCGCTGGTCGGGCGCGTCCGGGGTGGTGTTCCTCGCCGAGACGGCGCGGCGGGTGCGGGCGGCCGGGTACGCCATCCAGAACGCCTCGGTCCAGCTGATCGCGTCGCGGCCGAAGGTCGGGACGCGGCGCAGCGAGGCCGAGGCGGTCCTGTCGGAGGCGCTGGGTGCTCCGGTGTCGGTCGCCGGGACCACCACCGACGGCCTCGGGCTCACCGGACGTGGCGAGGGCGCGGCCGCGATCGCCACCGCTCTCGTGACCGCCGTCAGCTCCGGGTCGTGATGCAGACCTCGACGTAGCCGTTGACCACCCGGACCGGGTACGTCGCGAGCTTCGTCATCGGGTCGTCGACGCTCACGCCGGTCGCGAGGTCGAACAGCTCCCGTCCGGCGGGGGCGGCCAGCAGGGCGCGGCCGTCGCGGTGGATCACGAGGCCGCGCGCCATCGTCTGCGTCCCGGCGTACGGGTCGCGGTTGCCCACGGCGTACAAGGTCCGCTCGGCGGTCCGGAACAGCGCCACCTGCTTGCCGCGGACCAGGGCGGACACTCCGATGCCGACGACGAGCTCACCCGCGTCGCAGACCTTGACCCAGGTCGCCACCCCGCTCGACGTCGCCATGCCGTGACGGTAAGCAGCGCGCGTTTCGGGCGGATTACGCTACGCAACGCCCGTGCAAACAGAATCGCACACGGACAACGGCCGAGCCGCCTCCCCTACGGGAAGCGGCTCGGCCGTCGAGCCCGGACGTCGGTGTCCGGAGAGGTGATCAGGACGCGAGAACCTCGTCGAGCAGGGTCTCCGCCTTGTCCTCGTTGGTGTTCTCCGCCAGTGCCAGCTCGGAGACGAGGATCTGCCGAGCCTTCGCGAGCATCCGCTTCTCGCCGGCCGACAGCCCTCGGTCCCGCTCACGCCGCCAGAGGTCACGGACGACCTCCGCGACCTTCATCACGTCACCGGAGTGGAGCTTCTCGAGATTCGCCTTGTAGCGACGCGACCAGTTCGTCGGCTCCTCCGCGTGCTCGGCGCGAAGAACCCCGAAGACCCGGTCCAGCCCGTCCTTGTCCACGACGTCGCGGACCCCGACCAGATCGAGGTTGCACGCCGGGACCCGGACCACGAGGTCGTTCTGAGCGACGATGCGCAGAACGAGGTACTGACGTTCCTCGCCCTTGATCGTGCGCGTCTCGATGTCCTCGATGACGGCGGCACCATGATTGGGGTAGACAACCGTTTCGCCAACAGTGAAAGTCATATGTCCATAGCCCTTTCTTAGGTGACCAGTCTAACACGTCCGCCAACCGGTCGCTTCAGCGTTTGTGCAGGTCAGAGGCCGAATCGTGACTTGACAAAGGCCCGCGGAAGTGGCAGTCGGGCATGTGCCCACCTCCGTCCGGCGGCCTCCGACGGCGCCGAACGCCGTCCTCCGACGACACCGCAGGACGGGTTGAGCGAGCCCCTCCGGGCGACCTCGTCGAACATCGGCGACCGCCCGCGGATACGCTGTGCTCGTCGTCCGTGTCGTCCACGAAAGGGTCGAGCTGTGCTCACTCGTCCGCGCCGCGTCGCCGCCGCGCTCGCCGTCGCCAGCATCGCTGTCGTCGCCTCGGGCTGCGGGACCGGATTCAACGCTCAGACCAACGCGGTCTACCAGGCGGGTGTCGGCACGAACAACCGGTCGGCCGACGTCGACCTGCTCAACGTGCTCTTCGTGCAGAACGACGACGGCAGCGCCACGCTCTCGGCCGGGCTGGTCAACCAGACCCGCGACCGCGACACCCTGCTGTCAGTCGAGGCCGTCACGCTCGCCGGGACCCCGGTGGACGTCACGATGGACAAGACGGTCCCGGTCGCACCGCTGCGGCTGACCACGCTGGGGACGAAGACCCAGGTCCTGATCGACGGCGACCTGAGCGCCGGGCAGTTCCTGGACCTCACGTTCACCTTCGAGAACGCCGGCACCGTCGAGGTCCAGGCCCCGATCGTGCTCCGCGTCCCGCTCTACGACTCCGTCGCCGAGCCGCCGGCACCCGCGGAGGACGCCGAGGCGACCGCGGAGGAGGAAGCCGCGGCCGTCGAGGAGGAGGCCGCCGCCGAGCAGGAGGCCGAGGCCGCGGAGGACGACGCCCCGACCGAGGAAGAGGACACCCCGCAGGAGCGCTGACCGCCTGCGGTCAGCTCACCTCGGAGCGCAGCCAGGCGATGTCGTCGACCACGGCGTCGCCGTGCGTCTCGCAGATCACCGGCGCGCCGGCCGCGCCGACCACGTCGGCCAGGACCTGGGCGGGGATCTCTCCGCTCGTCAGGTGCGTGTGCCGGTCCGCTCCGGAGTCGAAGGCGTCACGGCTGTTGTTGCAGTGGACGAGATCGATGCGCCCCGTGATCGCGGTGACCTTCTCGACCACGTCCTCCAGCGCGATGCCGCCCGCCCAGGCGTGACACGTGTCGAGGCAGAAGCCCCACCCCTCGGCGCCGTCACCGGCCTGGATCGCCTCCCAGGTCCGCGCGATCCGGTCGAGGCGGCGCGCCATCGACCAGTCGCCGCCCGCGGTGTTCTCGAGGAGCACCGGGACCTTCGCGTCGATCGCGTCGACGCACTTGCGCCAGCTGTCGAACCCGCGCTCGAGGTCCGCCTCGGCGTCGACGTACCCACCGTGCACCACGACCCCGCTCGCGCCGATCTCGGCCGCACCGTCGACGGCGTTCTGGATCAGCTTGCGGCTCGGGATCCGGACACGGTTGTTCATGCTCGCCACGTTGATGGGGTACGGGGCGTGCACGTAGACGGGCAGGTCCCGCTCCGCGAAACCGTCGCGGAGCCCCTCAGCCCCACCGGGGAACGTGTACTTCGGCCACTTCCAGCTCTGCGGGTCGCCGAGGAAGATCTGGACCACGTCCGCGCCGACGCGCTCGGCGTCGGTGAACGGGTCGTCGGAGCTGACGTGCGTGCCGATCCGGACGGTGCTCATCACCCCACCCTAGGGCCGGCTCAGACCTCGAACTTGTAGCCGAGCCCGCGGACCGTGACCAGCGTGCGCGGCTTCGACGGGTCGTCCTCGATCTTGGACCGCAGACGCTTGACGTGGACGTCCAGCGTCTTGGTGTCCCCGACGTAGTCCGACCCCCACACCCGGTCGATCAGCTGCCCCCGTGTGAGAACCCGGCCGACGTTGCGCAGGAAGAGCTCCAGCAGCTCGAACTCCTTGAGCGGCAGGCGCACCTCCGTACCGCCGACCGTGACGACGTGCCGGTCGACGTCCATGCGCACCTTGCCGACCTCGAGCGTCGCCGAGGAGAGCTCCTCCGGCTCCACCCCCCGGCGCAGCACCGCCCGGATCCGCGCCACGAGCTCGCGCGGGCTGTACGGCTTGGTGACGTAGTCGTCGGCGCCGAGCTCGAGCCCCACGACCTTGTCGACCTCCGAGTCCTTCGCCGAGACCATGATCACCGGGACGTTCGAGGTCGCCCGCAACCGCCGGCACACCTCCGTACCCGAGGTGCCCGGAAGCATCAGGTCGAGCAGCACGATGTCCGCGCCGTTGCGCTCGAACTCGTCCAGCGCCGCGGTCCCGTCGGTCGCGATCTGGACGTCGAACCCTTCCTTGCGCAGGACGTACGAGAGCGCATCGATGTAGCTCTCTTCGTCCTCGACGACGAGTACTCGGGTCACGGACGGACCTCCTGGGTCGGGCGGACCGGCGCGATGCCGGGGACGGTGCGGACGTGGTGGGCGGCCCGGCCGGCCTCGGCGGCCGGACCGTCGGCTTCGCCGCCCGCGGGCGGGGGCGTCTCGCCGGACCCCTCGGCGTCGGAGCCCTCGGCGTCCTCGCGGGTCCTGGCAGCGGCCGGCAGGACGAGGGTGAAGGACGATCCCTCACCGGGCTCGCTCCAGACCTCGACCGAGCCGCCGTGGCTCGCCGCGACGTGCTTCACGATCGACAGCCCGAGACCGGTGCCGCCGGTCGAGCGGGAGCGCGCCGGGTCCACCCGGTAGAACCGCTCGAAGATCCGCTCCAGCTCCGGCGCCGGGATGCCGATCCCCTGGTCACGGACCGTCACCTGGACGTCCTCGTCGTGGTGCTCGGCGACGACCGAGACGTGGGTCCGCTCGGGGGAGTACGCGACGGCGTTCTCCACCAGGTTGTTCAGCGCCTGGAGCAGCTGGGAAGGGTCGCCCAGGACGTAGAGCTCGTCGTCGCACCGCATCGCGATGTCGATCCCGCGCAGCTCGGCGTCCGTGCCGTTCGCCTCGACCGACGCCCGCACGAGACGCGCGACGTCGACCTCCTGCGGCTCGTCGACCAGGTCGTCGCCCTGCAGCCGGGACAGCTCGATGATCTGCTGGACCAGCCGGGTCAGACGCTCGCCCTCGCGCTGCATCCGCCCGGCGAACCGTACGACCGCTTCCGGGTCGTCGTGCGCCTCCGCAACCGCCTCGGCGAGCAGGTTCAGGGCGCCGACGGGGGTCTTCAGCTCGTGGCTCACGTTCGCGACGAAGTCGCGGCGGATCCGCTCGACGTGCCGCTCGCGGGTGCGGTCGTCGACGAGCACGACCACCAGGCGCGAGGTGAGAGGCGCGACGCGCACGAGCACGTGCCGCTGGCGGCGGTGGCCGAGCCTCAGCACGATCTCGTCCTCACGGACCTGCCCGTCGCGACGAACCTGCCGGACCAGCTCGCGCATGGCCGGGTTCTCGAGGCGGGTGTCCTGCACCAGGCCCATCGCGTGCGCCGGTGCCGACGCCTTCACCACCCGCTCGGCCGCGTCGACGATCACGGCCGACGAGCGCAGCACGGACAGCACCGCGACGGCGCCGACCGGGACCTCCGGCTCGGGCTGCGGTGGGACGATCGTCTGTGCTCGTTCGCTGTAGCGCCACGCGTAGGCCACCCCGGCGCCCAGGAGCAGGCCGAAGGCGGCCCCGAAGACGAAAGCGACGTTCGGGTCCACAACACCGATCGTACGCACACCGCACGCACCCGCCCGAACTCACCAAGGCGTGACCCGGGCCGGTTCGCCCAGTGTTCACCATGCGTTCACCACAGGTCCCGGGTGGTTCACCCGGGGTGCGTACGGTCGTCGCATGCGTGACTCCCTCGATGATCAGCTCGATGCGCTCGACGCCGACCTGGTGGCGATGACCACCGCGGTCCGGTTCTCGCTCGCGCGCGCGAGCGCTGCACTGCTCGAGGGCGACATCGAGGCCGGCGAGCTCGTGATCAGCGGCGACACGGTGATCGATGCAGCCCGCGAGTCCTGCGAGGCCGATGCGTTCTCGCTGCTCGCCACCCAGCAGCCCGTCGCCTCGGACCTGCGCCGAGTCGTGGCCGGGATCCGGATCGCCGGTGACCTGGAACGGATCGGCGACCTCGCCGTGCACGTCGCCAAGCTCGCGCGGATGCGCGCTCCGGAGCCCGCCGTCCCCGAGACGGCGCGCGTGATGGTCGCGCAGATGGCCAGCGTGGCCGAGGGCATGCTCGAGTCCGTCGCGATCGTGCTCGGCACCCACGACCTCGATGCCGCCGTCGCGCTGCTCACCCAGGACGACGAGCTCGACGGCCTGTACCGCTCGACCTTCCGCCGCCTGCTGAGCGACCAGTGGCCGCACGGCGTCGAGACCGCGGTCGACATCGCGCTGCTCGCCCGCTACTACGAGCGCACCGGCGACCACGCCGTCTCGATCGCACGCCGGATCGTCTACCAGGTCACCGGCGAGGTCCCGCTGGGGTGAGGAGCGGGCGGTCGAGCCGGCGCGTGGGGCGCCCGTGCGTACACCGGGAGTCCACGCGGGCGATCCGCGCGTCGCCTCGACCGCCTGCTTCTTCGCGCTGTGTGACGCGGTCAGCCCATGCCGAGGATCGTGTAGAGCGCGACCAGGCCGAGCACCACGATGCATCCGCGCAGCAGCACCGGTGAGAGCCGGCGGCCGACCTGCGCCCCGACAGCGCCCCCGATCAGCGACCCGGCGGCGACGAGCCCCACGGCGAGCCAGTCCAGGTGGTGGCGTCCGCCGCCGAAGGTCGAGACCACGATGTAGGTGCTCGCGGAGACCACGTTCACCACGAGCACCAGGACGTTCTTCAGCGCGTTCACCCGCTGGAGCGCCTGCGGCAGCAGGATCCCGAGGAGCGCGAGCAGCAGGATCCCCTGCGCGGCGGCGAAGTAGCCGCCGTAGACGCCGCACCCCAGCACCGTGACGAGCACGAGCGCCCTGCGCCCGGATCCCATCGCCTCGATGCTCGGGGCGTCGGCTCCGGCGGCCTCGCGCCGTGCCTTCAACCAGCGCTGCAGCGGGGGCTGCACGACGACCAGCACGAGCGCCAGCACGATCAGGACCGGGACGATCGTGATGAACGCGTCCTCGGGGAGCGTCAGCAGCAGGAACGCGCCGATCAGCGACCCGACGAGCGAGGCCGGCACCAGCGTCCGTACGAGGCGGGCCTGCCCCGCGAGTTCGCGGCGGTACCCGAACGACCCCGTGATGTTGCCCGGGACGAGGCCCACCGCGTTGCTCATCGTCGCCGTCACCGGCGGGACGCCGAACGCCACGAGCGTCGGGAAGGTGACCAGGGTCCCCGACCCGACGATCGTGTTGATCACGCCCGCGCCGACACCCGCGAGCAGGACCAGCACCATCTCCACGACCGACACAGCGAAGAACGGTACGCGACGCGGCGTCGCGGACCGTCCCCGGTCCCGGGCCCCGGCGCTCGCCGGCCCCGGCTCAGCGGCCCTGGTTGGCGACCGCGGCGGCGGCCTCCTCGGCGGCCTCCGGATCGAGGTAGCGCCCACCGGTGACGACCGGGCGCATCGCGTCGTCGAGCTGGTAGTGCAGCGGGATCCCGGTCGGGATGTTGAGGCCGACGACCGCCTCCTCGCTCATGCCGTCCAGGTGCTTGACCAGCGCGCGCAACGAGTTGCCGTGCGCGACCACGAGCACGGTGCCGTGGGTCCGCAGGTCCGGGACGATCGCGTCGTACCAGTACGGCAGCATTCGATCGAGCACGTTCTTCAGGGCCTCGGTGCGCGGGCGAGCCTCCGGCGGCAGCGCCGCGTACCGCGGGTCGTCGAACTGGCTGAACTCTGCATCCACGTCGAGCTCGGGCGGCGGCGTGTCGTACGAGCGCCGCCACTGCATGAACTGCTCCTCGCCGAACTCCTCCAGCGTGGCCTTCTTGTCCTTGCCCTGCAGCGCGCCGTAGTGCCGCTCGTTGAGGCGCCACGACCGGCGGACCGGGATCCAGTGGCGGTCGATCCCGTCGAGGGTGATCTGGGCGGTCCGGATGGCGCGGCGCAGCAGGGAGGTGTGCAGCACCTCCGGAAGCAGACCCGCGTCGCGGATCAGCGGTGCGGCGGCCTCGGCCTCCGCGACGCCCTGCTCGTTCAGGTCGACGTCCACCCACCCGGTGAACAGGTTCTTGGCGTTCCACTCGCTGTGGCCGTGACGCAGCAGCACGAGGTCGTAGGTCATGGGCCCAGCCTAGCGACGGCGACGGCGGTCCCCGGACGGCGACATCGGGTGGACACCGGGCCGCCACACCGTCGTCACGAGCGGCCTGGAGACTGGGCACGTCGGCCGGTCGCACGACGCGGTCTCTCCCCCGCGTCCGGCGGCGTCCCAGAGGATGCCCCTAGCGCCGCCGGCACTCACCGCGAACGAGGAGACGTTCGACATGTCCATCCCCCTGATCGACCTCAGCGCGTGGCGCGCCGGGACCCCCGACCAGCGCGCAGCCGTGGCCGGGAGCGTCGACGAGGCGCTGCGTACGTCCGGGTTCCTGCTGCTCGCGGGACACGGTGTGCCGCCCGCGCTGCGCACCGACCTGCGCGCCGCCGCGTCGGCGTTCTTCGCCCTGCCCACCGACGTCCGGTCGCGCTACCGGACCGAGGTGGGCGGCCGCGGCTGGATCCCGTCGGGTGCGGAGGCGAACGCCTTCGTGGACCAGCCGCCCGGACCCGCCGACCTGAAGGAGACCTGGACGGCCGGGTGGGACGGCCCCGACACCCCGGACGACCCCGACTGGTTCGCTCCGAACGTGTGGCCCGTCGAGCTGCCCGACCTCGAGCACCTCGCGGCCGACTACACCACGCGGATGCGGCTGCTGGCCGGCGAGCTGGTCTCGGTGTTCGCGACCGCGCTCGGGCTGCCGGACCGCTGGTTCACCGACCGGAGCGGGCAGGCGCCGCACTCCTTCAACGTCAACCGCTACCCGTCGCTGCGCGAGACCGGAGCCGCGGCCGAAGGACAGTACCGCGTGGCGCCGCACACCGACTTCGGGATGGTGACGATCCTCGACCGCCAGCCCGGGTACGGCGGGCTGCAGGTCGAGATCGACGGCACCTGGGTCGACGCCCCGTACGTCGAGGACGCGTTCACGATCAACATCGGCGACCTGCTCGCCCGCTGGGTCGGCGACCGCTGGCGCTCGACCCGGCACCGGGTGCTGCCACCGCCGGCCGACGACGCCGACGAGGAGCTGGTCTCGCTGATCTACTTCTTCGAGGCGGACCTCGACGCCGTGGTCGAGCCGCTCGGACCCCCGCACGGCGGGCCGAGCTGGTATCCGCCGGTGACGACGCGGCAGTACCTCGAGGCACGCTTCGCCGCGATCACGGTCTGAGACCCCGCGCGGGCCGGTGGTGCGTGGTGACGGACGCACGAGCCCGATCCGTCACCCCGCACCGCCCACGGCTCCTCGCCGTTCAGCCGAGCGCGGAACGGGCTGACCTCCCGGCCGCGGCGGGGCAGACTCGAGCCATGAGGCTGCTCGTGCTGGGAGGGACCCACCACGTCGGACGCGCCGTCGTCGAGGCGGCGCTGTCCCGCGGTGACGACGTGACGACCGTGACCCGCGGGACGAGCGGGCCGCCGGCCGTCGGCGCCACCGCCCGTACGGCCGACCGCACGGTGGCCGGCTCGCTCGAGGCCGCCCTCCGCGGCGAGCGTTGGGACGCCGTGATCGACACGTGGTCGGGCGCGCCGAGCGTCGTCCGGACGAGCGCACGGCTGCTGGCCGACCGCGCCGGCTGGTACGGGTACGTGTCGAGCCGCTCGGTGTACGCGTGGCCGATCCCGTCCGGCGCCGACGAGACCGCCCCCGTGGTCGCCGGAGACCCGGACGACACGCGGGAGGAGGACTATGCGGCGGCGAAGCGGGGTGGTGAGCTCGCCGCCCTCGACTCCTTCGGCGATCGCGCGCTGCTCGCCCGCGCCGGCCTGATCCTCGGTCCGTACGAGTACGTCGGCCGGCTGCCGTGGTGGCTCGAGCGGATCGCCCGCGGCGGTCCGACGCTCGCTCCCGGACCGCCGGACCGTCCCCTGCAGTACGTGGACGCACGCGACCTCGCCGCGTGGATGCTCGACGAGGCGGACCGCGGCGCGGGAGGCGCCGTCGACACCGTCAGTCCGCCCGGACACAGCACGATCGGTGAGCTGCTCGAGGCCTGCGTCGCCGTCACCGGGTCCGGCGCCGAGCTGCGCTGGTCGCCGCCGGACGTGCTGGCGGACGCGGGGATCAGCGGCTGGACCGATCTCCCGGTGTGGGTGCCGCCGACCGGGGAGCTCGCGAGCCTGCACGACGGCGACACCGCGCTGGCGGCGTCGCGCGGGCTGCGGTGCCGACCCGCCCCCGAGACCGTCACGGACACCTGGGCGTGGCTCCGGACGGAGGGGATGCCGACGTGGACCGGACGGTCGCCGGTCGGTCTGGCGCCGGAGACCGAGGCCGCCGTGCTCGCGCGCCTGCGAGACTGACCGGCACATCCGTCACAGCGCACCGCACGCGTGCCCACCTGCAGATCGGTGCGCGGTGACGGACCAGCACGGGCCGCATCCGTCACAGGTCACCGCTCACGGGGGCGGCGGCAGATCGGTGACCTGTGACGGATCCGGCGTCCGCGTCAGTCGCTCGGCTCCCGCTCGAGCAGATGCCGGAACGCCTCCAGGTTGCGCGTCGACTCGCCGCGCGAGATCCGCCAGTCCCACTCGCGCTTGATCGACGTCGCGAACCCGAGCTCGAGCAGCGTGTTGAACGAGTCGTCCGAGTAGGTGAGCACCGACCCGAGGATCCGGTCGATCTCGTCGGCGTCCACCGCGTGCAGCGGCATCCGGCCGTCGAGGTAGATGTCACCGGCGCTGTCCACCGCGAACGCCACCGCGTACATCCGCAGGTTGCGCTCCAGCATCCAGCGGTAGACCGCCTCGTGGTTCTCGTCGGGGCGACGGGCGACGAACGCGTGGATCCCGAGCGCGTGATCGCCGACTTCCAGCCGGCAGGTCGTGGTCAGCTTCCGGGTGCCGGGCAGCGTCACCTCGAACACCCCGGGCCGGAACTCGGTGTGCTCCAGCTCGCTGGCCGCGAGCGCCGAACGGATCTCGGCGGCCGCGCGTGCGGCGACGTCGTGGTCGTTCACCGGAACTCCTTCGTACGTCGGGGTGCGCCGGACGGACCGACACCGGTCGCTACTGGCCGACCGCCTGCGGCAGCGCGTACAGCCGGTGGGAGGCGTCGGCGTAGACCTCGAGGGTACGCTCGGCGGTCACCTCCCAGCCGAACCGCGACGCGTGCCGGACCGCCGCTGACGACATCGAGGGGTGCAGCCCCGGCTCGTCGAGCACGCGGACGAACGCGTCGGCGTAGTCGCTCGGGTCGTGCCCGTCGACCAGCAGCCCGCTGAGCCCGTCGTGCACCGCCGTCGTCAGCCCACCGACGCGCGCCGCGACGACCGGCGTCCCGCAGGCCTGCGCCTCGATCGCGACCAGACCGAACGACTCGTTGTAGGACGGGACGCACACCAGCGACGCCGCCGCGTACCAGAGGGCGAGCTGATCCTGAGCGACCGGCGGCACGAACCGTACCCGGTCCGCGATGCCCAGCCGCGCGGCCAGCTCGACGAGCGCGGTCGGGCGCTCCAGCCCGGAGCCGGACGGGCCACCGACCACCGCGACGACCGTGCGGTCCCGCCGGCCACCGTGGATCATCCGGGCCGCGGCCTCGAGCACCACGTCGGGCGCCTTCAGCGGCTGGATCCTCCCGGCGAACAGGATCACGTCCGCGTCGTCGTCGAGGCCCAGCTCCCGACGTGCCTCCGGCCGCGGCCGCGGCCGGAACCGGTCGAGATCGACGCCGGGGTGGACCACCTCGACCTGGTCGGCCCCGGCGCCGTAGAGCTCGACGAGCTGGCGGGCCTCGTCCTGGGTGTTCGCGATCAGCCGGTCCGAGCACTCGACGAGCTGCTGCTCCCCGGCGACCCGACCGACCGGCTCCGCACAGTCGCCCGCGGCGAGGTACGCGTTCTTCACCTTCGCCATCGTGTGCATCGAGTGCACGAGCGGGACGCCCCAGCGATCGCGCGCGACCATCCCGACCTGACCCGAGAGCCAGTAGTGGGAGTGCACGGCGTCGAACCAGCCCGCCGGGTGGCTCGCCTCGACCCGAAGCACGTCACGCACGAACGTGCACATCTGGGAGGGGAGCGCGTGCTTGTCGAGATTCTCGAACGGCCCGGCCGCGACGTGGCGGACCAGCACCCCCGGCAGCGCCTCGACGATCGGCGGCTGCGACGAGGACGTGGCGCGGGTGAAGATCTCCACCTCCACCGACCGAGCGGCGAGGCGGCGGGCCAGCTCGAGGACGTAGACGTTCATCCCTCCGGCGTCGCCGTCACCGGGCTGCTCGAGCGGAGAGGTGTGCGCAGAGAGCATGGCGACACGGCGGACGGGGGACGACACGGCCTCCATCCTAGGCAGAGCCCCACAGGTGTGATCCGGGTCACGCGCGACTCGGTCGTGGGAGCATCGGGACATGACCGAGCACTCCAGCGACGAGGCGCGCACCGCCGTGGTGACCGGCGCGAGCAGCGGGATCGGGGAAGCCACCGCGCGCAGGCTCGCCGACGCGGGCTACCGGGTCGTGTGCGCCGCGCGTCGCACCGACCGGATCGAGGCGCTCGCCACTGAGATCAGCGGGGTCGCGGTGCGGTGCGACGTGACCGACCCGGACGACGTCGCACGCCTGGCCGAGGCGGTCGGCGAGCGCCTCGACGTGCTCGTGAACAACGCCGGTGGTGCGTTCGGTCAGGAGCCGATCGACCGCACCGACCCCGACGACTGGTCGCGGATGTACGACCTGAACGTGCTCGGGACGCTGCGTGTCACCCAGGCGCTCCTGCCGGCGCTGCGCGCCGGCGGTGCCGGCACCGTGCTGAACGTCGGCTCGATCGCCGGGCACCTCGCGTACGAGGGGGGCGCCGGCTACACCGCGGCGAAGCACGGCGTCGCGATGATCACCGAGACGCTGCGCCTGGAGCTCAACGGCGAGCCCGTCCGCGTCACGGAGATCGCGCCCGGCATGGTGCAGACCGACGAGTTCTCGCTCGTGCGCTTCGGCGGCGACGCGCAGCGCGCCGACGCGGTGTACGCCGGGGTCCCCGAGCCGCTGAGCGCCGACGACGTCGCCGACGCGATCGCGTGGATGATCACCCGGCCGCAGCACGTGAACGTCGACCTGCTGGTCCTCAAGCCGCTCGCCCAGGCGGCGCCGTGGAAGGTCGCACGCGAGGGCTGAAGGCCGCGCACCTCTCAGCGGGGCGGGCTGCACGCTCTCGGTGGGTGGGCTGCACGCCCTCAGTGGGCGGGCTGCATGCTCTCAGTGCGGTGGGGCGACGGGCGCCGTCGCGCTCTCCCCCGTCCCCGTCTCCGGCTCGTCGTCGAGCAGGTGCGCCTCTTCCTTGCGGCGGGGCAGGAACGCAACCGGGATCAGCGTGATCGCGATCAGGGCGAGCCCCACCCAGAACGTCTGGGCGAACGCGTCCGCGCCCTCGCTCAGGAGCGCGTCCACGGCCGCCTGGCCGCCGATCTGGTCGATCAGGGACGGGTCCTGCCAGGTCTCGACGACGGCGTACCAGAGCCGCTGCGGCGGCAGCGCGTTCGTCAGGATCACGGACATCACGGCGACGCCGACCGAGCTGCCGATCTGCTGGTTGATGTTGATGAGCGTCGTGCCGCGAGCGACCTCGTGGTTCGTCAGGGTCTTCAGGGCCGAGGTGAACATCGGCATCATCGTCGCGCCCATCCCCAGTCCCATCACGAACAGCGCCGCGCAGATCTTCCAGATGTCGGTGTCCGACTCGATCTGGGTGAGCGGGAACATCCCGAGCAGGATCAGCGCGAAGCCGAACGGGACGATCCGCCCGACCGGCATCCGGTCGACGAGGCGCCCCGCGATCGGCATCGTCACCATCGCACCGAGGCCCTGGGGCGCGACCAGCAGCCCTGCCTGGAGGACGGACTCCCCGCGGACCTGCTGGAAGTACGTCGGGACGAGCAGCAGGCTCCCGAAGAACGCCACGACGAACAGGAACATGACGATCACCGAGAGCGTCAGGTTGCGGTTGCGGAACAGCCGCAGGTCCAGCAGCGGGTGCTCGGGCCGGAACGAGTGGAACACGAAGGCGACGATCAGCAGCGCGCCGACGAGCATCGAGACCCAGACCCGCGGCGCCGCGAAGGTGCCCTCCTCCGGGATCGACGAGACCCCGAAGAGGAAGACGGCCAGGCCCGGCGAGAGCAGCAGCATCCCGAGGAAGTCGAAGGACTCCGACGGCGTCGGGCGGTCCGACGGCAGCACCATCAACGAGTAGATCACGGCGGCGACGCCGATCGGCAGGTTGATCAGGAAGATCCAGTGCCAGCTCGCGATCTCGATCAGCCAGCCGCCGAGGATCGGACCCAGGATCGGCCCGAGGAGCATCGGGATCCCCATGACGGCCATCAGACGACCGATCCGGTGCGGCCCCGCGGCGCGGGTCATGATCGTCATGCCGAGCGGCATGATCATGCCGCCGCCCAGGCCCTGGACGACCCGGAACGCGATCAGCTGGTTGATGTCCGACGCCAGCGCGCACAGCACGGAGCCGAGCGTGAACAGCGAGATCGCGGCGACGTACAGGCGCTTGGTCCCGAACCGGTCGGCCGCCCACCCCGTCAGCGGGATCACGGTCGCGAGCGCGAGCGTGTAGGCGGTCACGGTCCAGGCGACGTGGCTGTACTCCAGAGGCTCGGTCGCGGAGCCGAACTCCTCCTGGAACGTCGGCAGCGCGACGTTGACCACGGTGATGTCGAGGATCGACATGATCACGCCGATGATCACGGCACCGGCGATCTTCAGCACGGCGGCGTCGATGTGATCGGGCAGCTCGTCGGTCGATCCTCGCGTGGTCGGGTCCTGCGGTCCGGTCATGACGCGCCCGCCTCCGTCCTGGCGCCCCCCGTGGGCATCCTCATCGAGACTGACACCTCCCACCGACAGAAGTCATCGGAATTTGCGGTGGGCGAACAGTCCGCGCGGGGTGCGCGGAGGATCGCTCGGTAGACTGGGAGGCGTCTGAGCGCGCGGAGGCCTCTCTCGGCCCCGGCACGCGCACCAACTCACGCAAGGATCGTCGATCTCGCCATGCCCATCCGCACCGACCTCCGCAACGTCGCGATCGTCGCGCACGTCGACCACGGCAAGACCACCCTGGTCGACGCGATGCTGCGTCAGCAGGGCGCCTTCTCCGAGCACGGCGAGGTGGCCGACCGGGTGATGGACTCCGGCGACCTGGAGCGCGAGAAGGGCATCACCATCCTCGCGAAGAACACCGCGGTCTCCTACGTCGGACCCGGTGCGCCCGACGGCGGCGTCACGATCAACATCATCGACACTCCCGGCCACGCGGACTTCGGCGGCGAGGTGGAGCGCGGCCTGTCGATGGTCGACGGCGTCGTCCTGCTGGTCGACGCCTCGGAGGGCCCGCTGCCGCAGACCCGGTTCGTGCTCCGCAAGGCGCTGCACGCGAAGATGCCGGTCGTTCTCGTCGTGAACAAGGTCGACCGGCCGGACGCGCGCATCTCCGAGGTCGTCGACGAGACGTACGAGCTGTTCATGGACCTGCTCGACGACTCGACCGACGCCGACGCCCTGGACTTCCCGGTCGTGTACGCGTCGGCGAAGGCGGGCCGGGCGTCCCTGGAGCAGCCGACCGACGGCGGTCTGCCGGACAGCGAGGACCTGGAGCCGCTGTTCACCACGATCCTGGACACCGTCCCCGCGCCGACCTACACCGAGGACGCGCCGCTCCAGGCCCACGTCACGAACCTCGACGCCTCGCCGTTCCTCGGACGCCTCGCGCTGATCCGGGTCCACGAGGGCACGCTGCGCAAGGGCGGTCAGGTCTCGTGGTGCAAGCGCGACGGCTCGGTCGAGCGCGTCAAGATCACCGAGCTGCTCAAGACCGAGGCGCTCGAGCGGGTCCCCGCCGAGTCCGCCGGCCCCGGCGACATCGTCGCGGTCGCGGGGATCCCGGAGATCATGATCGGCGAGACCCTCGCGGATGCGGAGGACCCGCAGCCGCTCCCGCTGATCACCGTCGATGAGCCGGCGATCTCGATGACGATCGGCACGAACACCTCACCGCTCGCCGGTCGCGAGAAGGGGACGAAGGTCACCGCGCGGCTGGTCAAGGACCGTCTGGACCGCGAGCTGGTCGGCAACGTGTCGATCCGGGTGCTCCCGACCGAGCGCCCGGACGCCTGGGAGGTCCAGGGCCGCGGCGAGCTGGCGCTGGCGATCCTGGTCGAGCAGATGCGCCGCGAGGGCTACGAGCTGACCGTCGGGAAGCCCGAGGTCGTCACGCGGGTCGTCGACGGCAAGGTGCACGAGCCCGTCGAGCGGCTCACGATCGACTGCCCGGAGGAGTACCTCGGCACCGTGACGCAGCTCCTCGCCGTCCGCAGGGGCCGGATGGAGCAGATGACGAACCACGGCACCGGCTGGGTCCGGATGGAGTTCCTCGTCCCGGCGCGCGGCCTGATCGGCTTCCGGACGGAGTTCCTCACCGACACCCGCGGCACCGGCATCGCGCACCACGTGTTCGAGGGGTACGAGCCGTGGCTCGGCGACATCTCGACGCGTCCGACCGGCTCGCTGGTCGCGGACCGCGCCGGCGCCGCGTCGTCGTACGCGATGACGAGTCTGCAGGAGCGCGGCGTGATGTTCGTCGAGCCGACGACCGAGGTGTACGAGGGCATGATCGTCGGCGAGAACAGCCGTGACGACGACATGGACGTCAACATCACCAAGGAGAAGAAGCAGACGAACGTCCGCTCCTCCACCGCCGACAACTTCGAGAAGCTGATCCCGCCGAAGAAGCTGTCGCTGGAGCAGAGCCTGGAGTTCTGCCGCTCCGACGAGTGCGTCGAGGTCACCCCCTCGGCCGTACGGATCCGCAAGGTGATCCTGGACGCGGGGGAGCGCGCCCGCGCGTCCCGCCGCGGTCCCCGCGCCTGAGGCCGGCCCCGTACCCGCAGGTCGGTGGGCTGTGACGGATACGCACCCCTGCTATCCGTCACAGCACACCGCCCAGGGCCCTCGCTGCAGATCGGTGCGGTACGACGGACGGCGGCGGTGCGAACAGGGACCGCCATCGCGCTCCGAACTCGGGAGCCGGACCCGCGTATCCCTGCGCGACCAGCTCGTCGTACACGTGCCGCACGACAGCCCGCGGCTGGCGCAGCATGGCGTTGGTGATCTGGACGTACTGAACTCTGTTGCGACGGAACCGCCCGTACCGGCTGATGTCCGAGTTGAACTGCTCGTCGTCGCTCGCGTGCTGACGGCCCTCGTACTCGACGACCAGCAGGAAGTCACGGAACAGCAGGTCGACGCACCCCATCCACCGTCCCCCGACGACGAGGTCGACGTTGACCTCGGGAACCGGCAGCCCGGCTGCGACGAGGATCACGCGGAGCTCCGACTCCTTCGGCGAGCGCGCCCGCGCGTCCAACCACGGCACCACCCGCAGGATCCGGCCGGCCCCCGGTCGCCATCGGTCCTCGAGGGCCATCGAGGCGATCTGCTCGGCGGTGGCGTGCCCGCGATGCAGGAGGAAGTCGCCGAGCACGACCAGGTCGAGCAGCCGACGGGTGTGGCCCGCGCACACGTAGGCGGCGTACGGCGCGACTCCCACGCCGTCGAGCGGCGGCATGGCCTTCGTCCGGTGGACCATGACGCCGTCGAGGTCGAGGTGGAGGTCGGTGTCCACGAGGAACCGTACGGGCCCCGGCGGTCCGGCCTGGACGCCCAGGAGACGCAGCCGTGACTCGTGACTGACGGCGACGTCCGGACCGACTGCCAGCATCGCCGCCCGTACGACGTCGCAACCGGT
The DNA here is from genome assembly GCF_002797495.1 of Mumia flava. Classification (NCBI taxonomy): domain Bacteria; kingdom Bacillati; phylum Actinomycetota; class Actinomycetes; order Propionibacteriales; family Nocardioidaceae; genus Mumia; species Mumia flava. Next base: position 1,403,349 of record NZ_PGEZ01000001.1, read on the forward strand.
CATCTCGTGCCCGGACGGCACCCAGACGCGCGGATGCAGGCGTCGGAACCGCGGCGGCCGGATCACGTGCGACGGCAGGCCCGCCGCGGTCGCCTCGTCGCGGGAGAACGGGCGACCGGCGAGGGCGTCGGGGAGCGGGATCGGCGCTGGCATGCCGACGAGCGTGGCGTACGGAGCGGGGTGGTGGTGGCGCCCGAACTCGGCCTGTGGAGAACGCCGCGCCATCCTCCACAGGTCACCGCACTGCACCGCCGCTCCCCAGCGGTGACCTGTGACGGATGGCGGGCCTCGTTATCCGTCACGGCGCACCGATCTGCGGGATAACGGTCGCGGGATCACGGTCAGAGCACGCCGCGGGGGCGGAGCTGGACGCTGATCCGCGGTCCGACTGCCTTGGCGGTCTTCGGGATCGCGTGCTCCCAGGTGCGCTGACACGTCCCGCCCATCACCGCCAGGTCACCGCTGCCGAGCGCGTACGCACGCGAGGCGCCGCCGCCGGCAGGGCGGAGCAGCAGCCGACGGGGCGACCCCAGGGAGACGATCGCGACCATCGTGTCCGCCGAGCGGCCGCGTCCGATCCGGTCGCCGTGCCAGGCGACCGAGTCGCGCCCGTCGCGGTAGAGGCACAGCCCCGCCGTGGCGAACCGCTCGCCGAGCTCGGCCTCGTAGTGGTCGCTCAGCTGCTCGCGCATCCGCTCGACCGCCGGGTGCGGCCACGGCTGCTGCTCCCCGTAGAAGGCGAGCAGTCGCGGCACGGCGACCGTCCGGTCGTACATCGGCCGCTCGTCGGCCCGCCACGGCACCGAGGCGTGAAGATGCTCGAACAGGGCGCCCGCGCCGTCGACCCAGCGCGGCAGCACGTCCAGCCAGGCCCCGCGCCCGAGCTCGTGCCGCACCAGTGCCTGCCTGAGCGGGCCGAGCGACGGCTCGGCAGCGGTGTCGAGCAGCGACGCCTGGTACGGGGACGCGCGGTACGGAGCGGACACGGGACCCATCGTACCCCAGATCATCGAACAGGTGTTCGATGCTGGTCTACTCCTCCGGCCTCGACACCTGGACCAGCAGCGCGACCGCCAGGAGCAGGACGGCCCAGATCCAGAGTCCGACGACCACGCCGATGCCCGCCACCGCGAGGTAGAAGGCGACCTTCGCGAACGTCCGCGGGACCGGCGCCAGGCGGTGGCTCGAGGTCGGGGCCATCCAGCGGCCCCACACCCAGCCGGCCACGCCGACCAGCGCGACCGCGAGGAGCAGCGACAGTGCCACCGTCTCCCCGAGCGACCACCCGGCCGCCGCGAGCAGCGCGAGGGCGGCGAGCTCGCAGGCGAGAGCGAGCAGGTCGAGCAGCCCGACGCGCGCCGGCGCTCCCCGACGCTCGTCCGTCACGGCGCTGCGGTCACCGACGCCCGCCTGCCTGCTGGAGCGCAGGACGGGCATCGGCCAGGTAGACGAGCGACGCGACGGTGCCGACCAGGTTCAGGAGGCTGATCGGTGCCCAGATCAGCAGGTTCGCGAGCAGCGACAACCCGAGCACGATCAGCCAGAACGGCTTCGTCTGCTTGTCGGCGGCCACGTACGCCTGCGGGCTCCGCGACACGGCGTCGACGAAGGCGAAGCCCTTGATGACGAGCAGGACCAGAGTGATGAGCAGCTCGATGCTGTTCTGCACCGCGAAGAGATCGAACACGTCACGAGACTATCCGAGTCCCCGGCCCCCGGGACACGACGAGGCCGGACCGACGCCGTGGTCGGTCCGGCCTCGATCGTGCGCGGTCAGCCCTCCGTCGCGGACGAGCCGGTCGCCTTCTTCGCCGGGGTCGCCTTCTTCGCGGTCGCCTTCTGGGCCGGGGCGGCCTTCTTGGCGGGGGCGGCCTTCTTCGCGGTCGCCTTCTTCGCCGGAGCCTTCTTGGCGGGGGCCTTCTTGGCGGGGGCCGCCTTCTTCGCGGTCGCCTTCTTCGCCGGGGCCTTCTTCGCCGGGGCCTTCTGCGCCGGAGCCTCCGCCTTGGGGGCGGCCGACGGTGCGGGGGCCTTCTTGGCCGGCGCGGGCTGCGGGGTCGGCGCCTCCGCCTTCGCGGCCGGCGTGGGCTCGGCCGTCCTGCCGACCACCGGGGCAGCTGCGACGGCACCGGCGGCCGTCTTCTTCGCGGTCGCGAGGAGCTCGACGAGGAGGTCCTTGACCTCGTCGGTCAGGCCGTCGACCTTGGTCTCGAGCTCGGAGCGGACCTCGTCGAGGTCGAACTCCTTGGCCTTGCCGACCAGCTCGGCGTACAGGGCCCCGGCCTGGCCGGGCAGCGCCTTCGCGTCGGTCTCGATCTTCTTCTGCAGCTCGTCGAGGTCGAGCTCCTTGAGCTGACCGAGCAGCGCGACCGCGGTGGTCTGCGCCTGGCCGGCGAGCTGCGTCGCGACCGTCGGCAGGGTCTTCACGGTCTCGGGAAGCGCCATGACCTGCTTGGTGATGGTGTCGGAGATGCTCATGGGGTGAACTCCTGGTTCTCCGGGGCGGTGCCCGGTTCGTCGATGTCAGGGGCGCCGGCCACGTCGCCGACGAACGAGCGGTAGATCTCGAGCAGCGCTCGTCGCTGCCCGGCGTCCAGCCGCGGGTCGAGGTTGATCGCGGCCTCCACGCCGGTCTGCGGTGACTCGTCCGGGTCGAGCAGGCCTGCCTGCACGTAGAGCGACTCGGCCGAGATGCGCAGCGCCTTGGCGATCTGCTGGAGCACGTCGGCGGAGGGTCGGCGCAGCCCGCGCTCGATCTGGCTCAGGTAGGGGTTGGAGACGCCGGTGAGGTCGGCGAGCTGCCGCAACGACAGCTGCGCCTGGCTCCGCTGGTCGCGCAGGTAGCCTCCGAGGTCTCCCACGGTCTTTCCCACGCTCAGCTTGGCCATGCCTCCAGTGTGCTTGCAGTTGCAAGCAAGAGCAAGCACCTCGCTAGCAACGTGGCGGAGATCACGGCCGCTCGGAATCGTCGCGGTCGGGCGGGTGATTGTTCTGATTGTCGCGTGACACAATCGGGTTCGTGACCGATCAGCAGTGGACCCCCGGCGCCCGCGGGCTGGCCGACCTCGAGCTCGTCATGCTCGACGCCTGGCCGACCGACCGGCCGCTCGAGCTCGACCTCCCCGCGGACCTCAGCGGCCCCGTCGAGCTTCTCGACCCCGAAGGCCTCCCGCTCGCCGTCCACGACCGCAGCGACGGCAGCACCACCGTCCTCACCACCCCGCAGTACGGCCCGTTCCGTCGCTACCACCTGTCCCCTGCGCAGGTCCGCGATGCAGTCCCGAACGGCTTCGCCGTCCTCGTCGACCGGCCGCTGACCACCGACGACGTCGCTTCGATCACCGCCGAGGAGACGCGCAGCGGCCGCCAGGTCGTGCTGCTCGTGACGACCGGACCCGACCCGCGCCGTACGGTCACGGCCCCTGCCCTCGTCCGGGCCACGCTGGCCGCACTGCCGGGCCGGGCCACCGTCGCGGTCGCGCTCGCCGCGCGCGACGACGAGACCGACGACGCAGCGCTGCGCCGAGCGGTCGCCGCTCGCTACGCCGACGAGGTGATCGACCTCCCCGGGACCGGGTCGCTCGACGATGCCGTCGCAGCGATCGTCGACGCCGACGTCCCGCCGCTCGACGAGCGCGGTCTCGTCGTCTTCTTCACCGGCCTGTCCGGCTCCGGCAAGTCCACGCTCGCCCGCGCGCTGTACGACCGGGTGCTCGAGGAGGGTCGCCGGACCGTCACCTCGCTCGACGGCGACGTGGTCCGTCACCACCTGAGCAAGGGTCTCGGGTTCTCCAAGGAGGACCGCGAGACCAACATCGCCCGGATCGGCTGGGTGGCCGCCGAGATCGCGCGGCACCACGGGCTCGCGATCTGTTCGCCGATCGCGCCGTTCGACTCCACCCGCAAGCAGGTCCGCGCCATGGCCGAGGGGGCCGGTGCGACGTTCGCTCTGGTCCACGTCGCGACGCCGCTGGAGGAGTGCGAGCGGCGCGACCGCAAGGGCCTGTACGCGAAGGCGCGAGCGGGCCAGATCCCCGAGTTCACCGGCATCTCCTCGCCGTACGAGGTCCCGGACGACGCCCTGGTCGCGGTCGACACGACCGGCCGCACCATCGAGGACGCCCTCACCGACGTGGTCGACGCGCTGATCGACGCCGGGGTCTGGAGGACCGCATGAACGAGATCCTCACCCTCTCCGCGCTGTCGATCCTCGTCGTCAGCTTCGGTGTCGGCATCGTCGTCGGACTGACCGGCATGGGCGGCGGTGCGCTGATGACGCCGGCCCTCATCTTCCTCGGCGTCAACCCGACCGCGGCGGTCGCGAACGACCTCGTCGCCGCCGCCGCGAACAAGTCGGTCGGCGCCGTCGTGCACGCCCGGGAGGGTTCCCCGAACCTCCGCCTCGCCGCCTGGCTGATCGTGGGGTCTGTCCCGACCGCGGCCGCCGGCGCGTTCATCATCGACGCGGTCGGCACCGACGAGAGCCAGACCACGTTCGTCAAGACGGCGATCGGCTGCGCCCTCATCTTCACCGCGGTGACCTACACCCTGCGGATGTACCTCGGCATGCGCGCCGCCGCCCGCGGCGTCGTCGCCGGTGACACCGACCCCGCCGTACGGCCGATCCCGACACTGATCGTCGGCGCCGTCGGCGGGCTGCTGGTGGGGATCACCTCGGTCGGGTCGGGCTCGCTGATCATGGTCGCGCTCCTGCTGCTCTACCCGACCCTGTCGGCCGTCCGCCTGGTCGGCACCGACCTCGTGCAGGCCGTCCCCCTCGTGATGTCCGCCGCGATCACGCACGTGATCGTGTCCGGCGTCGACGTCGGCGTCCTGGTCCCGCTGATCGTCGGAGGCATGCCCGGGACGTTCCTCGGCGCCCGGATCGCCAACCGCGTCCCGCAGGCGGTCGTACGGCGCGGCATCGTCATCGTGCTGAGCCTCACCGGCCTCACGCTCCTCGGCGTGCCGCCGGTCGCGATCGGCCTCATCGCCGCCGGCCTGGTCATCCTGGGCCCGGTCGTCTGGGCGCTGGTCCGCGAGCAGGTGAACCGACCGGTCCCCGCGGCAGACTCCGCTGACGGACCCGCCGAGTCGGCACCACAGCGTTCGGGCTCGTCCGGCGGCTCACCGGGCGACCACGGTGCGTAGCCCCTGGCTGGTCGCGTTCCTCGCCGCGTCGGCGATCCACCTCGTGCTGGTCGCCACCGACGCGGGGATCGCCGACTCCGTGACCAAGGCGCTGCTGATGCCGCTGCTGGCGGCGTGGGTCGTGAGCGTACGCGGCCCTCGGCTGCTGGTCGCCGCGCTGCTGCTCTCGTGGGTCGGCGACGTCGCGCTCGAGATCGACGGCGCCTTCCTGGTCGGGATGGCGGGCTTCGCCGCCGCGCACGTCTGCTACATCACGTGGTTCGTCCGGGCCGGCGCTCTGGACGTCCTGAGAAGGCGCTGGTGGATCGCCGCCGGCGGTCTCGTGGTGTGGGCCGGCGTCCTCGCGGCCCTGTGGGCACCGCTCGGCGAGCACGAGCCGGCCCTGCGGATCCCGATCGCGCTCTACGCGCTGCTGCTCACCGCGACGGCCGTGACCGCCCTCGCGTACAGTCCGCTCGCGGGCGTCGGAGGCGTGCTGTTCCTGCTCTCCGATACGCTGATCGCACTCGACCTCGCCCACGTCGGTCCCTCGGAGACCGGCCTCGCGGTGATGATCACGTACCTGGCCGCCCAGCTGCTGCTGGCGACCGGGATCACACGCGCAAACGTCCAGCACCCGGCTGGCTTGGGCGCTGAGCAGATGGCTCGATAGGATGGCCGCTGCTTCTCAGGACGCTCAGAACCCCCAGGTATGACGGGAGACCCCCTGGTGACGCCCATGCACGACTACCGACTCAGCCAGCTGGACCAGCTGGAAGCCGAGTCGATCCACATCTTCCGCGAGGTCGCGGCGGAGTTCGAGCGGCCTGTCCTGCTGTTCTCCGGCGGCAAGGACTCGATCGTGATGCTGCGGCTCGCCGAGAAGGCGTTCTACCCCGCGCGCGTCCCGTTCCCGGTCATGCAGGTGGACACCGGCTTCGACTTCCAAGAGGTGCTCGACACCCGTGACTCCTGGGTCGACCGCCTGGGAGTCCGGATGATCGTCGCCTCGGTCGACCAGGCGATCGCCGACGGCATCGTCGTCGACGACGGCAAGACCACCCGCAACCGCCTCCAGATCGGCACCCTGCTGAACGCCATCGAGGAGGAAGGCTTCACCGCCGCCTTCGGTGGCGGCCGCCGCGACGAGGAGAAGGCCCGCGCCAAGGAGCGCGTCTACTCCCACCGCGACGAGTTCGGCCAGTGGGACCCGAAGAACCAGCGTCCCGAGCTGTGGAGCCTCTACAACGGCCGCATCGCCGAGGGCGAGCACATGCGGATCTTCCCGCTGTCGAACTGGACCGAGCTCGACGTGTGGCACTACATCCACCGCGAGCAGATCGAGATCCCGTCGATCTACTACGCGCACAAGCGCGAGGTCTTCGAGCGCGACGGCATGCTGCTGTCGTACGGCGACCACGCGACGCTGAAGAGCGGCGAGACCGTCGAGGAGCGCCTGGTGCGCTTCCGCACGGTCGGCGACATGACGCTCACCGGCTGCGTGGAGTCCTCCGCGGCGACGACGGCCGAGATCATCGACGAGATCGCGATCGCCCGTGTCACCGAGCGCGGCGCGACCCGCGGTGACGACCGGTTCAGCGAGGCGGCCATGGAAGACCGCAAGAAGGAGGGCTACTTCTGATGACCGCCCCCGTCACCGACGCCCCGGAGACCCTCGACGAGTCGCGGATGGACCTGCTGCGGTTCGCCACCGCCGGCTCCGTGGACGACGGCAAGTCGACCCTGATCGGCCGGCTGCTGCTCGACTCGAAGGCGATCTTCGAGGACCAGCTCGAGGCGGTCGAGGCCACCTCGCAGTCCAAGGGCTACGACTACACCGATCTCGCCCTGCTGACCGACGGTCTGCGCTCCGAGCGCGAGCAGGGCATCACGATCGACGTCGCGTACCGCTACTTCGCGACCCCGCGGCGCAAGTTCATCATCGCCGACACCCCGGGTCACGTTCAGTACACCCGCAACATGGTCACCGGCGCCTCCACGGCCGACCTCGGTCTGGTGCTCGTCGACGCCCGCTCCGGGCTGACCGAGCAGAGCCGCCGCCACGCCGTGATCCTCTCCCTGCTGCGGGTCCCGCACCTGGTGCTCGCGGTCAACAAGATGGATCTCGTCGACTACGACGAGGACACCTTCAACAAGATCCGCGACGAGTTCGACACCTTCGCCGCCAAGCTCGCGATCCCGGACCTCACGGTGATCCCGATCTCGGCGCTCAAGGGCGACAACGTCGTGACCCGCTCCGAGGCCATGCCGTGGTACCAGGGCACCTCGCTCCTGCACCACCTGGAGAACGTCCACGTCGCCTCCGACCGCGACCTGGTCGACACCCGCTTCCCCGTGCAGTACGTGGTGCGTCCGAAGTCGGACGAGTTCCACGACTACCGCGGCTACGCGGGCCAGGTCGCCGGCGGCGTGCTGAAGCCGGGCGACGAGGTCCAGGTGCTCCCCAGCGGCTTCACCTCGAAGATCGCCGGGATCGACCTGCACGAGCAGTCGATCGACGAGGCCTTCCCGCCGATGTCGGTCACCGTGCGGCTCACCGACGACCTCGACGTCAGTCGCGGCGACATGATCTGCCGTCCCCAGAACGCGCCGACGCCCACCCAGGACATCGACGCGATGGTCTGCTGGATGACGAACCAGCCGCTGCGTCCTCGCCAGAAGCTGGCCATCAAGCACACCACCCGCAACGCGCGGGCGATGGTCAAGGACCTCCAGTACCGGCTCGACATCAACACGCTGCACCGCGACCTCGACACCCAGGAGCTGGGCCTGAACGAGATCGGGCGCGTGAAGCTGCGGACGACCGCGCCGCTGTTCGTCGACGCCTACGAGAAGAACCGCACCACGGGTTCGTTCATCCTGATCGACGAGGCCACGGGTGTGACCGTCGGCGCCGGGATGATCCTCTGACGCCGTCGATCTGACGCACGACGTACGAAGGGCCGGGACCACTGTGGTCCCGGCCCTTCGTCGTTCCCAAGTCCGCTCGCGAGTCAGTCCTGGCGCACTCGCGAGTCGTTGCGGGCGCACTCGCGAGTCGCTGCGGGCGGGGTCGCGAGTCGCTGCGGGCGGTCCCGATTCCCCAGCGCGCTCGACGTACGCGCCTGCGTTTGGTCCACGCTGACGTACATGCCTGCGAACCACACCCCGAGCGAGCTCAGTTGCAGGCCCGTTCGTCACCCACGGCGCAGCAGGTACGGACGTGCCTGCGCTTGGTACGCGGAGGTGCCTCGCATGCAGGCACCTGGGTCGATCACGGTGCAATCGCCACGCGCGACCCGACCCGCCCTACGTGACTCGCGACCCCGCCATGCGCGACTCGCGACCCCGCCATGCGCGACTCGCGAGGGTCGGGCGGCGGGGTCAGGCGGTCGGCGAGTAGGCCTGGACGACGGTCCCGGCGCCGCGGACGCGGACCGTGCCTTCGTCGGCGGCGACGTAGCAGGCGTGACCGCGCCGCAGCGACATCCGATCGTCGTCCGTCAGGACCTCGGCCTCGCCCTCCGTGCACAGCACGAGCCGATGGCCGGACCCGGGCACGACCCGATCGGTGTCACCGACGGCGTCGACGAACGACAGCGCGAACTCGCTCACCGGCGGGAGATACTCACGCACGCCCGCGGAGACCTTCGGCGCCACGCGATAGGCGTCAGCCATCCCGCGGCGGACGCAGGCCGCGAGCGCGACCGGCTCGACGTGCTTGTCGGTCAGCCCGGCGCGCAGCACGTTGTCCGACGAGGCCATCACCTCGACGCAGGTGCCCGACAGGTAGGCGTGCAGCACGCCCTCCTCGACCAGCGCGGCCTCGCCGGGCTCGAGCCGGACGCGGTTCAGCAGGAGGCCCATCAGCACCCCGGGATCGCCCGGGTGGTGCGCCGCCAGCTCGAGCACGGTCTCGTACGCCCGGTCGAGGTCGGCGTCCTCCGCGACCCGGGTGGCGCACTCCTGGACCAGGGCCCCGATCTCCTCGACGCTCGGACGGGTCTCCGGATCGACCAGCCGGCCCACCATCCGCGCCAGGCCGGGGAAACCCGGGTCACCGCGCAGCTCGGCGTGCAATCGGACGGCGAGCGGGTTGATGAGACCGCCGAGGACCTGCCAGACCTTGGCCGTCGGCCGGAAGGCGACGAGCCCCTCGAACACAGTCAGGGCGACGACCATCTCGGGCTTGTGGTGCGGGTCCTTGAACACGCGGGCCGGGTCGTCGAGCGCCACCCCGGCGGCCTCCTCGCGCGCGTACCCCACGCGGGCCGTCGGCGTGTCGGGGTGCACCTGCAGGGACAGCGGCGCATCGACCGCGAGGACCTTCAGGAGGTACGGGAGGCCGTCGCCGACGACCTCGCGCAGGCCACGCGTCGTGCCGTCGGTCCCGACGACCTCGCTCGCGCCGAGGCGGTGTGTGCCGACCCACAGCTCGGCCCACGGCCGACCGTCGGGCTCGACGCCGAGCAGGGTCGGCAGCGCATCGTGGGAGCCCCACGCGTAGTGCTGCACCACCGTCCGCAGCTCGTGCACGCGATCACCCCTTGCGTCGTCGCGGCGTCCTCGCCGAACGTACCGGGCCGCGGCTGCCGCTGTCACCGGAACGCCCGCCGCCGCGGCGGTCGGACCCGTAACGGTCGCCACCCCGGTGACCACCGTCACGCGAAGACCCCCCGCGGTACGGCCCCGAGCGGCGCGGACCACGGTCGCGCTCGAGGTGGATGAGGTTGCCGCCGATCCGGGTGCGGCTGAGCGCGGACTCCGTCCCGCTGGGCAGCGGGTCGGGCAGCTCGACCAGCGAGTGGTCGTAGCGGATCGAGATGTTGCCGAAGTCGCCGCGCCCGAGACCGCCCTCGTTCGCGAGCGCCCCCATGATCGACTTCGGGGTGACGCGCTGGCGCTTGCCGACGGCGAGCCGGTAGACGGCCATGCCGTCCGGCGTCGGGCGGGTCGGACGCTCGCGGTCGCCGTCGCGGTCGCGACCCTTGCGACCGCCGTCACGATCGTGACCCTTGCGGTCGGTCACCACGATGTCGTCGGACGGGTCGAGCAGGAACTTCGTGCCCTCGTGCGCCTGCACCGCCAGCGCGGCGGCGACGTCGAGCGGGTCGACGCCGGTCTCGCGGGCGTACTCGCTGAGCAGGCCGCGGAACTGGTGCACGTCCTTGCTGGACAGGGCCGAGGTGATCGCACCCTGGAACTTCGTGACGCGGCTGGCGTTGACCTGCTCGGCCGTGGGGATGTCCATCGGCGTCACCGGCTGGCCGGTGGTCCGCTCGATCACGCCGAGCAGCCGACGCTCGCGCGGCGTCACGAAGAGCACGGCGTCGCCGGCGCGGCCGGCCCGGCCGGTGCGGCCGATCCGGTGGACGTACGCCTCGGGGTCGTGCGGGATGTCGTAGTTGACGACCAGGCTGATCCGGTCGACGTCGAGGCCGCGGGCGGCGACGTCGGTCGCGACCAGGATGTCGAGGGTGCCGCCCTTCAGCGCGTTGACCGTGCGCTCGCGCTGCGCCTGGACCAGGTCGCCGTTGATCGCGGCGGCGCTGTGGCCGTACGCGCGGAGCTGCTCGGCAAGCTCCTCGGTGGCCGACTTGGTCCGGACGAAGACGATGACGCCGTCGTGGTTCTCGACCTCGAGGAAGCGGTTGAGCGCGTCGAGCTTGCGGAAGTGCGGGACGAGCAGCCAGCGCTGGCGCACGTTGGTCGCGCTCAGCGTCTCCGACTTGACCTTCACCTCGATCGGATCCGTGAGGTAGGTGTCGGCGATCCGTCGGATCGTGGGCGGCATCGTCGCGGAGAACAGCGCGACCTGCTTGCTGTCCGGGGTGTCGGCGAGGATCCGCTCGACGTCGTCGGCGAAGCCCATCTTGAGCATCTCGTCGGCCTCGTCGAGCACCAGGTGGCTGATCCGCGACAGGTCGAGGCGGCCGCGCTCCAGGTGGTCGATCACGCGACCCGGGGTCCCCACGACGACGTGCGCGCCCTTGCGGAGCCCGGCGAGCTGCTCGGTGTAGCCGGCGCCGCCGTAGACCGGGACCACCCGCAGGCCGGGCACGTGCTTCGCGTACGACTCGAACGCCTCGGAGACCTGGAGCGCGAGCTCGCGGGTCGGGGCGAGCACGATCGCCTGGGTCTCCGCGCGGTCCACGTCGACGCCGGAGAGCACCGGCAGCGCGAACGCAGCGGTCTTGCCGGTCCCGGTCTGCGCCATGCCGATGATGTCGTGGCCGTCGAGCAGCGGCGGGATCGCCTCGCCCTGGATCGGGGACGGGGACTCGTACCCCAGGTCGTCGAGGGCAGCCAGCAGCCGCTCGTCAGCGAGGATGTCGGCGAAGGAGAGCGTGGGCGCGTCGAGGGCGGCGTCAGAAGTCATAACCGCCCAAGTCTAGGACCGTATCGGTCCCGATCACGAATCGTAACCCTGTGATCTGCGCGTCCTTCACCGACCCCTGGGCGGAGTGCGCGCCGTCGTCGCGTCCGGGACGCTCAGAGGGTGGGCCGGACGTGCAGCCCGACCTCGGGGTCGACCAGCACCTCCTGGGCCGCCGGGACCCCGTCGGCGAGCAGCGTCGCCTCGGGGTCGACGTTGCGCTTGACGACGCCGAGGGCGACCGGGCCGAGCTCGTGGTGGCGTGCGGTGGAGCCGACGAACCCGACCCGGCGTCCGTCGAGCGTCACCTCGGCACCGTGCTCGGGGAGGTGCTCCGCCGACCCGTCGAGCAGCAGCAGGACAGCCCGCCGCGGCGGCCGACCGAGGTTGTGGATCCGCGCCACGGTCTCCTGGCCGCGGTAGCAGCCCTTGACCAGGTGGACGGCTCGGAGCGCGTCCGGCGAGCCGCTGCTCGCGTCGTACGTCCAGCCGTACTCGTTCGGGATCGACTTCTCGTCCAGGTCCAGGCCCGGACGCGGGACACCGGCGGCGATCCGCAGCGCCTCGTACGCCCAGGTCCCGGCCGGCTCGCCGTACGTCGCGGGCGCGTCCGGCAGGGCTGCTCGCTCGATCACGGCGAACCGCTGGCCCGCGAGCCCGAGGACCGCGTGGTCAGCGGTCACGTCGCGGACCTCGACCCGCATCATGAACCGCATCGAGTCCAGGAACGCGGCCAGCGCCGCCCCGGCTCCCGGCTCCGTGTGCGCGAGGAAGGTCTCGCCGTCGTCGACGCCGACGAACGCGTGCTCGACGCGGCCCTGCGGCGACAGCAGCAGCGCCCGGGTCTCGACCCCGGGCTCGAGGCCCTCGAAGACCTGGGTCGTCAGGGAGTGCAGCCAGCCCAGGCGGTCCGGCCCGCTGATCGCGACCACGTCGCGGTGCGACAGGTCGACGAAGCCCTCGCCGGCCTCGAGCCGGCGCTGCTCGGCCGCGATCGCGCCGTAGTGGGCGGCCACGCCGGCGTCGAGCGCCTCGCCCTCGACGGCGCCGGGCCGGTCGAGCAAGGGACTGCGGTAGGCGGGCGGCTGCCCGCCGCTGCTGGTCTCGGTGGTCTCGGTGGTCTCAGACACGCTTGAGCTGCCCCCACAGGTGTGACTGCATCGGCTGGTCCATGGCCGCCATGTCGATCGCGTACATCAGGTCGCCCTCGACCAGGCCGTACATCCGCTGGCCGGCGACGTACTCCTTGGCCGTGCTCGTGCGGGCGACCGCGTCGGTCGCGAGCGTCAGGCGGGGACCGTCGGCCTCGCCGTAGTAGATCTCGGTGATGCCCGTCGGATGGGCGAGCACGAGCTCGACCGGCCCCTTCGCGGCCTCGAGCGGGCCTGCGGGGCGGAGGAACCCGGTCTCCAGCGCCCCCGGGCGGACCCGCTCGCCGGACTCGTCGGTCACCCAGGTCCGGCTGAAGTAGTGCAGGAACGGGCGGCCGTCGTGCGCGAAGGCGACCTCCTGCTCGAAGCCGAACGCGTCGATGGTCGGGTAGTCGCCTCGCCCGTTGCCGTGCCACTGCCCCAGCAGCCAGGCCAGGCCCAGGAGGTCGGGATGGAGGTCCTCGGGGATCTCGAACGGCATGCGTCGAGTCTACGGGGCGCTGTGACGCCCGGACCTGCCTCCGAGACAATGACCGCCATGCGCGCAGTGGTCTCCAGGGTCGGCTCGGCGTCGGTGACGGTCGACGGCGAGGTCGTCGGCTCCTTCGACGGTCCCGGCCTGCTCGTGCTGCTCGGAGTCACCCACGACGACGGTCCGGACGAGGCCCGATCGCTCGCGGCCAAGATCTGGACCCTGCGGATCATGCGCGACGAGCGGTCCGCCGCCGATCTCGGAGCGCCGGTGCTCGTCGTGAGCCAGTTCACGCTGTACGCGGACGTCCGCAAGGGACGGCGCCCGTCGTGGGGCTCGGCGGCACCGGGGGCGGTCTCGGAGCCGCTGTACGAGGCGTTCTGCGGGTTCCTGGGCGATCTGGGCGCCCAGGTGAGCCGCGGGATCTTCGGCGCCGACATGGCGGTCTCGTCGGTCAACGACGGGCCCGTGACCCTGGTGGTGGACACCGCCGAGCTCTCCCGGTCGGGAACGTCACCTGGGACTTGAGCGTTCGATGAGGCAGAATGGGACGAATCGCAGCCTCGCGGGACGCTCGAGGCTGCCGTCGTGCTGAACAGGGAGCTTGATGAGCGAGTACGAAGGCGCCGGGAAGCGCCGCGCGGAGAAGTCGCGCGGCTGGTTCCGTCGGCACTGGGTGGCCACGCTCGTCGCCTCGGTCCTGTCCGTCGTCGTGCTCGCCACCAGCGCGTACGCCATCGGAATGATGAACAGCCTCGGTGACATCGACCGGATCGACTCGACCGGGACGATCAAGGAGGAGACCCGCCCCGACCCCGCTCCGGGCGAGGCCCTCAACATCCTCGTCCTCGGCGCAGACGCCGAGTCCGACAACAACAACAACTCCTCGTCGATCGCGGAGAGCATGGCCGAACCGGAGTGGCCGGTCGGCTCCCACCGCAGCGACACGATCATGATCGCCCACATCTCCGCGGACCGGAAGCACGTCTCGGTCGTCTCGATCCCGCGCGACTCCTACGTGCCGATCTACGACGAGACCGGCACCGAGATGGGCTACAACAAGATCAACGCCGCCTTCTCCGACTACGGTCCGGCGGGCGCGATCTCGACGGTCGAGAACCTCACCGACGTCCGCCTCGACCACATGGTGATCATGGACTGGGACGGCTTCAAGGACATGACCGAAGCGGTCGGTGGTGTCCGGGTCTACATCCCGTCGACGTTCTACGACTCCTCCCAGGACATCACCTGGGAGGAGGGCTGGCAGAACCTCGAGGGCACCAAGGCCCTGAAGTACGTTCGGACGCGCTACGGGCTCACCGACGGTGACTTCGGCCGAATCGAGCGCCAGCAGAACTTCATCCGCCTGGTCCTCAAGAAGATGATCAGCCCGGAGAACACCCGCAACCCCATCACGCTCCAGCGCACCGTCAACTCGGTCGCCGAGAACATGACGATCGACGAGGACTTCACCAACTCCGACCTCATGGGGCTGGCTTTCGCGCTCCGAGGCATCCAGGTCGACGACGTCAACTTCCTCACCGCCCCGCTGGCGGAGCCCTCGATCAGCGAGACTGCCGAGGGCATGAGCATCGTCAACCTCGACGAGGAGAAGGGCGAGGAGCTATACACGCTCCTCAAACGAGACCGGATCCAGAAGTACCTGAAGCAGAACCCGGACGCCGAGCTCGGCGACACCAAGGAGATCGACTGACCGTCGGTCGTCCCCTGGCTCGCGGCGGTCGCTCTGCCATGACGGAGGCCCTCGCCCGACCGCAGTCGGACGAGGGCCTCCGCACCCCCCGGTTCGTCAGGCCGCGCTGACCGCGACCTCGACGTCCACCGGCACCCCGCGCTGCGCCTGGACCGTGCGGTCCGTCGGCGTCACCCGCGGAGCGAGCGTGCGCAGCGTCCACTCACCGGGCGCTGCGAAGAACCGGAACTGCCCCGTCGCCGAGGTCGGAACCTCGGCGGTGAACTCCCCGGTGGCGTCGAGCAGGCGCACGTACGCGTTGCCGACGGGCTCACCGTCGAGCGTCACGATCCCCTGGATCACCGTCTCCTTGTCGACGTCGACGCCGTCGAGGCTGGGGCCGCCCTTGGTCGCACCGCACATGGCTCAGGCCTCCCCGGGCTCGTCGCCGAGCGCGACCGGGACGCCGATCAGCGAGCCGTACTCGGTCCAGGAGCCGTCGTAGTTCTTCACGTTGCCGACCTCGAGCAGCTCCTGCAGCACGAACCAGGTGTGCGAGGAGCGCTCGCCGATGCGGCAGTACGCGATGGTGTCCTTGCTGCGGTCCAGCCCGGCCTCGGCGTACAGCTCCTCGAGCTCGGCGTTGCTCCGGAACGTGCCGTCGTCGTTGGCCGCCTTGCTCCACGGGACGTTGCCGGCGGTCGGGATGTGGCCCGCGCGCTGCGCCTGCTCCTGCGGGAGGTGCGCCGGGGCGAGCAGCCGACCGGCGAACTCGTCGGGGCTGCGGACGTCGATCAGGTTCTGGGTGCCGATCGCGGCGACGACCTCGTCGCGGAACGCGCGGATCGAGGTGTCCTGCTCCTGGGCGGTGTACTGCGTCGCCTCGCGGGTCGGGACCTCGGCGACGAGCTCGCGGCTGTCGAGCTCCCACTTCTTGCGCCCGCCGTCGAGCAGCTTGACGTCGGCGTGGCCGTAGAGCGTGAAGTACCAGTAGGCGTAGGCGGCGAACCAGTTGTTGTTGCCGCCGTACAGGACGACGGTGTCGTCGTTGGAGATGCCCCGCTCCGACAGCAGCGCCTCGAACTGGGCCTTGTTGACGAAGTCGCGACGGACCGGGTCCTGGAGGTCTTCCTTCCAGTCCAGCTTGATCGCGCCGGCGATGTGGCCCTTGTCGTAGGCGGTGGTGTCCTCGTCGACCTCGACGAGGACGACGGTCGGGTCGGAGAGGTGCTCCTCGACCCACTCAGCGGTGACGAGCGCGGACTCGCGGCTCATGGTGACCTCCAGGGTGGTGGTGATTCGGTGATGGGTGTGGACGGTGGGCGGCGGACCGCCTCGGGGTGGTTCTGTTCGGACCTGCCCGGCCTCAGGTCTGCGCCGGGGCGATCCGGCGCAGGATCAGGTACAGCTCGCAGCCGAGGCAGAAGCCGACGGACGCGTTGAGCAGGGCGGCGGCGAGCGCGAAGCCGACGGCGACGGCTGCGACCCCCGACGCGCCCACGAGGAGCCCGCCGAGCGCGATCACGGCGAACGTGGCGCCGACGCCCTGCGCGAACCGCGGTCCGCGCGCGTCCTCGAGCTCCCTCGCCGCTCCGAGACGCGGACGGACGAGCCGCGCGTACAGCCAGCCGTACGGCGTCCTGCTCGGCCCGAGCGTCGCGCCGAGCAGGAAGACAGCGGCCTGGAACGCGACCAGCGCGATCCCGGCCCGCGACTCGAGCAGCACCAGCGCTGCCGCCAGGACGACCGACGTGATCACGGCGGCGAGCCGCTGACCGCGCGGGTCGACGAGCAGCTGCCCGGACGGGGCGGACTGGCCCGGCTCACGCTCGGGCGAGCGCAGGTCGGCCGGGGCCGAGGGGTTCGACATGGAGACTCCAGGCGCAGAACGGTGCCGCGGATCGCGGCGGGGACGAGGGTTCGTTCAGCGCATTCGACACAGCGCGGAGCGGACGCGGCAGTGATCGACTGCGCGCCGCTTCGTCAGCAGGGTCGTGTGGAGCATGGGAGCAACAGTAGGCGCCACCCTGGCCGCGGTCACGTCAGCGTCCCGAATCGTGAGATACACGTCCATCATTCGGGACGGGTGCTTCCGAGCGCATCCAGGAGGCGCCCGGTCTCGTCGCTGCGCGGGACGCCGGCGACCCGTCCCACGACCGTCCCGCGAGCGTCGAGCACGAACGTCGTCGGCGTCCGCCGGACATCGAGGCGCCGCACCAGATCGAGGTGCGACTCGGCATCCACGTCGCGATGAACGACGCCGGGCCGCTCCGCCGCCAGCTGACCGAGGACGACCCGTGCGCCCCGGCACGGAGCACAGAATGCCGACGAGAACTGCACCAGCGTCGCCGCCGCCCCCAGCTCACCGCCGAGCTCGTCCGCGGTCAGCACCTCGGCTGCCGACGCCTGCGCAGCCGGCGCGCCCGAGCGTACGGGCTGCTGCTCGACGGTCGACCGGACCCGTCCGTCCGTGCGGCGGCGCACGACGGCGAACGCCCCCGCGAACGCGAGGACGAGCAGAAGGACCACGACACCGATCGGCACCCCTCCAGCCTACGGACCGGGCCGAAGCCCCGGTCTCAGACCAGACCGACCACCGAGACCGCGAACACCACCGGACCGCTCAGCGCCACCGGCAGCACACAGCCGATCGCCCACCGACCCGGCGGCAAGGCGCCCCACCGCTCGCCGGCCGCCACCCCCAGCCGGGCGGACGCGGCGACCGCAGCGAGCGCACCGGCCCCGAGCGCGACCGGCAGACCCTCGGAGGCCGCCACCACGACGCCGGCGAGGGCGGCCGCGGTCACCAGCCAGAACGCCACGTACCCCCGTCGTCCCAGCACGAGGACGACCACACAGAGCACCGCCCCGACGACCAACGGCGCAGGACGGGACCCGGCGGCGGCGAGCCAACCGCACGCCAGGACAGCGAGAACCCCGCACAGGAGGGTGTCGGCGAGCGCCGGGACCGTCCCCGCCACCGGCCGGGAGAGCCGGGTGACGAACGACACGATCACGAGCACACCCAGGCCGACACCGGCGCCCGCGAGCGACCCGCTGCCGGCAACGCGTACGTGTCCCGCCGCGCCGTCGAGGACGGACGGCGCCAGGGTCGTCGCGAGCGTCACCGCACCGGCGGTCACGACGGGCAGCGCCTTGTCCGGCCGTACGACGAACGCCCGCTCCTCCCACGGTCGCGGTGCGAAGGCCGCGAGCGCCTGGACGCCGAGCAGGACGACCGCCAGGGCGAGCTCGCCGAAGCGAGACGCCGCGGCCAGGGCCACCACCAGCAGCGCGGCGACCAGCCGGGGCGCGACCTGGACGAGGAGAGGTGCGCGCGCCTCCTCACGGACCCGGCTCACCGGGGCACGGCCGAACCTGATCCCCCGACGGACAGGACATCGGGCCGCACCTGCGACCCGGCAGCACCCGAAACTTCCGAGCTGTGTCGACCGTCGCCTCCCGCGAAGGGCGGCAACAGCTCGACGGTCGCCCCTGGCGGGACGTCGACGGTCTCGGGGTCGGCTCCGCCGACCGGCTGCTCGCCGACCAGGACCGAGCAGATCTCGAGCACGCGCGTGAACCGGTCGTTGCCGCTGTGCAACGCGCGCACCGCACCGAGCACCTGCGCGACCGACCCCGCCTCGACGTGATCCACCTCACGTCCTGCGGCGGCCCGAGCGGCAGCCCAGTAGCGCACCATGACGGCGTCGCTGCGAGCAGCGTCACGGTTACCGGTTGGTGATGCGTCGGACACATGCCCTATTGTGGGGGAAGCAATGAAGCCCTGGGTTACAGCCCTGGGCTTTTTTTGTACCCAGGAAAGGTTCCCTGATGTCCACCTTGCTCCTGCTGACCCCGAGCACGCAGTCCTCGATCGAGGTCCTGCCTGCTCTGGCGCTGCTCCCGCACCAGGTCAAGATCCTCCCGCCCGAGGCGAGCGCCCTGCTCGACGCACCGTCGTGCGATGCGGTGCTGATCGACGGCCGCACCGACCTGGCCCAGGCGCGCGGCCTGACCCGCCTGCTCAAGACCACCGGGGTCGACGCGCCCCTCGTGCTGATCGTGACGGAGGGCGGCCTCGCCGTCGTCGCCGCCGACTGGGGCATGGACGACGTGATCCTCACCGCCGCCGGGCCGGCGGAGGTCGAGGCCCGGCTGCGGCTGGCGATCGGACGCGTCTCGGCCGAGGTGGGGAACGCCCCCGACGCCCACGTGATCAAGTCCGGCGGCCTCACCGTCGACGACGTCACGTACACCGCGAAGCTCGACGGCCGCTCGCTCGACCTCACGTTCAAGGAGTTCGAGCTGCTCAAGTTCCTCGCGCAGCACCCGGGCCGGGTCTTCACCCGCCAGCAGCTGCTGCAGGAGGTCTGGGGCTACGACTACTTCGGCGGTACGCGCACCGTCGACGTGCACGTCCGCCGGTTGCGCGCGAAGCTCGGGCCGGACAACGAGACCCTGATCGGCACCGTCCGCAACGTCGGGTACCGCTTCGTCGCGCAGAGCCGCGACGGGCGCCGCGAGACGAGCGAGTCCGGCGCGCGCTCCGAGGCCGAGGCCACCGACGAGAGCGAACGAGCCGCAGCCCTGCGCCGCTGAGGTCGTCGCAGACCGGTCCCGGAGCAGCGCCCGCTGCCCCGGGATAGGCCTGTGCTTGGATCGGGGTGGCCGGACCCACCCCGTGACGCGACGCTCGGACGTCGGTGAAGGAGCCCGATGACCAGACGCCACACTGCCTCCGACCTGATCGAGCTCGTCCTCGACCCCGGCTCGTTCACCTCCTGGGACAGCCCGATCGACATCGCGCGCTGGCCCGAGGCGTACCGCCGCGAGCTCGAGCGGGCGCGCGAGCGCTCGGGTCGCGACGAGTCGGTGATCACGGGCCGAGCGACCGTACGGGGTCGGCCGGTCGCAGTCGTCGCGAGCGAGTTCCGGTTCCTGGCCGGGTCGATCGGTGAGGACGCCGGGCGCCGGATCACCTCCGCGGTCCGACGCGCCACCGCCGAGCGGATCCCGGTGCTCGTCACCACCGCGTCCGGCGGGACCCGGATGCAGGAGGGGACGCCGGCGTTCGTCCACATGGTCGACATCTCGCAGGCGATCATGGACCACAAGGCGGAAGGTCTCCCGTACCTCGTCCATCTCGGGCACCCGACGACGGGCGGCGTGTTCGCGTCGTGGGGCTCGCTCGGCCACGTCACCGTCGCCGACCCCGGCGCCCTGGTCGGGTTCCTCGGACCGAAGGTGTACGAGGTCCTCAACGGCGTCCCGTTCCCCGAGGGAGTGCAGGTCGCCGAGAACCTCGCGCACCACGGGATCATCGACGCCGTGGTCGCTGCCGAGCACCTGCCCGACCTGGTCGAGCGGGTCCTCAGCGTCCTGCTCGACGGCCCGCAGCAGCCGGCGCTGGACCGGCGCGAGCCGGCGGTGGGCGCGGCGCTCGAGCCCTGGGCCGCGATCGAGACCACCCGGGCCGAGACCCGCATCGGCGTGCGCGACGTGCTGCGCCTCGGTGGCGCGGACACGATCCGCCTGCAGGGCACCGACGAGGGCGAGCGCGACAGCGCCATGATCGTGGCGCTCACGCGGCTCGACGGCGAGCCCTGCGTCGTGATCGGTCAGGACCGCAAGGCGCAGCGGGCCGCGCCGATGGGTCCCGGCGCGCTGCGCGAGGCGCGTCGCGGCATGCGCCTCGCGAACGAGCTCCGGCTGCCGCTCGTGTCGTTCATCGACACGCCCGGCGCCGAGCTGTCGAAGCAGGCCGAGGAGGGCGCGATCGCCGGCGAGATCGCGCGGTGCATCGCGTCGATGTCGACGATGACCGTGCCGACCGTCTCCGTGCTCCTGGGCGAGGGCTGCGGCGGCGGGGCGCTCGCCCTGTTCCCGGCCGACGTCGTGGTCGCTGCACAGTCCTCCTGGCTGTCCCCGCTGCCGCCCGAGGGCGCGTCCGCGATCGTGCACGGCGATGCGGACCACGCCGCGGAGATGGCTCGGGCCCAACGGGTGTCGGCACCGGACCTCTACGCCGCGGGGAAGGTGCAGGTGCTCGTCGAGGAGCGGCCCGCCGACGCGGAGGACGGCATCGACCTCGCCCGCGCGATCGCGGCCGAGGCGGCGCACCAGGTCCGGATCCTGCTCGAGAAGACCGGGAGGCCGCAGCGATGAGCACCACCGATCCGCGCCTGGCGCTCGCCGACGCCGTCGCCGACGCCGATGGCGTCGCGCCGCTCAACGAGGCGAGCCGGATCGCGATCGCCGCCGGTGAGGAGCCCCGGGTCGACCGGCTGCTCGCGGACGACAACTCCGGGACACCGCACGCGCTGGCGTACGCGCCCGGCGACGCACCCGTCGAGCTCTGCGTACGGCCCGACCGGCGCGGGGCCGGCGTCGGGACGGCGCTCGTGCGTGACCTGCTCGATGCCGGCGAGGACGCGTTCTGGGCGCACGGCGATCTCGACCCCGCTCGCGCGATCGCGTCGGCCGTCGGCCTGCACGCGGCCCGGACGCTGCTCGTGCTGAGTCGCGACGCGGACGAGCCTCTCCCGCCCGAGCAACCGCTGGAGGGCACGACGCTGCGCACCTGGCGCGAGACCGACCGCGACGAGCTGATCGCGGTGAACGCACGCGCGTTCGCCGACCACGCGGAGCAGGGCGCGATGGACTCCGCCGACCTGGCGGCTCGGATGGCGCAGGAGTGGTTCGACCCCGCCGGGCTGTTCGTCGCGGAGCGCGACGGGCGTGTCGTCGGGTTCCACTGGACGAAGGTCGATCCTGACGCGCACACGGCCGACGGCCGTGGGGTCGGCGAGGTCTACGTCGTCGGGGTCGACCCTGGGGCCCAGGGCGGCGGGCTCGGGAAGGCCCTCACGCTGCGCGGTCTGCACCACCTGGTCGGGCTGGGCCTCGGGCGGATCGACCTCTACGTCGAGGGCGACAACACGCCTGCCCTCGCGACGTACTACGGGCTCGGTTTCTCCGAGACCGCCCGTGACGTGCTGTACGCCCGCTGACGCCGGCGGTCGGCCGGTCAGGCGCCGTGCAGCGCGCGACGCAGCGCGCGGGCCGTGCGGCGCATCGCGGCCGGTGCGGCGCGCCCGAGGCCCACCATGTTCGCGAAGGAGTGGATCAGCCCGTCCTCGCACACGTGCTCGACCGGCACGCCGGCGCCGGCCAGCGCGGCTGCGTACTCGTCACCCTCGTCGCGGAGCGGGTCGAACCCGGCGGTCACGACGTACGCGGGCGGCAGCCCCTCGAGCTTGCCGTGCAGCGGAGAGAGTCGCGGGTCGCCGAGGTCCGCGCCCTCCGGGACGTACGAGGCCTTGGCGAGGTCCATGAAGTCGCCGGTCAGGAAGTAGCCGCGGCCGAAGGTCGCACGTGACGCCCGCTCCTCGGCGAGGTCGACGACGGGGTAGATCAGGAGCTGGTACGCGGGGACGCGCAGGCCACGCGTCGCCACCGCGTGCTGGGCGACCACCGTCGCCAGGTTGCCCCCGGCGGAGTCGCCGCCGACCGCGACGCGTGCGCGGTCGACCCCCAGCCCCTCGGCGTTGGCGAGCACCCACTGGTAGCCGGCGATGCAGTCCTCGACCGCCGCGGGGTACGGGTGCTCCGGCGCGAGCCGGTAGTCGACCGCGACGACCCGGACGCCGGCCTGCTCGGCCAGGAACCGGCACACCGCGTCGTGCGAGTCGAGCCCGCCGTACACGAATCCGCCACCGTGGAAGAAGACCAGGGCGGGGCCGCGCTCGCGCAACCCGCGCGGGACGTAGCAGCGCACCCCCAGATGGCCGCCAGGACCGTCGATCACGCGGTCCCAGACGGCTCCGATCGGCTGGATTCCGCCCACCTCCCGGCTGCCCGCCACGATCGCCCGCCGCCCTGCCGGCACCGGGAGGGACTCCACCGGCGGGGCGTCGATCTCCATCAGACGCAGCAGGAGCTTCATCTCCGGCTCCAGCGTGCGCCCGTCGCGTACGACCGGTGGGCCGGCCATCCGGGCGAGGGCACCGGGCGGGAGCCGGAACAGGCCCCGCAGGGCGCGCGATCGGGCGTTGCTGAGGCGATCGGGGGTCTCGCTCATGCGCGGCACCGTAGCGGATCCCGCCGCCGCCGTGGCCCGATCGGGCGATCCGGCGGGCGATCCGGCGGGCGATCCGGCTGGACACCTCTCGTTCACGATTACGTGCGACGATGCCGACATGGCCGAAGAACACGGTGCGCAGCCGACCGCGGTGCTGTCCGAGGACGTTCCGACCTCGCCGGACTCCTTCGACGTCGACCCGCCGTTCGACCCGCGGTTCGACGACCTCCCGGACGACCGCTTCACCGACCGGGAGCTGAGCTGGCTGGCGTTCAACCAGCGTGTGCTCGAGCTGGCCGAGGACGCATCGGTGCCGCTGCTCGAGCGGGTCCGGTTCTGCGCGATCTTCTCCAGCAACCTCGACGAGTTCTTCATGGTCCGCATCGCCGGTCTGAAGCGACGCATCACTGCCGGCCTGGCCTCCCGGCGACCCAGTGGCATCAGCCCGCGGGAGGTCTGGTCGGACTCGCTCGACTCCGCCCGCACGCTCATGCTCCGCCAGAGCGCGCTCTTCGGTGAGCTGACGGGCCGGCTCGCCGAGCACGAGATCGAGCTGCTGCACTGGTCCGACCTCGACGAGGGCGAGCGCGCCCGGGCCTCGGAGCTGTTCACGGAGCGCGTGTTCCCCGTCCTCACCCCGTTGGCGGTCGATCCCGCGCATCCCTTCCCGTACATCTCGGGGCTGTCGCTCAACCTCGCCGTCGTGATGCGCAACCCGGCGACGTCCAAGTCGCACTTCGCCCGGGTCAAGGTGCCGCCGATCTTCGAGCGCTGGGTCACGGTCGGGCCGCAGCGGTTCGTGCCGCTGGAGGAGGTGATCGCCGCCCACCTGTCCGCGCTCTTCCCCGGGATGGAGATCGAGGCCCACCACTTCTTCCGTGTCACCCGCAACGAGGACCTCGAGGTGGAGGAGGACGACGCCGAGAACCTCCTGCAGGCGTTGGAGAAGGAGCTGCTGCGCCGCAAGTTCGGCCCGCCCGTGCGGCTCGAGGTCGCCGAGGACATGGCCGACCACGTGCTCGACCTGCTCGTCTCCGAGCTCGACATCTCCCACGCCGAGGTGTTCCGGCTGCCGTCTCCGCTGGACATGGCGAGCCTGTTCCAGATCGCGGACCTCGATCGCCCCGAGCTCTCCTACGACCCGTTCGTCCCGGCGACCCATCCGGACCTCGCCGAGGTCGAGTCGTCCAGCCCGGCCGACATGTTCACGGCGCTGCGCGAGCGCGACGTGCTCCTGCACCATCCGTACGACTCGTTCGCGACCAGCGTGCAGCGCTTCGTCGAGCAGGCGGCCGCCGACCCGAACGTCCTGGCGATCAAGCAGACGCTCTACCGCACCTCCGGCGACTCGCCGATCGTCGACTCGCTGATCGACGCCGCCCGGGCAGGCAAGCAGGTGCTGGTGCTGGTCGAGATCAAGGCCCGCTTCGACGAGCAGGCCAACATCCGCTGGGCCCGCAAGCTGGAGCGTGCCGGGTGTCACGTCGTGTACGGGCTGCTGGGGCTGAAGACGCACTGCAAGCTGTGCCTGGTCGTGCGTGACGAGCCGGACGGCCTGCGCCGCTACGCCCACGTCGGCACCGGCAACTACAACCCCAAGACCGCGAGGATGTACGAGGACCTCGGACTGCTCACCTCCGACCCTCGGATCGCCGACGACCTCACCGACCTCTTCAACAACCTCTCCGGCTACTCCCGGCGCGAGTCCTACCGCGAGCTCCTGGTCGCCCCGGCCCGGCTGCGACCCGGGATCGTGGAGCGGATCGACGCCGAGATCGAGCACCACCGGGCCGGCCGGCCGGCCGGGATCCGGTTCAAGGTGAACTCGATCGTCGACGAGGCGATCATCGACGCGCTCTATCGCGCGTCGCGGGCCGGTGTGCCGGTCGAGCTCCTCGTCCGCGGGATCTGCGCGCTGCGTCCCGGTGTGCCGGGCATGAGCGAGAACGTCGTCGTCCGCAGCGTCCTCGGCCGCTATCTCGAGCACAGCCGGGTCTACTGGTTCGAGGCCGGGGGCGACCCGCAGGTGTGGATCGGCTCCGCCGACCTGATGCACCGCAACCTCGATCGCCGGGTGGAGGTGCTGGTCCGGCTCGCGCGGGCCGAGCACGTGACGGAGGTGGCCCAGATGCTCGACGTCGCGATGTCGCCGGAGACCTCGGCCTGGGACCTCGGGCCGGACGGCACCTGGGTCCGCGACCGGCACGGAGACAGCCCGCGGCGCGATCTGCAGGAGTGGTCGATCGCTCGGACCCGCGCGCGGCGGGCACGAGCGCGGGCGGAGGCGCAGGACCGAGCGGCGATCGGAGCGCTGTGAGCACACCCGGCGTCCGGATCTCGGCCGGCGCGGTGGTCTGGCGCGCCCGCGGCGACGACCGCGACGACGTCGAGCTGCTCGTCGTGCACCGCACCCAGCGTCAGGACTGGACGATCCCGAAGGGCACCGTCGAGAAGGGCGAGGCGGTGCCCGTCGCCGCGGTGCGCGAGGTCGAGGAGGAGACCGGGGTCCGCGCGCGGCTCGGCGTCCCGCTGATGGACCTCGAGTACGAGTACACCCGTGGCCGGCTGAAGCGGGTCTCGTACTGGGCCGCGCGCCCGGTTCGCGGCGACGCGGACGCGTACGTACCGAACAAGGAGATCGACCAGGTCCGCTGGGTCGGGCTGCGCAAGGCGTACGGGCGGTTGTCGTACGACAGCGACCGTGCCGTGCTCGACGCGTTCTCCGAGCGGCTGGCGGCCGGGGCGCTGCGGTCCCGCACCCTCGTCGTCGCCCGGCACGCACGCGCACGGTCCCGCTCGGCCTGGCGCAAGGAGCCGCTCGCGCGTCCTCTGACGGCCTCGGGACACACCCAGGCGCACCACCTGCGGCCGCTGCTGGACGCCTACGCGGTCCACCACGTGCGTACGAGCGGTGCCGTGCGCTGCCTGCAGACGCTCACGCCGTACGCCGAGTCGGCCCACCGGCCCCTCACCCTCGACCACCGCCTCGACGAGCCGGACGAGGGAGGCCCCACGAAGCAGCGCCCGGTCTCGGAGGCGATGGCCGAGCTGGTCGGGCACAAGAAGCCCGCTGCGGTCTGCGGTCACCGTCCGGTCCTCCCGGCGATGCTGGCGACGCTCGGCCTCGAGGCCGACCCGCTCCCGCCGGCCGGCGCGCTCGTCATCCACCACCGCAAGGGCACCGTCCACGCCGTCGAGCGCCACGAACCCCGCTGACCCACGCCCGCGCCCGATTCGACGGGTTCCCCACCGTTCGGCGGCGCCGAAGCGGTGGGAAACCCGACAAGTCGCGGGCGCATGCCCCGCGGCGTGACGGAGCGCACGCCGACCCGACGATCTGCGCCGAACGGACAGCCAGCGTTCACCTCTGGTTCACCTTCAGCGGGCTGCCGCTTCACTTCTCGTACCTAACGTCGCCCACGACAACGCAACCGAAGTGACATCGAGAGAGAAGAAACGACTGTGAACCGCACCAAGCTGCGCATCGCCGCCCCCGCGGCGCTCGCCGTGTCCGCCGTCCTCGCGCTCTCCGCCTGCGGAGCGGGCAACGAGGCCGACGCCACCGACAGCGAGTCCGACGGGGCCCTCTCCGGCACCCTGAACGGCGCCGGCGCCAGCTCGCAGGAGGCGGCCGTCGACGCGTGGAAGCAGGGCTTCCAGACCGCGAACCCCGACGTCACCGTCAACTACGACCCGGTCGGGTCGGGCTCGGGACGTGAGCAGTTCATCGCCGGCGGCACCGCCTTCGCCGGCTCGGACGCCTACATGGACGACGAGGAGCTGACGGCAGCGGCTGAGCGCTGCGGCTCCGACGTGGTCGAGGTCCCGACCTATGTCAGCCCGATCGCCGTGATCTACAACCTCCCGGGCGTCGACACGCTCCAGCTGTCGCCCGAGGCCACCGGCGCGATCTTCGAGGGCACCATCACGAAGTGGAACGACCCGGCGATCGCCGAGGACAACCCGGACGTCGACCTTCCGGACAGCCGGATCGTCCCGGTGCACCGTGCCGACGACTCGGGCACCACCGAGAACTTCACCACCTACCTCGATGCCACCTCGGGCGGCAGCTGGTCCGGCGGTGTCGTCGAGACCTGGCCGATCGAGGGCGGCGAGGCCGCTGACGGCACGTCGGGTGTCGTGGCTGCCGTCCAGGGCGGCGAGGGCACGATCGGGTACGCCGACGCCAGCCAGGCCGGCGACCTCGGTGTCGCGATGCTGAAGGTCGGCGAGGAGTACGTCGGGCCGACGCCGGAGGCCGCTGCGAGCATCCTCGAGGCCTCGAGCCGCGTCGAGGGGCGCGGCGACACCGACATCGCGCTCGACATCGACCACGGCACCAGCGAGTCCGGTGTCTACCCGAACGTCCTGGTGTCCTACCAGATCGCGTGCCTGCAGTACGACGACCAGGAGACCGTCGACCTGGTCAAGGGCTGGCTGACCTACGTGATCAGCGAGGAGGGCCAGCAGGCCTCGGCCGAGTCGGCCGGCTCCGCGCCGATCACCGGCGACATGGCCTCGCAGATCCAGGACATCGTCGACCAGATCTCGACCAAGTAGCACCACCCAGGCTCGTGGGCGGGGCCCCCCGATCGGGGGTGAGGGGAGCCCCGCCCACGGCAACACTCCCACTGGAATCGAGAGGACTCCCGGCTTGACCACTCTCACCACTCCAGCGAAGCGGCGGCTCGGTGATCGCATCTTCACCGGGCTGTCGCGTACTGCTGCGTACAGCATCCTGGCGATCCTCGCCGGGGTCGTGATCTTCCTCAGCATCGAGGGCTGGCCCGGCATCACCGCCTCACCCGACGAGGTCAAGAGCGGCGAGTCGTTCCTGGCCTGGGTCGCCCCGCTGGTCTTCGGCACGCTGTGGAGCTCCGCCCTGGCGCTCGTCATGGCGGTGCCGCTCGCGATCGGCGTCGCGCTGTTCATCACCTACTACACGCCCCGCTCGCTCGGCGTGTTCTTCGGCTACCTGGTCGACCTGCTCGCCGCGGTCCCGTCCGTCGTGTTCGGACTCTGGGGCATCGCAGTCCTCGCCGGCCTGCTCGTCAGCCCCTACGAGTGGCTGTACCAGAACCTGAGCTTCCTGCCGTTCTTCGCAGGGCCCCCGTCGGCGACCGGCCGTACGATCCTCACCGCCGCGATCGTGCTCGCGGTGATGATCCTGCCGATCATCACCGCGATCGCTCGCGAGGTGTTCAAGCAGACGCCGGTGCTCCTGGAGGAGGCCGCGCTCGCGCTCGGCGCCACCCGCTGGGAGATGATCCGCACGGTCGTCCTGCCGCACGCCCGCTCGGGCATCATCGGCGGCTCGATGCTCGGGCTCGGCCGCGCGCTCGGCGAGACGATGGCCGTCGCGATGGTCCTCTCGGCGAGCGGCGTGGTCACCTTCAACCTGATCAGCTCGACGAACCCGAGCACGATCCCGGCGAACATCGCCCTGCAGTTCAAGGAGAACTCGGGCCTGACGATCAACGTCCTGATCGCCTCCGGCCTCGTGCTCTTCGTCATCACGCTGGCCGTGAACATCGCCGCCCGGGCGATCGTGAACCGCCGCAAGGACTTCGCGGAGGGCCGCTGATGACCATCCAGACCACCCCTGAGGTCCCCACCGGATCGCCGTCCGACCCGCTCGGGCCGGACTGGCACCGGCGACAGCTGTGGCCGCGCACGGGCTGGTACGCGCTGGCGCTGGCGGTCGTCGTGACCTCCGCGCTGCACGCCGGACTCGGGCTGTCGCTCCTGCCGTCGGTGATCGTCGGCTGGTGCATCGTCGGGATCGGGCTGCCGGCCGCGTCCTGGATCGTGGAGGGTCGCCGCAAGGCGCTCGACCGGTTCATCACGGTCACGGTCTCGTCGGCCTTCGTGCTGGCGATGATCCCCCTGCTCTCGATCATCTGGACCGTCGCGAAGAACGGCTTCCCGGTGCTCAGCCCGGAGTTCTTCACCTACTCCATGCGCAACGTCGTCGGTGAGGGCGGCGGCATCTACCACGCCATCTGGGGCACGGTGCTCATCACCGCCGCCACGGCGGTCATCTCGGTGCCGCTGGGCATCCTCACCGCGATCTACCTCGTCGAGTTCGGCGGCGACGGTCGGACGGCGCGCACGATCCGGTTCCTGGTCGACGTGATGACCGGCATCCCCTCGATCGTCGCCGGCCTGTTCGCCTACGCACTGTTCGCGGTGTTCTTCGGACCCGGTGTCCGGATGGGCATCGCCGGCGCCGTCGCCCTGTCGGTGCTGATGATCCCGGTCGTGGTCCGCTCGGCCGAGGAGATGCTCCAGCTCGTCCCGCACGAGCTGCGCGAGGCCTCGTACGCGCTGGGTGTGCCGCGGTGGCGCACCGTGCTCAAGGTGGTGCTCCCGACCGCGATGGCCGGCCTGGTCACCGGTGTGACCCTCGCGGTGGCCCGCGTGATCGGCGAGACCGCGCCGCTGCTGGTCACCGTCGGCATCACCGACTCGACCAACTTCAACCTGTTCGACGGGCGGATGGCGACGTTGCCGGTCTTCGCCTACACCTCGATCAGCTCCCCGGGCTTCCCGCCCGGCCCGTCGATCGACCGGGCCTGGGGTGCGGCGCTCGTGCTGATGCTGATCGTGATGATCCTCAACCTCGCCGCCCGACTCGTGACCTACTACTTCTCTCCGAAGGACAAGCGATGAGCATGCGATCCGTGACCCGTGAATCCTCCCCCGCCATGACCGCAGCCACGCAGACGCCGCAGACCTCGCCCCGCCACCGCGGGTCGGGCATCGACGTCGAAGGTCTCAACATCTTCTACGGCGACAGCCACGCGGTGCGGGACATCACCCTGTCGATCCCGGGCCAGTCGGTGACCGCGATCATCGGCCCGTCGGGCTGCGGCAAGTCGACCTTCCTGCGCACCCTCAACCGCATGCACGAGGTGACGCCGGGAGCCCGGGTCGAAGGCACCATCCGTGTCGACGGCCGCGACCTGTACGACACCGGGGTCGACCCGGTCCTGGTGCGGCGCGAGATCGGGATGGTCTTCCAGCGCCCGAACCCGTTCCCGACCATGTCGATCAAGGACAACGTCCTCGCCGGGGTCCGTCTCAACGGCGGTCGGCTCCGCAAGGACGACGCCGACGAGCTCGCGGAGAAGGCGCTGCGCGGCGCCAACCTCTTCGAGGAGGTCAAGGACCGCCTCGGGCGTCCCGGGGCGAGCCTCTCCGGCGGGCAGCAGCAGCGCCTCTGCATCGCGCGTGCGATCGCGGTCGAGCCCGCGGTCCTGCTGATGGACGAGCCCTGCTCGGCTCTCGACCCGATCTCCACCAGTGCGATCGAGGACCTGATCGGCGAGCTGAAGTCCGACTACACGATCGTGATCGTCACGCACAACATGCAGCAGGCCGCCCGAGTCTCCGACGAGACCGCGTTCTTCAACCTCGCGGGTGTCGGCGAGCCCGGGGAGCTGGTCGAGTCCGGCGACACGACGAAGATCTTCTCCAACCCGGACAACCCGTCCACCGAGGCGTACATCACCGGCCGCTTCGGCTGAGCGACAGCCACGTCCGTACGAGGGCCCTCACCCCGTCAGGGGGTGGGGGCCTTCGCCGTCGGAGGCAGGTCGGTCCACCGTCCGACGAACCATGCGAGCACGACGAGCAGCAGCGCGAGCACCGAGAGCGTGGCCGCGAGGGTCGTCACGTAGGTGCCGGCAGCGATCAGCCCGAAGACGCCGAGCGTCACGGCCTCGGAGCTCAGCCCGGCGAACGACGTGACCGTCGCGCGTGCCCGACCGGTGACCGCGTCCTGGAGGCGGGCGTCGACGACGAGCGTGATCATCGTCGCGATCCCGAACGCCAGCCCCAGGACGGTGAACAGCGCGACCCTCCCGGCCACGCTGTCCGCGACCGAGAGCGGGTCGGTCAGCCCGGCGACGAACAGCGCGGCAGCGAGCAGGAGCAGCCACGCCAGCCACCGGCCCCGCAGGAGCGCGGCCCGTCCGGTGAACGCCGTACCGACTGCCTGGAAGGCCACCGTCAAGGTGATGAGCAGCGGGATCTGCGCGGCCGGAGCACCCTGGTCGCGTCCGATCAGCGGGAAGTACTCCTCGACGAGGCTCACCGACCAGAGGAACGCGCTGAGCAGCACCAGCCGGCGCACGGCCCGCACGCGGGTCGACTCGACGAACCCCGCCCGCATCGTGCGGACGTAGCGCGACCACACCGTCGAGGCCACCTCCGCGTCCTCCGTCGGCGTGGTGGGAGTGGTCGGTGCCGCCTTCGGCAGCGCGAGAGCGCAGGCCGCGTGGACGAGCGCCACCGCGACGCTGACCCACGCCACCAACGTGTAGCCGCCGAGGGACATCAGCGGGGCCGCCAGCGCGATCGCGGCCAGCATCGCGAGGATCTGCACCGTGGTCGCGGTCCCCATCAGCCCGGCGTAACGCTCCGCGCGACCGTGCGCGGACAGCTCGTCGTACAGCAGCGCCTCGAAGGTGCCCGACATCATGGCCCCGGACAGGCCCCACAGGACGAAGCCGAACGCGAACCCCGCGTACGTCGGCACCAGGATCCAGGAGGCGAACGTGGCGGCGAGCAGCAGGCCGGCCCCGAACAGGAGCAGCCGGCGGTCCACCAGGTCGGCCCAGGTCCCCGACGGCACCTCGACCACGAACGCGGTCACCGACCAGAACGCGAGCAGCGAGGTGATCTGCGCGTCCGACAGCCCGGCGTCGGCGAACAGCAGCGTGTAGACCGCGAAGAACGGGATCGCGGCATTGAGCGCGAAGTACGCGATCGCCCAGAACGCGACGCGCCTCATCGGCGCACCGGACTCAGGGCAGGAACCAGGCCACGAGGTAGTAGGTCAGTGCCGCGACCAGGGCGGCGGCGGGGATGGTGACGATCCACGCCGTCACGATGCCACGAGCCACGCCCCAGCGGACGGCGCTGAACCGCTTCGTCGCGCCGGCTCCCATGATCGACGAGGTGATCGTGTGGGTCGTCGAGACGGGCGCCCCGAATCCCATCGCCATGACGTAGAGGACGCTCGCGGCGGTCGTCTCCGCCGCGAACCCGCGCGGCGGATCGAGGTGGATGATCCGGCGTCCGAGCGTCCGCATGATCCGCCAGCCGCCGGAGTAGGTGCCGAGCGAGATCGCGGCCGCGGCGGAGACCTTGACCCAGAACGGGATCCCGTCGTCGGCGGCGACGTAGCCGCCGGCGAGCAGGGCCAGAAACATGACACCCATCGTCTTCTGCGCGTCCTGCAGACCGTGGCCCAGTGCCATCGCGGCCGCCGAGACCGTCTGCGCGAGGCGGAAGTGCCGGGAGGTCTTGTGCGGGTTGCTGCGGCGGAACGCCCAGAGGATCCCCGTCATCAGCAGGAAGGCTCCCGTGAACCCGACCACCGGGGAGACGACCATCGGGATCGCGACCTTGTCGACCACCGTGGCCCACGCGACCGTGCTCGCGGACGCGACACCGGCGCCGACGAGGCCTCCGATCAGTGCGTGGGAGGACGACGAGGGAAGACCGAAGTACCACGTGATCAGGTTCCAGACGATCGCGCCGACGAGCGCCGCGAACACGACGGTCAGCCCGTGGTTGCCCTCGCCCTCGACTCCCTCGGCGATGATGCTTCCGACGGTGTCGGCAACCTCGGTCCCGAGGAAGGCACCGATGAAGTTCATGATCGCGGCCATCAGCAGCGCGATCCGCGGCGTCAGCGCGCGCGTCGAGACCGACGTCGCGATCGCGTTGGCCGCGTCGTGGAAACCGTTGGTGTAGTCGAAGATCAGCGCAACGCTGACCACGAGGATCACCATCAGCAGGGTGAGCTCCACCCTCAGGACTCCTTGACCGCGATCTGCTCGACCGTGTTCGCCACGGACTCGAGTGCGTCGACGGCGCTCTCCAGCGAGTCGACGACGTCCTTCAGCTTCAGCACCTCGAGCGCCTTGTACTCGCCGCTGAAGAGCTTGGCCAGGATCCGCCGGTAGTCCCGGTCGCCCTGGTTCTCCAGGCGGTTGATCTCGATCCAGTACTCCGACAGGTCGGTCATCGTCCGCAGCCGCGGCATCGCCTCGGCGGTCAGCTCGCAACCGCGCTGGATCACCTCGACCATCGACGCCATCCGGCCGGGCAGCGCATCGAGCTCGTACAGCACGACGAGGTCGCCGGCCTCCTCGATGAAGTCCATGACGTCGTCGAGGCTGCTCGCGAGCTTGTAGATGTCCTCGCGGTCGAACGGCGTCACGAAGGTCTGGTTGACGCGGTTGATGATCGCGTGCGTCGTCTCGTCCGCGTTGTGCTCGACCTCACGCAGCTGTGCGGCGACGTCGTCGCGGTCGACGGACTCGTCGAGCATCTTGGCCAGCAGGTCCGCCCCCTCGACGAGGTGCTGGGCCAGCTGGGTGAACAGGTCGTAGAACGCTGTTTCCGTCGGTCGAATTCGCAACCGCACGACAAACTCCCGTCGGGTGGGGCAGGGGCCGGGACAATGGTACGGGCTGGTCCATGGCCGTGCGCAGTCCGGTCGAACGTCCGCGTGACCCACATCACGCGAGCACGCCGGCCGACGTCGTCCCGCCTAGTCGCGACCCTCCGGGGCTATGCCGAGGATCTCGTCGACGCGACGCTGACTGAGACGCTCGCAGGACTCCGACGCCGCGATCATCAGGGCGCTGGTCATCTCGATCTCGTCGAGCGCGTCCTGATCGCGCAGTCGAGCGTCCAACGGCTCCGGCGTCGCCATCCCCCACCTCTCGCACGCTCGAACGGCTGTACGAGGTCAGGCTACGGGGTGCGGACCAGTCGACGGGGAGCATTGGGGAAATCCACGCGACCCCCGCTCGCGCGCCCCCGACGAGCCCGGTCGGAGAATGGAGAAGGGCCGGGCGCGATGCTTCGACCATCGCGCCCGGCCCTCAACTCATGCCGCGCCGGGAGGGATCAGGCGGGGCAGGTGTCGCGGTACTCCGAGAGCTGCGACGAGACCGTCGACGGCAGCGGGCAGAGCACCGACGAGTAGCGGGTGTCGCCGTCGAGGTAGCGCTTCAGCCAACTGACCATCAGCGCACCCTGGTCGTCGGGATCGGTGTTCGCGGCCAGGTGGTCCTCGAGCCGGAGCTCTGCGTACGCCTTCTCCGGGGCGCCGCTCAGCGTGGCGTAGAAGCGCTCGGAGTGGGAGCTGACCGGGGCGATCGTGTCGGACTGCGCCCCGATGATCATCGTCGGGACGTCCACGCCGTACCAGGTCTTGTCGGTGTGCCAGGGCTGCAGGGCGACGGCCGCCTTCACGTTCGATCCGCCGTTCTCTGCGGCGTAGAGCGTGCCTCCGCCGCCCATCGAGTGACCGGCCACGGCGACCCGGGACGTGTCGATCTGGGACCGGCCGGACCAGCTGCGGGTCAGGTAGTCGACACCCGCGAGGATCTGCCGACCGCGGCTGTCAGGCTGGTCGAGGGTCGTGTTGGTGTCGATCACGAGCACCACGAACCCGTGCGAGGCGACGCGCCGGGCCAGGCCGCTGTACATCGACGCGGTCGCGGTGAAGCCGGGAGAGAAGACCACGGCGCCGAAGTTGCTGCCGGTGGAGGGGCGGTAGATGTCGCCGCCGCCGAAGCCGCTGACGAACCAGCCCGAGACACCGTCGGTGCGGACGCTGTACGGGCCGCTCCCGAGAATGTTGGACCCGTTCGGGGCCGGACCGTTCTCGACGGCACCGGCCGACGACACCCCGACGAGGGGCAGGGCGACGACGGCGAGCAACGCCGCGAGTCTGGTCGCGAGACGTGTGAACATCCCGTTCTCCTTTCGGATCGAGCGGCCCGAGAGCGCTCCGCATCCGGAGGAGCACCGCCTGTTGAAATCGGGACGTTAACGACTGGGTTACAAAGTGATCAAGAGCACAACACAGGTGCCGGATCACTGGTAAGCCTCGACTTACTAAGCGCTTGCTTATGACTGCCACCGGCTGTTTCTCCGGGATTCCGGTGGCACTCCGACAGAATCTGACGATTCGGCGATGCGGCGAGCGAAATTCTCCGGTCGGCCAATCACGGTCGGGACCGTGCGATCGGGCCCGTGGACGCGTCGACGTGAGACCTGGTCTCAGCGCCACCCCACGATCGGGCCCGCACCACCGCCCGGCCGTGAGCCAGTTCCCACACCACCGCCGCTGGGAATCAGCTCACACGAGCAGGCCGCTCACGAGCCGTCCGAGCACCTCGCCGGCCTCCTCGCGGACACGGCCGCGCTCACCCGGATCGGCTGCCGCGATCGTCATGGCGCAGCCGCCGAGCAGGCTGAACGCGATCGACGCGGTCGTGTCGATCGGCAACGGTGCCATCCGTCCCGCCGACACCAGGGCGGTCACGATCTCGCGGATCAGCCCGGCGGCGTACTCCTCCTCGCAGGCCTTCCAGTCCTCCCACCCCAACGCGATCGGGCCCTGGCGGAGCACGATCTCGGCGTAGTCGGAGTCGCAGGCGTGGTCGAGGAACGCGCTCATCGCGGCGAACGCGCCGGTCGCCGGGTCCTCGTGCGCCAGGAAGGCCTCGCGGATCGACTCCATCCCGGCCGCCTCGGTCCGCTCCAGGACGGCGCGGTAGAGGTCCTGCTTGTCCTTGAAGTGGTGGTAGACCGCACCCCGCGTGACCTGGGCCTCCGAGGCCACCGCCGACAGGGCGGTCTTGGTGAAGCCGCGCTGCGCGAACAGCGCGGCCGCCGTCGTGAGCAACGCCTCACGGGTCTCCTCGGAGTACTGCTCGCGTCGGCTCGGGAGGCGTGACATACTCCCAGCATATGACATACAGTGTGTATGTGACCGACACTTAGTAGGTCACTGGCGCACTGTTTGTCGCTCCGTTCGAGGCCCCGGTACGAGAGGAAGACCGATGACCACCTCGACGATCGATCGCTCCGCCTGGGAGCGCACCACCCAGCGCCAGCGCGCCCTGCGCGCCGTCACCGATGCCGCGCAGGACCCGGCCGCCACGGCCGCTGCCGTCCGCCGTGCACGCGCCGACGCCTTCGACTCTCTCGACGACCTGCTGCTCGCGGCGTACGCACAGTGGCAGCGGACCGTCGACGCCCAGCTCGACCTCGCCCTCGAGCGCGAGGCGACGGTCTCCGAGGCCGTCCGGAGTGCGTGGTCCGCCGCGGGGGACGCGCTCCCCGGGACCGCCGCGCTGCTGGAGCAGCACCGCGACCACCCGGCCGTGGTCCAGGCGCACGCACGACACGCACGCACCACCCGCCGACGCACCGGCGCCTCGGTGCCGACCGTGTGGCGCACCCCGACCGGGTCGACCCGACCCCGGCGCTCCTGCGGGCTCGGCCTCCGGCGCCGGGTCCGCACGCTGATCGCCGGCTGACCCGGTCCCGGGCGCCGCCGCCGACCCTCCAGTGGTGGCGGCGCCCGGGACCGGCACCCCAAGCGGTTCCCAACCGAATCTCAAGGCGCCCGAGGGACGCTCCTGATCTCACTCACGAGAAGGAGCAACCGATGTCCTCCCTGCTGGACCGCCTCGGGCGGGCGACCGCCGCCCACCCCTGGCGCACGATCACCGCGTGGGTGGTCGCCCTCGCCGCCGCCCTCGCTCTCGCCGCTGCCGCCGGCGGGACCTTCCAGGACGACTGGGACGTGCCCGGCGCCGAGGCGCAGCGCGGTCTCGACACGATCCGGGAGCACCTGCCCAGCTCGGGTGGGGCGAGCGCTCTCGTCGCCGTCCACGACCCCGACGGTGACCGGCTCGCCGCCGGCGACCTCACGCACCTCGCCGACCAGCTCGGCGACGTCGACCACGTCGTCGACGTGTCACCCGCCCGGGTCTCCGACGACGGCGACACCGCGCTGCTCGCGGTCCGCTACGACGTGCCGGTCACGCACCCGGACGTGATGGGTGCGCTCGAACCGCTCGAGCAGGCCGTCGATGCCGCCGCGCTGGACGGGGTCGAGGTCGACTTCGCCGGTGAGGTGCCCTCCTCGGCGATGGAGATGAGCGGACGCGGGGAGCTGATCGGCGTCGGGGTCGCGCTGGTCCTGCTGATCCTCACGTTCGGCTCCGTCGTCGCCGCCGGGCTCCCGATCGCGGTCGCCGTCGGCGGGCTGGCGCTCGGCACGGCCGGGGTCACGCTGCTCGCAGCGACCCGCGACGTCAGCACCACGGCACCGACGGTGGCGACGATGGTCGGCCTGGGCGTGGGGATCGACTACGCACTGCTGCTCGTCACCCGGTTCGCCGAGCGCACGAGCGTCGGTGAGCCGCGCGTCGAGGCCGCGGGCTACGCGAACAGGACCGCCGGGCGATCCGTCGTGTTCGCGGGCATCACCGTGCTGGTCTCGCTGATGGGGCTCGGGCTCGCCGGCCTGCCGACGTACTCGGCGTTCGGTCTGGCGACCGGGATCACCGTCGTCGCCGTGATGGCGGCGGCACTCACCCTGGTGCCGGCGCTGTGCGGTCTGGCCGGCCCACGCGTGCTCGCGCGCCGCATCCGCCGCGGCGGCCCCGAGCTCGTCGACCCCTCCCGGCCGTCGTTCACCGCGCGCTGGGCGGCACGTGTCGGTGCTCGACCGCTGCCCTGGGCGCTGGCGGCCCTGATCGTGCTGCTCGCCCTGGCCGCCCCGGCCCTCGGGATGCGCACGTTCCCGCAGGACGCGAGCGCCGACCCGAGCAGCTTCACGACCCGCCAGGCCTACGACGTGGTGGCCGCCGAGATGGGGCCCGGTGCGAACGGCACGCTCACCATCGTCGCCGACCTCGAGACGCTCGGCCCCGACGGCGTGGAGCAGACCCGCGCCGCGGTCGCCGAGGACGCCCGGATCGTCGAGGTGGGCCCGGTCGTGTCCTCACCCGACGGAGCGATCGCGCTGTTCGAGGCACAGCCGGCGTTCGGCCCGACCGACGAGCGCACCGCCGACCTGATCGCCTCGCTGCGCGACGACGTGCTGCCGGCCTTCGTCGACGTCACCGGCAGCACCGCCGTCCTGAGCGACATCTCGTCGATGCTCGCCGAGCGGCTGTGGCTCGTGGTCGCGTTCGTCGTCGGTGTCTCCATGCTGCTGCTGGCGGTGATGTTCCGGTCACTGGTCGTCCCGGTGAAGGCCGCGGCGATGAACCTGCTGTCGATCGCTGCGGCGTACGGAGTGGTGACGCTGGTCTTCCAGCACGGCTGGGGGTCGTCGCTGCTCGGGATGGACCACGCGGTGCCGGTCTCGAGCTGGGTGCCGATCCTGATGTTCGCGGTCCTGTTCGGCCTGTCGATGGACTACGAGGTCTTCCTGCTCTCCCGCGTCCGCGAGGCCTGGCTGGCGACCGGTGACGCACGCGGCTCGGTCGCCGCCGGGCTCGCGTCGAGCGCACGGGTGATCTCGGCTGCCGCGGCGATCATGGTGGCGGTCTTCCTCGGGTTCGCCACCGAGTCGGCCGTCACGGTCAAGATGCTCGGCGTCGGGATGGCCGCGGCGGTGGCGCTCGACGCCACGCTCGTCCGCCTCGTGCTGGTCCCCGCGACCATGACGATGCTCGGGCGGTGGAACTGGTGGCTGCCGTCGTGGCTCGACCGCGACGGACGCAACGACGGCGGCTCGGATCGCCCGCTGGGGTCTGCCGACGACCGCCCGGCGGTGCCGGTGCGGATCTGACCGTCCTCAGAAGCCGTGGGCGTCCCGCTGGGCGAGGAGCCACTCCTCGACCAGCGGGAGGTCCCAGTCCCGGATCAGTTCCAGGGCGTCCTCCGCGTGACCGCGCGCGCGGGCGTGCTCGCCCGTCGCCGCCGCGGCCAGTGCCAGGAAGGCGTCCACGGGTCCCATCGCGATCGTCGACCCTCCGCTGAGGACCCCTCCCGCGAGGCCCTGCAGTCGTCGGTAGACGAGCGCAGCCAGCTCGGGCTCGTCGAGGGCGAGCGCCGCCTCGGCGGCGAACCCCCACACCAGCGGCGCGAACCAGGACTCGTCGTCGGCGTCCGCAACGGCGGCGGGAAAGAGCTCCCGGGCCTCGTCGAGGCGATCGAGTCGGACGAGGAAGCCGACGATCGTCATCCGGATGGGGACCTCGGCGTCCCGCACGAACTCGGCCAGCGCCTCCACCGAGAACTCCCCGGGGCCGCTCTCCCTGCTCCAGATCCCGATGACCAGCCCCAGGGCCGCGATGGCGTCGTCGCGGTGGGGCACCGCCACTGCATCCGCTGCGGCCACGAGCCCGTCCAGGCATCCCCGAGCCTCGTCGAGGCTGCCACGCATCGCGAGCCACGGGAGCCGCATGCAGTCGAGGTACCAGCGCGGGTAGGCGAGCTGGAGCTCCTCGGCGAGTCGACGGCCCTGCGCCAGGTCGGTCTCCATCGCCGTCACCTGACCGAGCTCGCTCAGCGCGGTCGCCCGGTGAGCGAGCCCCATCGCCTCGCCGCGGGCGTCTCCCCGCGCCCGGGCGATCGCGACCACCTCGTCCGCGAGCTCGCGACGCTGCCGTGCGGTCCACGGGTGCCAGACGGCCAGGAAGGCAGCCGCGTACGACTCCATCAGCAGCGCGTCGTCGCCGAGCCTCCGCGCCATCGCGAGTCCGTCGGCAACCAGCTGCTGGCGCTCGTCCTCGGTCGCGGTGTAGTAGGTCTCGTTCGCGAGGCTGATGAGGACCGTGCTGCGCAGGGCGGAGTCCTCCGGCGGGAGCGTCTCGAGGGACCGGCGCAGGGCGGCCACGAGGGCGTCGTTGGTCGCCCCGAACGAGCGTGTCTGCCACAACGCGCCGCGGGTGGTGGCGACGGCTGCCCGAGCGAGCAGAGCGGGGTCTCCGATCTCCTCGGCCACCCCGATCGCCTCCACGACCGCGTCGGTCAGCGCGTCCCAGCGTGCGGCCCAGCGTTCGGCGTCGGCGAGGGCGAGCAGCAGCTCGTAGCGGTCCGCCGGCGTGGCATCCGGATCGAGGTCGATCCGCGTGAGCGCAAGGTCGAGGAGGTCGGCTGCCTCCTCGTGCCCGTGCAGCCGCTGGGCTGCCAACGCCGCACGGTACGCGGCGGTCCACGCCTGCGCGGCGTGCGCCGAGCCGGCCTCCGCCCAGTGCCGGGCGACCTGTGCGATCTGTGCGGACGCACGCCGGTCGGCGCTCAAGGTCTCGGCGATCCGGGCGTGCATGCGCTGGCGTCGCGAGGGTGACAGCGCGCCGTAGACGGCGTCGCGCACCAGGGCGTGGGAGAACCGGAACCGGTCGTCGCCCTCGTCGCGCAGCAGCCCCGCGGCCGTCGCCTGCTCCAGCCGGTCGAGCACGGCGAGGTCGGACTGACCCGTGCACGCCGTGACGGTGGTCAGGTCGAAGCGCCGCCCGACGACCGCGGCGTACCGCAGCACCTCCAGCGTCGGCTCCCCGACCGCGTCCAGGCGTCGGCGGACGACGTCGGCGACCGCGGTCGGCGGTTCCGCGTCCACAGCGCCCTCGCTCTGGAGCAGCCGCGCGTACTCCACCACGAAGAACGGGTTGCCGTCCGTACGGTCGCGCATCGCCTCTGCGGCGCGGACGGAGACGGGGCGGTCGCCGAGTGCGTTGAGCACCGCGCCGGTGTCGGGGACCGAGAGGCCGTGCAGACGCAGCGTCGCTGCGTGGCGACGTGCCAGCGCCTCCAGGGTCTCGGCGACCTGACCGGCGGGCTCGGGGTGCGAGCGCAGGGTGACGAGGAGCAGGAGACGTCCGTGCTCGGCCAGCGCGGCGAGGTGGCGGAGCACGCGCAGCGAGGACGGGTCGGCCCACTGCAGGTCGTCGAGGGCGACGACGATCGTCCGGTCCGCTGCCGCCGTCAGGATCTCGCGGCAGATGTGGTCCCACGCCGCGAACCGCCCGCTGTCGGGGTCGGGGTCGCGCTCGCGGTCGGCGACCGGGACCGTGCTGCCCAGCCCGTCGAGCACCGCCTGCCACGGCCACAGGGGCGGGGCGCCGGCGTCCGACGAGCAGCGGCCCACGAGCACCCGGGCACCGCGACCGCGGGCGGTGGCCATCAACTCGGCCACGAGCCGGGACTTGCCGATCCCGGGTTCGCCGGTGACCACCGCGAACTGAGGGACGCCCGCGTCCGCCGCGTCGAGCCGCGAGCGCAGCACGGCGACCTCGTGGTCCCGGCCGACCATCGGCCACGCCGGGAGCCGTGGTGTGCCGGCGTCCGGCCGCATGCCCCCGGCGGTGGGCTCGGCGGGTCCGGCGGGCGCCGTCGGTCCGGCGGGCGCCATCGGTACGGCGGGTGCCGTCACGGAGGCCACCGGTACGGCGGGTGCCGTCGCTTCGCCGACCGCCACGCCGCTGCGCGTCAGTCCTTGCTCCGACCAGGTGAGCAGCGGGTCCTGGCGCAGGATCGCGGTCTGGGTGTCGCGCACCAGCGCCGTCGGCTGGAGGCCGAGCTCCTCGTCGAGCGTGCGGGCGAGCAGGCTCACGACCTCGAGGGCGTCGGCCTGGCGTCCGGTACGCGCGAGCGCGACCGCCCGCAGCGTCCAGAGTCGCTCGCGCAGCGGGTGCTGGCTGGTCAGTGCCTCGAGCTCGGCGGCGACCGTCGCGTGCTCCCCACGGGCGAGCCGGACGACCGCGAGGTCTTCCAGCCCGACCAGGCGGAGCTCGTCGAGCCGGGCCCGTTCGGCGACCGCCTGAGGGTGGTCTCCCAGGTCGTCGTACGCACGTCCGCGCCAGGACGCGACCGCGGCCTCGAGGTCCTGGCCGATGCGCTCGAGCACGTCGTCGGGGACCACCCCGGACCCGGGGATCGCGTCGCGGGCCAGCGGACCGAGCGCCCGGTGGGCCCGCTGGAGCAGCGCCGTCGTGGTCGCGGCGTCCACCTGCACGCTGGGCGCATCCAGCACGTAGCCCCCGTTGGCCGTGCGCAGGGGTGCTCCCTCGCCGGGACCGGTGGCCGTGCCGAGCGCGCGGCGCAGCCCCGAGACGTACGACTGCAGCGTGCCGAGGGCACCGTCCGGCGGACGGTCCCCCCACAGGTAGTCGACGAGCGTGTCCACGCTCTGCACGTTCCCGACCCCGAGCGCGAGCGCCGCGAGCAGGACACGGTGCTTGCGCGTCCCGAGCGCGACCGGCGGCGAAGCCTGCTCACGGTGCACCTCGACCGGGCCGAGCACACCGAGCCACATGAGCGGATCCTAAGTCGGCCGGGGACCACCCGCTGCGCGATTTCCGCTGTCCCGCCCGGCAGGACGGGCCGTACGGCACGCCCCCGGACCCGCCCCAAGCCGATCCCAAGGACTCCCCAAGGTGCCGGGCTCACCGTGGTCGATGTCAAACGAACCGAGCCGGTCCGACCGGCACCACCAGCAAGGAAGCATCATGACCACAACGACCGACGCGATCGAGATCCGACCGGGTCGTCACACCGCGGGCACGGACGACATCGCGTTCGACGCCCTGCGGGTCCAGATCGGCGACCGTCTCGTCCTGCCCGGTGAGCCCGGGTGGGACGAGGTCAGCCTCGCCTGGAACCTCGCGATCGACCAGGCGCCGTGCGCCGTCGTCCTCGCGTCGAGCACCGACGACGTCGCGGCCGCGATCC
The DNA here is from genome assembly GCF_002797495.1 of Mumia flava. Lineage (NCBI taxonomy): Bacteria > Bacillati > Actinomycetota > Actinomycetes > Propionibacteriales > Nocardioidaceae > Mumia > Mumia flava. Next base: position 1,445,760 of record NZ_PGEZ01000001.1, read on the forward strand.
GGTTCGCCCGGGCCTACGGCCTGACGGTGGCGCCGCAGGCCGGCGGGCACGGGGCCAGCGGGCGCCTGCGCGGCAGCATCGTGGTCCGCAGCAGCGGGCTCGACGAGATCGACGTCGACGTCGTGGGGCGCGTCGCCCGCGTCGGTGCCGGCGTCCGCTGGGGCCAGCTCCAGGCACGTCTGGACGGCACCGGTCTGACGGGCATGATCGGCTCGAACCCGGACGTCTCCGTGGTCGGCTACACCCTCCAGGGCGGGTACTCCTGGTTCACGCGCGCGTTCGGCATGGGCTCGGACTCGCTGCGCGCGGCGGAGATCGTCGACGCCGACGGCCGCCTGCGCCGGATCGACGACACGTCCGACCCGGAGCTGATGTGGGCGCTGCGCGGCGGGGGCGGCAACGTCGCCTACGTGACCGCGGTCGAGATCGACCTGCACCCCGCGCCGCGGATCGCAGGTGGACGCCTGGTGTTCGACATCGCCGACGCCCGCGACGTCCTCGAGGCGTTCGCGACGGCGACGTCCGAGACCGCGGACACCGTGTCGCTGTGGGCGTCGATCGCCCACATGCCGGACGCGCCGTTCCTGCCCGCCGAGATCCGCGGACGCTCGCTGGTCACGGTGGACGCCTGCGCGAGCGACGGGATCGGCCCGCTCGAACGGGCGCTGGCCCCGATCCGTGCCGCGGGCACCGTGCAGCACGACACGATGCGGGTCCGTACGGCGGCCGAGGTCGGCGACATCTGCGAGGAGCCGGTCGACCCGATGCCCGCAGCGCACCGCGCCGTACCGCTCGGCGAGGTGACGCCCGCGACCGTCGACGCCGTGCTCGCCGCGGTCGGCCGCCCGGGCCCGGTGATGCAGCTCCAGATCCGCCACCTGGGTCCTGCGCGCCCGGGGCACCGGGACGGGTTCGTCACCGCGGTCCCGTCCACGTTCGTCGCCACGGCACTCGCGCTGGTGCCCGACCCGGCCGTCGAGGCCGTGATCCGGGACGCGTTCGACGGCGTCGCTGCCACGTTGCGCCCGTGGACCGCCGGCTCGGTGGCGTCGACGTTGGTCGCGGCCTGGGACACCCTCGAGCGCACCGCCTCGTACAGCGACCGCGCCCTGCTCGCCGAGGTCATGGCGGACGCCGATCCCACCGGCACCTTCACCGCGGCGGTCGGCCTCGTCTGAGGGACGCCCGTCCGGGAGGCGACCCCGGGACCACCCGGTCCCGGGGTCGCGCCTTCGACCGGTCAGCCGACCCGGACGACGACCTTGCCGCGGGTGTGGCCGGTCTCCACCGCCCGGTGCGCGTCCGCCGCGTCGGCGAGATCGAAGACCTGCGCCACCTCGACGCGGACCGCGCCGGCGTCGATCAGCCCCGCGAGAGCGGTGAGGTCGTCGGGGTCAGGACGCACCCAGACGTACTCGCCGCCCAGCTCGTCTCGCGCGCGAGCGTCCGTGATCGACACGACCGTCCCGCCGTCGGCGAGCAGCTCGCCGGCCGTCTCGACGGCGTCGCCGCCGACGTAGTCGAGGATCACGTCGTACCCGTCCGGCGCGAGGGCGCGCGCACGGTCGACCAGCCCGGCGCCGTACGTGATCGGCTCGGCGCCGAGCTCCCGCAGGTACGGGTGGTTCGGCTCCGACGCGGTCCCGACCACCCGCGCACCGGCGTGGACGGCGAGCTGCGTGGCGAACGAGCCGACACCGCCGGCCGCCGCGTGGACCAGGACCGTCGATCCCTCGCCCAGCCCCGACCGTCGGACGGTCTGGAGGGCCGTCAGCCCGGCCAGCGGCACGGCCGCGGCCTCCTCGAACCCGATCGACGCCGGCTTGCGGGCGACCGTCCGGACCGGCACCGCGACCCGCTCCGCGAGCGTGCCGCCGCCGACCGTGTCCTTGCGGGCGTAGGCGAACACCTCGTCACCGACCTGCAGCTCCGGCGTGTCGAGACCGACCTGCTCGACCACGCCGGCGACGTCCCACCCCGGGACGGCGGGGAAGTCGACGTCGATCAGCCCCTGGAGGTAGCCCTCGCGGACCTTGTAGTCCACCGGGTTGACTCCGGCCGCGACCACACGGACGACCACGGTGTCCGGGCCGGGGTGCGGGTCGGGGAGGTCGCGCAGGTGCAGCACGTCGGCGCTGCCGAACTCGTCGTAGGCGATGGCTCTCATGCCCCGCACAACGGGTTCGACGACCCAGCCATTCCGCCTCACCCGAAGGTGAGGACCGGCTTGATCACGTCGCCGCACGCGCTCGCCGCGACCGCGTCCTCGATCGTCTCGAAGGGCATCCGGGTGATGATCCGCTCCAGCGGCAGCCGGCCGTCGGCGTGCAGCGCGAGCAGCCGCGGGATGAAGACCTCGGGCACGGAGTCGCCTTCGATCACGCCTCGCACGGTGATGCCCTTGGACATCAGGGTCATCGGTTCGACCGGGAACGACTGCCCGATCCCCAGCACGGCGAGCCGGCCGCGGGGGCCGAGCAGGTCGAGTGCGGACGCGACGACCTCCGGCCGCCCGGTGGTGTCGACCGCGCAGGCAGCGCCCCCGTCGGTGAGGTCGCGGACCGCACCGACCGGGTCGTCGACCGGATCGAGGGCTGCGCGGGCACCGAGCTCGACGGCGAGCGTGCGGCGCGACGCCACGGGGTCGACCGCGATCACGTCGGCGCCGGAGGCCACGGCCGCCATCACGGCCGCCATGCCGACCGCGCCCGTGCCCAGCACGACGACCGGCTCACCGGCCGTGGGACGGAGCACGTTGAGCACGGCTCCTGCTCCGGTCTGGACGCTGCACCCGAGCGGCGCGGCGACGCCGGCCGGAACACCGGCGGGGACCGTGACGACGTTCGACTCGTACGCGAGGGCGTACCTCGCGAAGCTGGACTGCCCGAAGAACCCGCCGTTGAGCCGCTCGCCGCGGCGCGTCAGAGCGCTGGTGCCGGCGGCGCGGCCGCCGAGGCTGTTCAGGCCCCGTGCGGTGCAGTACGCCGGAGCCCCGGTCGTGCAGGAGGTGCACGACCCGCAGCTGCGGAAGGTGCAGACCACGTGGTCGCCCGGGCCGACCCCGCGGACCCGGCTCCCGACGGCCTCGACCACGCCCGCGCCCTCGTGGCCGAGGACGGCCGGGAGCAGCCGCTCGGTGAGCATCGCCCGGGTGCTGATGTCGGTGTGGCAGAGCCCGACGGCGTCGATCCGGACCAGGACCTGGTCGTCCTGCGGCCCGTCGACCTCGATCTCGTCGAGCACGAACGGTCCACCCGGTCGTTCGACGATCGCGGCGCGGGCCGTACGGGCGCTCACGCGCGCTCGAGGAAGAAGTAGAAGTGCCGCTCGTCGTCGAGGACGCCCTTGCCGTTCATGATGCCGAGCACGGTGGACTCGTCGACCTGCTTGAAGTGGTCGAGCACCGGCTGGCCGTCGTAGACCATGGTCGCGGTCGACTCGCCACGGAACTCCACCATCCACAGGCTCGCGGCGCCCTTGCCGGTCGTCAGGTCGGAGTACAGCTCGCCGTCGGACCCGCGGCAGACCAGCGGCTGCGCGTCGTCCAGCGACGAGAAGGTCTTGCCGTACCACCCGATCCGCTCCAGCATCCCGTTCATCCGGTGGCCGGTGACGAACTCACCGCCCTTCCACCGACCGAGCAGCGCCTCGGGCCGGACGACGTCGAGCGCTGCCCAGACGGCGTCGAGCTCGTCGGGGTCGACCGTGCCGTCGGTCTCGCGCAGTCGGGCGAAGGTCTGGCGTGCCTCGGTGATGTCCATCGGTCGCTCCTGTGGTCGGGTGGAGCGATCCTGACACAAATCCGCAATAATGTCAGCGGGTGGATGCGGTGAGCGCGAGGTCGACGAGCCGGGCGACGGCGCGGTCGCGGGCGGTGCGGTCCGTCGACTTCAGGGCGATCCCCTCGACGCCGTAGACCACGACGACCGCCGTCTCGTCCGCCTCCCCGACCCCGGCCTCGCACAGGACGCGCTCGACGGCATCGAGGAGCGCGGTCTCGAAACCCTCCCAGAGATCGCCCGCCTGGGCGTACGTCTGGTCGATCAGCTCGGCACGGATCCGACCCAGCTCGGGACCGTCGTAGAAGACGAGAACATGCCTCAGAACGTCGAGCAGACGCTGCCGAGGCGGACCGGCACCGGCGGCCGCCGCGCGTACGTCGTGGACCGCGCCGTCGAGGGCGAACGCCACCGCGGCCCGGAACACGCCTCGCTTGTTCGGGAAGTACTGGTAGAGCGCCGGGCGGGACAGCTCCGTCGCGTCGGCCAGCAGCTGCATCGAGGTCGCGCGGTAGCCGTTGCGGGCGAAGACCCGCAACGCCGGGCCGAGGACCTGCGCGCGGCGGGCTGGACTCAGCTGGGGCACCGAACCAGTCTGACAGTTCGGTGCCCCAGTGTCACACCGCGGTCGTCACGGCGCCGGAACCCCGTCGCCGTCGGGCGAGGCCCAGAACAGTCCGGTCGCCACCTGGCTCATCCCGCCCTTGGGGTGCGTCCGGAACACCACCGACGTCCCGAACACGAGCGCCTTCGCGCCGGAGTCGGACGCCGCGGAGACGACCGCCGCCTGGCCTGCGGAGTCGGCCGGCCCGTTGCCGCCGCTCCCGCTCGGCCGCCAGTGCCCCGCCACCAGCGGGTCCGCGCCGTACGCCTGCTCGACGGTGGTGCCCGTCCCCAGGCCGGCGAACCAGATCGCCGGGTACACGAAGGCGTGGCCCTGCGGGTACGCCGACAGTACCCCGTCGTCGACGGTGTCGACGGTGACGATCCCGTTGCCGGACCGGTTGCCGCTCACGGCGGTGCCCGACATCAGACCGAGATCGGTCGCGGTCGAGAACGCGCCCGTCCCGCGGCCGACGATCCCGCCGCCGTCGGCGACGTAGGCGTCCAGCGCCGCCGCACCGGCTTCTTCACCGGCGCCGAAGGACAGGCCGGACCCGAGCCACATCACGTCGACGTCGTCGAGGATCGACGGGTCCGCGGCCAGCTCGGCCTCGTCCAGCTCGACCAGGTCGTCGAAGCCGAGCTGGGTGAGCGACAGCAGGTCGTCCTGGCTCCCGGTCCAGCCCACGGTGAGGTCCTCCAGCCCCTTCGCCCGGCCGGACCGCACCTCGGCGAGGTCGCGCTTCGAGGCCGTCTCGAAGTCGACGCCGAACTCGTCGGCGGCCTCGGCCGCCGCCCGGCGGCCGGCCGAGCCGTCGTCCACGAGCGCCGAACCGTCGGACAGCTGCGACACGGCGATCCCGTCCTCGAGCAGGGCGTTCAGTGCCTGGAAGTCGCCGACGCCGGCGAGGTCGAAGGTCAGAGCGGCCTTCGACCGCGGGACGTCCCCGTCGGCGTCGTGACGGGTGGCCGGGCGGGTCCACGGGAGGGAGCCGCTCCCGGTCGTCCCGACCGGCTCGACCGTCGCGCCCCACAGGTAGCCCCAGCTCCACGCCGACACGTCGTACATGCTCGGGACCTTGTCCGAGATGTCGCTGCCCGCCGCGAGCAGGTTGTGCGCCAGGTTGCGTCGCGGCTGGTGCATGTCGACGACGTACGACCCGGCCGGGTACGTGGTGCCGTCGATGCGGCTGGTGCGCACGAGCCGCCCGACCTCGACCCCGTGCAGCTGGAGCCGCTCGACGAGGAACCGCGCGTCGCTGCTCGAGCGCTGACCCGAACCCGTCGGGATCACGAACGCCCGCGGATAGGTGACCGCGTTCTGGTCGTCGGCCGCGTCCCACTCGGCCTTCCACTCGTCGGGGCCGGCCACCTCGTCGAGGTTCTCCGAGGTCAGCGCGACGCGCGGCGCGCCGGATCCCGCCCGGCGGAAGAACTCGATCTGGTCGTCGAGCATCGCGTCGTCGTTCGTCTCGACGTAGTCGACCAGGCTCTGCATGGTCTGCAGCGCGACGGCGGTGTTCACCACGGCGTTCTCCGGCGTCTGCGAGCTCCCGTTCGGGCGCGACTTCGGCAGCTCCACGGTCGAGGTGACCGCTCCGGAGAACGCGGCGTACTGCGCGGTGAAGATCGGCGGGTAGTCGTCCCAGCCGGACGGGGTGTCGCGGTACGGGATCTTGATGTGCGCCGTGTCGGGTCCGGTGTTCTCGTCCACGACCTGCCCGGTCGTCACGTCGTAGTACGTGTTGCCCGGGATGTCGGCCGCGACGACGTCCTGCTCCACCTGGAGCGAGAGCGCGTACCCGTGCGGGATGAACAGGTCGTACTCGTAGTCGTCGCCGTGCGGCGGTCCGCAGGGCTCGACCTGCAGGACCCGGGTGTAGCCGTGGAAGTCCGCGGCGTACAGCGCCTGGACGGCCTGCGCCGTGCGGACGAACGAGACCGACTCGGGCGTGGTGTTCGTGACCATGTCGCGGTTCTCGTCGAGGTTGAGCGCGGTCGCGCGCTGCCCGATCGTGCGCCCGTCCGGGTTCAGGGTGAGGCTGAAGTAGATCCGGTGCTCGCTGAGCAGATCCCGGACCTGCGACCACGGAGCAGTGGCGAGCTGCTCGATGTACTGCAGCGCCGCGTCGGTGCCCTCCCACTCGTTGCCATGGATGTTGGCGCTGATCCAGATCGGCGTCTTGTAGTGCTTCTGGAGGAGCCGGTCACGCTCGGCGAGTCTCGGGTGCTCGCGGATCTCGTCCCGCCACGCCGTCTGGAGCCGGGTCTCGTGGCGCCTCTCGGGTGCGGTGAGCGTCACCAGGTAGAGGTCGCGGCCCTGCGTCGACTGCCCGACGACCTGCGTCGAGACGCGGTCCGAGCCGGCCATCAGGTCGTTCAGCATCGGAGCGATCTGGTCGTACCCGACGAGGTTGCCGGTGTCGGCCGCGTCCGGCTCTGTCTCGGGGAACACGGTGAGCTGCGGCTGGTAGGGGTACGAGCTCGGCATCGGCAGTGGATCTCCGACGCCGGCGCCGTGCTTCGCCGCCCACCGGGCAGCCTTCGCGGTCAGGGATCCGGGGTGCGTGCCGTCCTTGGCGGAGCGCACGCTGAACCGGTCGCGATCAGGGGGATCCGCGGCAGCGGGGGCCGCGACCAGGACAGCGGCCGACATCAGGGCGGCGCCGGCGAGGGCACCGGCTCGACGGGACGATCGCATGGGGGCTTCCTCTCACCGGGCGGGGCGACGGGGACGACACCCGCGGTGGCCCGATTCTGCACCGACATGCCCGACTCCGCTCGTCCAGACGGCGACGTGCGGTGGCCGTCACGCGGTGCGGCGGATCGTCAGCTCGACCGCGCCGCTGTTGTTGAACCCGAACCACGCGACGTCGTTGGCGAAGCACCGCAGCTCGCCGCCGGCCTCGGCGAGGTGGGTCGTCCCGGAGCCGATGGCGAACGTCGCCGCGCCGTTCGACCCGACGGTGCCGATCAGCGTGAACCAGTCCGCTTCGCGGTGCCGCCTCAGCCGCTCCGCCCAACGGAGCACGCGGTTCGGCGACGCGTACCCGTCCGGTCCGCACTCGGTCCGCCAGTCGGTCCACGTGCCGGTGGCGGTGAGGTCGTACGACCCGCCCGCGACGAGCACGGCGCCGGTCGCGACCCAGCGCGGTCGTGACGCCACCCGCACGGTGCGCTGCTCGCCGACGGTCAGCAGCGGCCCGGTCACCACAGCCGCGCGTCGAACCGGAGGTGGGCGTCGGGGCCGAGCAGCGTCCTCGCCGTCTCGGGGAGCTGCACGACGCCGCTCCAGCCGTTCTCGCTCCCGCCGGTCCACTCCATCACGTTCGGGGCCAGGGTCGAGGAGCGGACGGGCCCGGCCAGCTCGCTGTTCCACGCGCACGCACCGCCGACGACGTTGCCGGCCTCGGGGTCGCCGACCGGCTTGATCTCGAGCTCGACGAGCAGGCTGTCGTCCCAGTCGGCGATCTGCTCGAGGTGGTCGCCGAAGTTGAACCAGCCGCCGCGGGCGACGAGCGATGCGAGCCGCAGGTTCAGGGCGTAGCGGATCGTCGACTTCGAGCCGGGTGCGAGGAAGACGGTGAGGAGCGGCGTCTCGGCCTCGGTCAGCTTCTCCAGGTCGACCGGGCAGTGGTGTGCGGCGGTCTGCTCGTGGACGAGGACGGGGAGCTCCCGGATCGCGAGCTTCACGTCGGCCTGCCAGGTCCGGTCGTCGTCGGCGGTGAGCCGTGCCGGATCCAGGCCAGCGAGGTGGAAGTCGACGCGGAGGCTGCCGAGCAGGAACCGCTTCAGGTTCTGGTAGACCTCCTCGGAGTTCACCAGCCCGTACCGGCCCGAGTGCGAGCGGTGGACGTACGCGCGGGCCGACCCCAGCACGACGGCGTTGCGGATCGCGACCAGGCCGTCGCTCTGCTCGCCCATGGCCTTCGCCGACAGGCCGAGCGCGACCTCGTAGTCACGTGCGTTCGTCCCGGCGATCGACAGCACCCGGTCGGTCGGGAAGCCGTTCAGCATCGTGCGGGGGTCCCAGTCCTCCGCCGGCTTCGCGTCGGACAGCTCCGACTCCGGAACCATGTAGCCGGCCATCACCTCCGGGGCGAAGATGTCCGAGCCGGCCGGACCGAACGTCTTGATCACCCAGTCCCCGATCCCCCCGCCGAGCTTCGGGTCGATCCCGCCGTGCGGTGTGCCGATCGTGCAGAGCTTCGAGACCACCGACGCCGGGTCGTCGAGGTGCTTCTGGATCGCCGCCCGGCAGATCAGTCCGCCCATCGAGTGCGCCACGAGGTTAACCATCGGGGCGCCTGCGGTCTTCTCCCGGACCAGGGCGATGAAGTCGGCGAGCCCCTGTGCCGCCCGTGCGATCTCGTACGGCTCGGGTTCCTCGCCGAACGTGCTGGAGTTGCGGTCGTAGAACCGGTACACCCACAGCGAGTCCGGCGCGAGCTCGCCGGCACCGGCGTCCAGCAGGAGCTGCTGCTGGTTGCCGCCGACCGCGAGGTTGTAGCGGTCCTCGTTCATCAGGCGCAGCAACGGCCCCTCGAACTGGTGGAACCGCGGGGCCCCTTTCGGGCCGACCCGTACGTGGGTGGAGCCGACGTTGAAGCCGTAGAACGGGTCGTCGACGAGGGAGTCGATCCCCCGCTGACCGCCGCCGAAGCCGCGGACGTAGATGATCGGAAGCCGCTCTGCCATCGCACGTCGCCGCGGCGCCCGGCGTCCCGCCGACGTCTCGGCCCGCGACCCTCCTGTGCGCAGCGTGGCATCCCCACGGCGCCTCGGCTCGGCACTTGCACCGAACGCGCGAGGGTGCCCTCGGCCGGATCGGTGAAATCCGGTCAAGTCGCCCATGCGGCCCGCCTAGGTTGAGCGGACCGGTGAGGAGGCCGTCATGGGTCGAACCGCTCTCGTTCTCGTCGTTCCGCTCGTGCTGACCGCGTTCTGCCTCGAGACAGCCGCCGCCACAGCGTCCGCGGAGACGACGACGTCAAGCGCTGCGGCCGCGGGGGCCGGCGGCACGACGGCACGCACCGCGGGTGTCGCCGACGCGGCCGAGGAGCGGCGGCGCAAGAAGCGGGCCCGCCTGAAGGCCACGTGGCGCCGCGTCGGACGCGGCAAGGTCGCGGTCAAGGTCCGCAGCAACGCCCGCAAGGCACGCATCTCGTACCGCGTGGGGAGGAAGAAGCGGACGCGGTCCGTGGTCGTGCGGCTGCGGAAGAACCGCGCCCACCGGGCCCTGCCCAAGAAGTCCAAGCGCATCCGGGTCCGCGCGCTCGCGACCCGACGCCTCCGCGCCAGCCGGCTCGAGCGTGCGAAGCACCTGCGGGCTCCACGGATCTGGATGGCTGACGGCGACGGCGACGGGATCAAGGACTACAACATCGACCGTCAGGCGGACGGGCGACGCGACGCGATCCTGTTCGACGACAACCGCAACGGGCTCTACGAGCGCATCGCCATCTTCGCGCGGCGCAAGCCGATCGCGGTCGCGCTCGACCAGGACGAGAACGGCTACCTCGAGGCGTTCCTGCTGGACCTCGACGCGAACGGTGCCGGCGAGCGGATGTACTACGACGCCAACCAGGACCGCTACGCCGAGTGGCAGTGTCTCGACACCGACGGCGACGGGTACGCCGACACCTGGTACTACACGCCGGCGAACGTCACCTCGACCGCAGTCGGGCGGCGCGCGAACGACCTCATGGTCCGCAACATCAGCACGCTGAACCAGCTCCGCCAGCTCGATCCGTGGTCGCTCGGCTACCTGCCGTACGACCCGTCGCCGTCGCTCCTGCGGGGCGAGTGAGCTGTCGGCGCGGTCTCGCGCACCGGGCGCGTACGGCATACTGGCCGCCGTGATCGGGCCACCCGCCCGGGGCCTCTAGCTCAATCGGCAGAGCAGCGGACTTTTAATCCGCGGGTTGTGGGTTCGAGTCCCACGGGGCCCACCGTGTGATTCTGTGACCGGACGATGATCCGGGTGAGGGCTTACGGCTGGTTCGGCTGAGTGGTGACACTCCGTCGACGCCGGCGCGGCCACCACGCCGGCACGGCCTCGCGGTAGCGCCGGTAGGCCTCGCCGTAGGTCCGCAGCAGCGTCGGCTCCTCGTACCACCGCACGAAGGACGCCGTCACGGCCCAGAACAGGCCGGCGTACGCGAGCACCGCCCACGACCCGAAGACGAGCGCCTGGCCGGCGATCACCAGCGTCACCCCCGCGTACATCGGGTTGCGCATCCAGCGGTTGAAGCCGTCCACGACGAGTCGCTCGGTCGGCGCTGCCGGCATCGGGGTGCCGCCCGCGCGGGCGAAGCGCACGAACGCATCGACGACCGGGACCAGCCCGACCACGACGACCGCCGAGCCGACGGCCACCGACGCCGTACGCAGGGTGCCGTCGTCGGGCATCGACCAGCCGGTGATCACCCACGGGATCAGACCGGCGGTCGTGCCGGGCGCGGCGAGGAAGAACGCAGCGCTCCCGATCCGCGAGGCCGCCGGCCTCATCGTGCAATCTCCTGCGCTCGGGTCATCCGCACTCCCTATGCCAACACATGTTGACCTGAACCCCGTCCCCAGCATGCATGGCCGCGGCCTGGTTGTCAACGGCTGTTGACCCACCGTGCGGCGCACGAGCCCGACGATGGCTTGGACCGGCCGCACCCCGACTTCATGGGCCGAGCGCTGCGACGGGTAGAACGAGAATGCCGTCGCGACGTCGGATCGCTGACGACCGCGTCGTCACCACTCCCATGAACTCCGGCAGACCAACCTTGCTCGTGTCGACCTTCTGGACGAACCTCAGGAGCGAGTCGGCCGCGGAGTCAACTGCCTCCGGGTTCATCTTCACCTCGAGTGCACCCCAGCGACCGTCGTCGAGCGTGATGACGAAGTCGACCTCGTGCCCGTTGTTGTCGCGCCAATGCCACAGTCGCCCACCCAGGGGCTGACCGTAGACACGGAGATCTCGCGCGACGAGCCCCTCGAAGTGGAACCCGGCTGCGTTGAGGTCCCGCAGCAGCTGCGTCGGCCCCGCACCCAGCGAAGCAATCCCGAGGGAAGGATCTGCCATGAAGCGCGTCGCGGCCTTTCTCAGCGGCGTAGTGGCGCGCATGTGCGGCGCCCAGGCCGGAACGTCCTCGGTGAGCATCAGCCTGCGGAGCGCATCGAGGTACCTCGCCACCGTCTCCTGCCGGGCTGGGCCATCGGGGCCGCCGACATCCGATGCCACCGCCTTCGCAGTCAGCCCGGTCCCTACGCCACGCCCGAGGGAACGGAGCATTCGCATGAGGCTCTCGGGATCCCGCCTGACACCGAGCCGCGGCAGGTCGATCTCGACGACGGTGCGCAAGTAGTCGGACATCCAACGTTGAGCCTCGCGGACGGGCGCATCCAACAAGTCGGGCCAACCGCCGACCACCATGCGCTCCACCAGCTCAGGCACCGTGACCCCCGGGTCGAGTGTCGGCGCGAAGTCGCCATCGAACAGTCCACGCAGCGACACCTGACCGTTCGAGACCCCACCCTCGAAGAGGCTCATGGGCCGCATCTCCAGCCGAGAGAACCGACCAGCCCCTGTGTGTCGTGCAGCATCGTCATCAGGCGTCGCCGATCCAGTGAGGATGAATCGGCCACGAGCCCGATGGTTGTCGACCTCGCGACGAACGAGATTCCACAAGGACGGGGTGATCTGCCACTCGTCGAAGAGCACCGGCGCGTGTGCGCCGAGCAGAACCTCCGGTGCCGTCTGCACCAGAGCCTGGGCGCCCATGTCGGTGTCCATCTGGAACGTCGTTGCCGCCACACGCTCGGCCGTGGCGGTCTTCCCGCAAGCCTTAGGACCCTCGATGAGAACGGCACCCGCCCATCTCATCCGGTCGGCGAGATCCCCGTCCGCCACACGCGTTCGGTAGTCATGCACGTCGCTGCTCCCTCGCAGGCACCGAGACCATCCTCTAGGCCTAAACGAGACAATAGTATGGGTAAAAGCGAGACAATACTATACGTCTAACCGAGATGATTCGATGGCGTGCTCTAGCTTCAGCCGCCAGCGGTACACCCCGTCCTCGCAACCTCGATTCGCTTGTCAACGAACGTTGACCGCCGTACGGTGTGGGCACCGCCGATGACGAGACGAGGGACCGCGATGGCTGCTCCGCAGACCCCGACAACCTCGCGACCGCGCAGCGCGGAGGCGACGAAGCAGGCGATCCTCGATGCGGCGCGCACGCGGTTCACGACCGAGGGCTACCGCCGGGCCACCGTGCGGGCGGTCGCCGCCGACGCGGGGATCGATCCGGCGATGGTGATGCGGTACTTCGGGAGCAAGCAGCAGCTGTTCGCGGCCGCGGCCGACCTCGACCTGCGACTACCCGAGCTGAGCCGGGTCGCCCGGAGCAGACGGGGCCACCAGCTGGTCACCCACTTCGTCGCACGCTGGGAGGACCCGGACGACGACACGCTGCTCATGCTGCTGCGTGCCGCGATCGACGACGAGCAGATGGCGGAGACGATGCACCGCATGTTCGCCGAGCAGCTGGTCGCGACGATCGTCTCCGTGCTCCCCGACGAGCGGATGGACGAGGCGCCGCGACGAGCCGGCCTGATCGCGACCCAGATGCTCGGACTCGCGCTCTGTCGCGACATCCTGCGGCTGCCGCCGGTGGTCGCGCTCAGCCCGGCCGCAGCGGTCGCGTCGATCGCCCCGACCGTCCAGCGCTACCTCACCGCCCCGCTGCCCGACGCGGACTGATCGGCCGCGGGGCGCCGTACGCCCTGCCGCCCTCGGAACGCCGCCGTCAGCGGTCGATCATCCGCAGCATCGCCTCGGGGTAGCGTTCGCCCTCGATCGGCAGGCTGTCCGCGGCGGCGTCGAGCTCAGCGAGCTGCTCATCGGTGAGCACCACGTCCGCGGCGCCGAGGTTCTCCTCGAGCCGACCGAGCCGACGGGTCCCGGGGATCGGCACGATCCACGCCTTCTGCGCGAGCAGCCACGCGAGGGCCACCTGCCCGGGGGTGGCGCCGGCCCGCGTCGCGATCGCGCCGACCTGCTCGGCGAGCCGGAGGTTGGCTTCGCGCACGTCGTCGGAGAACCGCGGCAGCGTCGCCCGGATGTCACCCTCGCCGAACTCGGTGGACGCCGTCACCTGCCCGGTCAGGATCCCCCGGCCCAGCGGGCTGAAGGGGACGAAGCCGATGCCGAGCTCCTCCAGCGTCGGCAGGATCTCGGCCTCGGGCTCACGCCAGTACAGCGAGTACTCGCTCTGGAGCACCGTCACCGGGAAGGTCGCGTGCGCGCGCCGGATCGTGCCGACGCCGGCCTCGGACAGGCCGAAGTGCCGCACCTTGCCTGCCTCCACGAGCTCCGCGACCGTGCCCGCGACCTCCTCGATCGGCACATCGGGGTCGACGCGGTGCTGGTAGAGCACGTCGATGACGTCGGTCCGCAGCCGCGTCAGGGAGCCGTCGACGGCGTTGCGGATGTCGTCGGGTCGGCTGGACAGCCGCGACGAGCCGTCCTCTCCGAAGACGAAGCCGAACTTCGTCGCGATCACGACCTCGTCGCGCACCGCGGCCAGCGCATCACCGACGAGCGCCTCGTTCACGAACGGGCCGTACACCTCGGCGGTGTCGAAGAACGTCACGCCGTGCTCGACCGCGCTGCGCAGGAATGCGATCATCGCGCTGCGGTCCGGCGCAGGCCCGAACCCCTGGGACATGCCCATGCAACCCAGCCCGACGGCCGAGACCTCCGGTCCGCGGGTGCCGAGGGTGCGAGTACGCATGCGGTCCTCCTCCGGTGGGGCGACACGGTGCCGCACGAGCACCTTAGGCGACCCGCGCCGGAGACGTGATGTGATGCACTCGACCACGTGCCAGACCCGCCCCGGACCGGAAGGCCCTCCATGACCCTCAACGTCGTCGCGCTCCTGACCACGAAGCCCGGCAGCGGACCCGCGCTCGAGCAGGCGATCGCGGAGGTCCGCTCCGCGATGCTCGCCCACGACGGATGCCTTCGCTACGACCTCCAGCGCCGCCGCAAGAGCGAGACCGAGTACGTGATGATCGAGGCGTACGAGACGACCGACGCGCTGCGGGCCCACGGCTCGTCCGACGAGTTCGTGGCGCTGTCCGCGGCGCTCGGCGAGCTTCTCGCGGCTCCGCCGGAAGTCATCGTGCTCGACCCGGTCGGCGACCAGACCGCCTGACGGCGGGTACGGCGACGCGAGTCTCGACATCTCCGTGCTGCGGACCGGCCTCTCGACATCGCGGTGGCCCGAGCAGCGGCAATGTCGAGACTCGGGTCCGCGTTCCCGAAAAGGTCTAGGCCTGGCGCCGGATCCGCAGGGCGGCGAGGAGCGCGGCGACCAGCACCGCCAACGCAACCGCCCACGGCAGCACGAACCCGACCACCGCGACCGTCGTGCCGGCGACCGCGAGCATCGCGTCCCACCCGTCGGCGAGGCCTCCGAGGAACCCGGTCGGGCTGGGCGCCTCCTGCGGGTCGGGCTCGATCAGGTCGACCTGCACCGAGGACATCGCGACCTGGTCGGTCAGGCTGCGGCGTTGCGCCTGCAGCGAGTCCAGCTCCGCCTGGCGCTGAGACAGCGCCCGCTCGGCCCGCAGCAGGTCGTCCGTCGACGACGCCTGGGACATGAGGGTCTCGAGACGTTCCACGGAGACCTGGAGGGCGGAGATCCGAGCGTCCAGGTCCCGGCCCTGGGCGGTCACGTCGTCCGAGGTCACCTCGAGCGTGGCCACGGTCCCGAGCTCGTCGAGATGGTCGGTCGCGTCGGTCGCCCGGTCGGCCGGGACCCGCAGCCACACCGTGGCGTGCTGTGCGTCGCCCGAGCCCGACTCGGACCGGCTCTCCAGTCGCCCGCCCGCCGCCTCGGCCCACGCCACCAGGTCGTCGGCCGCCTCACGCGGGCGCTCGACCTCGACGGTCGCGTACGCGGTGGTGACGATCTCGCGGTCGGTGACGGCGTCCGCCGTCCCGGCGACACCGCCGTCCTCATCGGCGCCGGCCGATCCGTCGCCGGGGGCGGCCTCGTCGGAGACGGCGCCGCCCGACTCGGTCGGCGCCCGCTCGGCGACCGCGCCCGAGTCCCCGTCGGACGAGACCGAGAAGTCACCCGACGACTGGTCCTGAAGGATCGGCCCGACCACGACGGACCCGACACCGGCGACGGCCACGAGCGCAGCGGCGGCGAGCCCGACCGTACGGCGGCGGCGGTGGCGGGTCTCGGTGCGATCGACCTCGGCGGCGATCGCTGCGTACATCCGGTCCACCTGGACGTCGGTCAGCTCGGGAAGGGTGGGCGGGGTGGTCATGCGGGCCCCCTCAGGTCCTCGGTGGCGGTGCGCACCCGGCTGCGGATCCGGGACACGCGGTTGCGGACCGTGCCGTGGGTGACGCCGAGCTCGTCGGCCGCCTCGGCGTACGACCGGTCGCCGGCGACGCACAGCGAGAACAACCGCTGGTCGAGAGTCGACAGCGAGCGGACGTGCTCGTGCACCCGCTCGAGGACGAGGTCCGCGACGACCACGTCGTCCGGGCCCGGGTGGATGCTGGCGACGTTCTCGTCCAGCTCGGCCCAGGCACGGCGTCGCCGGCGGCGCTGGTGGTTGAGCGCGGTGTACTTCGCGGTCGCGAGCAGCCACGGCAGGACCGAGCGGTCGACGACGTGGATGTCGTCACGCCGCCGCCACGCGGTGACGAAGACGTCCTGGACGACCTCCTCGGCATCGGCGTCGACGCCGACGACGCGGTAGGCCTGCCAGTAGACGGGACGCACATGGCGTTCGTAGAGCAAGCCGAGCGCGTCGCGGTCACCGCGGCGCATCCGGGCCAGCAGCAGGCGGTCGTCGTCGGGCTCCCGACCGGGGTGGTCGGTCTCGCTCGGCGGCTCGGTCGTCATGGCGCTCCGTTCGTGGTCCCTCATCTTCTCCATGTCGCGAGCGGGAGAAGCGTCTCAGTCGGATCACGATTCGTTGGGCGCACTCCGACCGGACGACTCGTCGACGTGGCGGAGCGCAGCCCACGCGATCGCCGCCACGAGCAGTGCGACGACGGCGATCACGAGGTACGCCACGAGCGCACCGCGGTCGAACGCGTCGCGGGCCGCTGCTGCGAGGGCGTCACCGTCCGTACGACCGAGGCCGTCGGCGACCTCGAGCGCGCCCTGCAGCGACCCGTCCGCACGGTCGGCCTGGCTCGCGTCGAGCGATCCCGAACCGCCCGAGGCCGCGGCGAGGTCGGACGCGTACAGGCTCGCGAGCACCGACCCGACGACCGCCACGCCGACGGCGGCGCCGACGAACCGGCTGACGAAGTTCAGCGAGGACCCGTGGCCCGCCTTCGCGGGAGGCAGGTCGTTCATGACGACCGTCGACGGCGGAGCGATCAGCACCGACAGCCCGGCGCCCAGCAGGACCGAGGCCCCGACCGACGACCACGTCGGACCTCCGACCGTGGCGGCGAGGGCCGCCGCCGCGGTAGCGCACACGAGCAGGCCGGACGTGATCGTCCAGCGGGGACCGAGCCGCGCCAGGACCCGGTGGGCCCGCAGCGAGCACGCACCGAACACGGCGGCGAAAGGAACGAGCAGGACACCGACCGTCACGATCGACTCACCGCGGACGTCCTGGAGGTCCTGCGGGGTGAGGAAGAGGAAGGAGTTGAAGACCAGGTACGCCACCAGGAGCGTCACGGAGCCGGCCAGGACGGCGGGGCGCCGCAGGATCCGGACGTCGAACAGCGGCGCGGAAGCCCGCAGCTGCCGTCGTACGAACCAGGCCAGCGCGACCGCGCCGACGGCGAACGCCACGAGCACGACCGGGGACAGCCAGCCGCGCTCCGGCCCTTCGATCACCGCGAACAGCACGCCGCCCAGCCCCACGACCGACGCGATCGCGCCGCCCACGTCGAGATCGCTGTAGCCGCCCGGTGGCTCAGGCGCTCGCGACTCGGCGATCGTCCGGGCGCCGACGATCACGCCGAGCGCCACCACCGGCACGTTGACCAGGAACACCGATCCCCACCAGAAGTGGTCGAGGAGCAGCCCGCCGGCGATCGGTCCGACGGCGAGCCCGGATGCTCCGAACACGACGAACGTGCTGATCGCCGGGCCGCGTTCCTCGGGGGCGTACATCGAGGCGATGATCGCGAGGGCCGGCGCGGTGACCCCCGCCGCACCGACCCCCATCAGGGCCCGGGCCGCGATCAGCAGGCCGACCGACGGGCTGAAGGCGGCCACCAAGGAAGCCACGGCGAACAGCGCGTAGCTCACCAGGAACACCCGCCGTCGGCCGTACCGGTCGGCGGCAGCGCCGCCGAGCACGAGCAAGCCGGCGAGGACGATGCTGTACGAGGCGACGACCCATTGCAGCTCGTTCGTGGATGCGTCCAGCGCGCGCCCGATGAACGGGACCGCGACGTTGGTGATCGTGAGAT
The DNA here is from genome assembly GCF_002797495.1 of Mumia flava. Classification (NCBI taxonomy): domain Bacteria; kingdom Bacillati; phylum Actinomycetota; class Actinomycetes; order Propionibacteriales; family Nocardioidaceae; genus Mumia; species Mumia flava. Next base: position 1,463,601 of record NZ_PGEZ01000001.1, read on the forward strand.
CGACCCCGGCGGTCAGGGCGCACAGGCACAGCGTCGCGAGCGCGACCGTACGCCGCCGCCCGTCGATGCTGCCCACCGGATCGGCGTGGTGCGGGTGCAGACGACCGTGATCGTGCACAACACCCGAACGTAGCGACCAGCCTGCGCGCCGGGCGGGAAGTTGTCAGTCGTCGTCCTGCGCGGTCAATGGGGTGGCGATGTCCTCGAGCGACTGCTGCTCTGCCTTCACACCGAGGAACAGCGCCATGATCCCCCCGAGGACCATCAGGGCGGCGCCGAGGAAGTAGCCGGGCGCGATCCCGGTGATGTCGCCGGCGTTGCTCGCGCTCTCGATCAGCCGACCGAAGATCAGGGGCCCGGTGATCCCGCCGACCGCCGTTCCGATCGCGTAGAAGAAGGCGATGCAGAGCGCGCGGGTCTCCATCGGGAACACCTCGCTGGCCGTCAGGTAGGCCGAGCTTGCGCCGGCAGACGCGAAGAAGAAGGCGACGATCCCGAACACGGTGAGCGTGAGCGCGGTCAGGTCGCCCAGCACGAACCCGGCGACAGCGAGCACGACGCCGGAGACGATGTACGTCGACGAGATCATCGGGACACGGCCGACCTTGTCGAACAGCGGCCCGAGGATCAGCGCGCCCGCGAAGTTGCTGAGCGCGAACGCGGCGAGGTACCAGCCGGTCTGCCCGACTCCGAGGAACGTCTGCAGAGTGTCGCCGAAGGTGAAGAAGAACGCGTTGTAGAGGAACGCCTGCCCGACGAACATCCCCAGGCACAGCACCGTACGGCGGGGGTAGGTCGCGAACACCGTCCGTGCGATCGTCGGCAGCCCGATGGTCTTGCGCTGGTGGACGGTGATCGTCTGCTCGGGATCCTCCAGATCGACCTCGTCCTCGTGCTCGACGCGGTCCTCGATCTCCCGTACGACCTCCTCGGCGGCGTCTTCCCGCCCGTGGATGAACAGCCAGCGCGGCGACTCCGGGACGTTGCGCCGCACGAACAGCACGACGAGGCCGAGGACGGCGCCGAGGGCGAAGCAGAACCGCCAGCCGAACTCCGGGTTGACGAGGGCCGGGTCGAGCAGTGGGATCGTGATGAGCGCGCCGAACGCGGCGCCGATCCAGTACGAGCCGTTGATCGTGATGTCGATCCGCCCGCGGTACTTCGCGGGGATCAGCTCGTCGATCGCGGAGTTCACCGCCGCGTACTCGCCACCGATCCCCAGGCCGGTGATGAAGCGACAGCCGAAGTACCACGCGGGGTTCATCGAGAACGCGGTCAGCACGGTGCCGCCGAGATAGACGAGCAGGGTGATGATGAACAGGCGCTTGCGCCCGAACCGGTCGGTGAGCTGCCCGAAGAACAGTGCGCCGATGCAGGCGCCGGCGACGTAGATCGCGCCGGCCATGCCGATCTGGCCGCTGGTCAGGCCGAGTCCGTCGGTCGAGTCCTTGAGGACGGCCGAGAGGTTGCCGACGATCGTGACCTCGAGGCCGTCGAGGATCCAGACGGTGCCCAGTCCGATCACGATCATCCAGTGGAACCGCGCCCAGGGCAGCCGATCGAGCCGCGCCGGGATGTTGGTCGTGACGGTGCCGAGGGCGTCGCTGTCGCCGGCGCGCTCACCAGAGTTGCTCGAAGTACTCACCAGATCGTTGTACGCCCCAACGGTCTTGCGTGCAGATCACCGCTCGCGCTGTGGCTGGGCCTGCTCGGCGCCGACCTCACCGTCGACGGACCGCCCGAGCTCGGCGCCGCACTCGCCGTCGTCGCGCGCCGGTACTCCCGCGCAGCGAAGGCCGCCGGGGCCGGCCGATCGAGCAACAGACCGGTCCCGCCGAATGTTAGTTGCTAACATTCTCGCGTGACCACCTCACCGACGCGTACTGCGGGCAAGCGCGAGCGCACCCGCGCCCGGCTGACCGACTGCGCGCTCACGCTCTTCGAGAAGCAGGGGTACGACGCCACCACCGTGCGCGAGATCGCGGGCGCCGCGGGGGTCACCGAGATGACGTTCTTCCGGCACTTCGCCACGAAGGAGTCCGTCCTGCTCGACGACCCGTACGACCCCGCGATCGCGAACGCCGTGGCCCACCAGCCGCCGAGCCTGCCCCCGCTGGCCCGTGCCGTCGGCGGCGTGCGCGAGGCGTGGGGGCGGGTGCCGGAGCCGGAGGACGCGACCGTGCGGCGCCGCGTGCGGATCGCGGCTGCGACGCCGTCGCTTCGAGCCGGCGTCTCGCGCAACAACGCCGAGACCGAGCGCGTGATCGCTGAAGCGTTGGAGTCGGGCGGGAGCGGTGTCCTGCCCGCCCGGATCGCGGCCGCCGCCGTCCTCGCCGCCCTCACGACCGCGTTGTTCGCGTGGGCCGAAGGCGAGGACACCCGACTCGCCTTCGCCATCGAGACCGCCCTGGCGACGCTGGAGGGCAGCGATGGCTGAGCCCGTGCTCCGGCTCGCCGCGCTCGTCCGCGAGTTCGGCGGCGGCGCCGGGCTGCACGGCGTCGACCTCGACGTACGGGCGGGCGAGGTGCACGCGCTCGTCGGGCTCAACGGCGCCGGCAAGACGACGCTGATGCGCACCGCGCTCGGGATGCTGCGCCCGGACGCCGGCGAGGTCCGGGTGCACGGGACCAGGCTCCCCGCCGCGACGGCGTCGACCTGGAGACGGGTCGGCCACCTGGTCGACGCCCCGTTCGCCTATCCCGAGCTCGACGTGCGGACCAACCTGCGGCTCGCCGCCCGGCTCCACGGTCTCGCGCCCGACGAGGCACGGCGCCGGACCGACGCGATCGTCGCCGAGCTCGAGCTCACGCCGTACGCGTCGGTCCGCGCGCGACGGCTCTCGGCGGGCAACCGGCAGCGCGTGGGCATCGCGGCCGCGCTCCAGCACGACCCGGGGCTCGTCGTGCTGGACGAGCCGACGAACGCGCTCGACCCGCGCGGCGTGATCCTGCTCCGCGAGGCGCTCGTACGCCGCGCGGAGGCGGGTGCGGGGATCCTGGTGTCCAGCCACCACCTCGACGAGGTGGCGCGGATCGCCGACCGGATCACCGTGATGAACGACGGCCGCGTGGTCGGCGCGCTGGAGCCCGGCGGGACCGATCTCGAGCGAGCGTTCTTCGCTCTCGTGCTCGCCGACGACGAGGAGCGTGCGTCGTGAGCGGCGCACCCACCCGTACGGGCGGCGGTGCCGGGAGGCTCGGCCTCCTCGCGGCTGCGTGGGAGACCGAACGGCGCAAGGCGCTCGCGTCGCCGGTGGTGGTCACGACGGCGGCCCTGGTCGCCGGTGGGATCACCGTCCTCGCCGCGTCGCTGACGCTCGCCGCACGGGCGGGCAACGAGCAGATCCGCGCGCAGCTCGGCGCGACCCTGGGGCAGAGCGGCGCCGACGGCTGGACGACCTACACGGGTGCGCTCGCCCAGGTCAGCGGGGCGGCCGCGCTGCTCGGGTTCGGGGTCGCGCTGAGCTGGTTCGTCGGGCGGGAGTTCGCCGACGGGACCCTCGCGGGCCTGTTCGCTCTGCCGGTGTCGCGGCAGACGACCGCGCTCGCGAAGCTGCTCGTGTACGCGGCGTGGGCCGCGGTCGTCGCGGCGGCATCGACCGTGTCCGCACTCGTCGCCGGACTCGCGATCGGCCTCGGCCCGCCGGACGGTGGCGCGGTCGCCGCTCTCGGCCGGCTGTGCGTCCTCGTCCTGCTCACCGCGGTGATCGCGACACCGGCGGCGTGGACCGCCACGCTCGGGCGCGGCCTGCTGAGCGGGATCGCCGCCACGGTGCTGGTGATCGCGACCGCGCAGGTGCTCGCGGTCGCGGGGACGGGGGCGCGGTGGCCGTTCGCCGCCCCTGCGCTGTGGGCGCTGGACCCGACGTCGGTCACGGCACCACAGCTCGGGCTGCCCGTCCTGGTCGGCGTCGGGTTCGGCGCCCTCACGATCCGCTCCTGGGCGCACCTCGAGCTCGACCGCTGACGCGCCCGCGCACGCCACCGCGACGCGCGCCCGATTCGACGCGTTTCCCACCGAATGCCGGCAGGCGTTCGGTGGGAAACCCGTCACATCGCGGGCGCGGACGGGGCTGACGCGGTGTCCGGATCCGGCCACCCGAGCGCGTTGACGTGACGCGTGTCACGTCGTTACGTTGACCCGGACCTTGAATCGTTTTATGTGGAGGCCTCCGTGCTGAGCATCCGTCCCCGACGACGCCGGCGCACCGCCGCGATCGTCGCGTCGTCCGCGCTGCTCGCCGGCGCGCTGCTGATCCCGTCGGCCCCCGCGGTGGGTGACCCGTCGCCCAACGCCGCCGAGGCCGCCACCGCGCGCCCGACCGGACTCACGATCGGCCAGCTGCCGGCCCCGGCCGACGTCGGCGACCTCGACGCACCGCTGCTCGGCTGGCACGTCGGGACGGCCGTCCAGAGCGGCTACCGGGTCCAGGTCGCGCCCGAGGGCGACGATCCCTGGGACGACCGGATCTGGGACTCGGGACGCGTGGACTCCCCCTCGAGCACCAACGTCGCGTACGACGGCCCGCGACTCGACCCCACCACCGCGTACACCTGGCGCGTACGCACCTGGAACGGCCGCGGCAAGCCGAGCCCGTGGTCCAAGCCGGCCGACTTCTCGACCGCCCCCGACCAGCAGTGGGGTGACTCGACCCCGATCTGGCTCGGCGGCGAGGACGACGACGCGTGGGGGGACTACACGCTCGAGACGACGTTCTCGATCACGACGCAGAACGCCACGATCCTCTTCCGCGCGCAGGACACGAACAACTACTACATGTGGCAGGTCCGCGGCGACGGCGTCAACCAGCTCGCCCCGCACAAGCGCGTCAACGGCGCCTACACCGAGCTGAAGACCGTGCCTCTCGACCTCGACCTGCAGCGCAACACCGACCACACCCTGAAGATCGAGGCGGTCGGCGACACGATCCGGACGTGGATCGACGGCACGCTGGTCGACACCACCACCGACGCGACCTTCTCCTCCGGCACGATCGGCTTCCGTACGGGCGGCTCCGAGCGCAACTCCTGGGACGACCTGAGCGTCACCGCACCGGACGGCACGAGCCTGTACGCGAGCGACTTCTCGTCGACGGCCAGCGACTTCGCCTGCGCCACGACGTCCGACGGACGCCTCGTGGTCGGGACCGGCCAGAACTGCATCCTGTCGGAGGCCTGGCGCGACTACACGCTCGAGACGACGTTCTCGATCACCGCTCAGAACGCGACGATCCTGTTCCGCGCCGCCGACGAGAACAACTACTACATGTGGCAGGTCCGCGGCGACGGCGTGAACGAGCTCGCCCCGCACAAGCGCGTCAACGGCACCTACAGCGTGCTCAAGACCGTGCCGCTCGGCATCGACCTGCAGCGCGACACCGACTACCGGCTGAAGATCGAGGCGGTCGGCAGCACGATCCGGACCTGGATCGACGGCACCCTCGTCGACACCACCACCGACTCGACGTTCGACGCCGGCACGATCGGCTTCCGCACCGGCCGCACCGAGCAGACCACGTTCGACGACCTCACCGTCACCGGCGCGGGCGGCTCGACCCTCTACGCGAACACGTTCGACGCACCCAGCGCCGACTTCGCCTGCGCCCGTACGACCGGGGGCCGGCTCGCCGTCGACGTGAACGCGCAGTGCCTGCTCGGCGAGGTCACGACCGACTGGGCGTTCCTGCGCGGCGAGACCGAGCTGGGCGACGCGCCGATCGAGAAGGCCGTCGTCTACGCGACGGGCGCATCCGCCGAGCCCGCGAGCCAGTACGTCTACAAGCTCTGGCTGAACGGCCAGGTCGTCGGCTTCGGGCCTACTCGCTCGATCGCGAACGAGACCCGGTTCGACGGCTACGACGTGACCGACCTGGTCGAGGCGGGTCAGGCGAACGCGCTCGGCGCGCTCGCGTACACGACGGCGGACCAGCGGTTCCAGGCGTGGCTCGTCGTCGACCACACCGACGGGACCCGCGAGACCTTCGGGACCGGGCCGGAGTGGACGACGATGAACGGCTCGGTCGTCTTCCCCCAGGCCGGGAGCATCGGCACCGGCTTCTACGCCGCACCCAAGGAGAACCTCCAGGCGGAGGCGTACCCGTCCGGGTTCGCCGAGCCCGGCTTCGACGACTCCGTCTGGGAGCACGCGGCGGCCAAGCCGGCGTTCGACGACCTCGAGGCGACCCCGACCGCGAAGGTCGAGCAGGAGCTCAAGACGCCGGTCGAGGTGGTCGAGAAGTCGCCGGGCCACTACTTCCTGGACTACGGCAAGACCTGGATCGGCGGCCTCAGCCTCGACCTCGACGGCGAGGACGGCCAGGTGCTCGACCTGCGCTTCGGCGAGGAGCTGTCGTCGCCGCAGACCGTGCGGTACGCGATGCGGACCGGCAACACGTACCAGGACCTCTGGACCCTGCGAGACGGCGAGCAGCACCTCGAGACCTGGGGCATGCGGGTCTTCCGCTACGTCGAGGTGATCGGCGCTCCGACGGGACTCGGAGCGGACGACTTCCCGGCGCTCGCGCAGCTCTACCCGTACGACCCCGACGGCGCGGTCTTCGACTCCTCCGACGACGCGCTGAACCAGGTCTGGGAGCTGTCGCGCCACACGGTGGAGGCGACGAACCACAACCTGTACGTGGACTCGTGGACGCGTGAGCGCAAGGCGTACGAGGCGGACTCGTACCTGCAGATGATGGCGAACTTCTTCACCTCGTCCGACCCGACGCTCGGCAACTACTCGCTCGACTACCTGCTGACGCGTCGGACCTGGCCGACCGAGTGGCCGATGTACACGATCCTGGCGTTCCACGACAGCTACCTGCAGACCGGCGACACCGCCGGACTGGAGCGCAACTACGACCAGCTCGTCGACAAGCTGCCCGACCAGTGGATCGAGCAGAGCACCGGGCTGATCCGGAAGAACTCCGGCTCGAACGGCGGGAACAGCTGCACGGACTGCGACATCGTGGACTGGCCGACCTCGGAGCGCGACGGCTACGTGTTCCGGCCGTACAACACGGTGATCAACGCGATCGGCTACCGCAGCTACCGCGACATGGCCGACATCGCCACCGCACTCGGCAAGGACGCCGACGCGGCCTCCTTCACCGCGACCGCCGACCGGCTGCGCGAGGCCGCGAACGAGCGGCTGTTCGACACCGAGAAGGGCGCCTACCGCGACGGGCTCAACGCCGACGGCACGCCGGTCGACCACTTCGCGGTGCAGGCGAGCGTGTTCGCGGCGGCGTTCGGCCTGCCGGACGCGGACCAGGCGTCGGCCTCCGCGGACTACGTGCAGTCGCGCGGGATGGCGTGCTCGGTCTACTGCGCGGCGTTCGTGATCGAGTCGCTGTACGCGGGCGACCGCGGCGACGGCGCGCACGACCTGCTGACCGACACCGGGCTGCGCAGTTGGATGAACATGATCGCCAAGGGCGCGGGCGCGACCGCGGAGGCGTGGGACACGTCGCTGAAGTCCAACATGACGTGGTCGCACCCGTGGGCCGCCTCGCCGGCCTACACCGTGCCGCAGGGGATGTTCGGGATCGAGCCGACCACCCCGGGCTACGCGACGTACGACGTCCGGCCGCAGCCCGGCGGCGTCGACTGGGCACACGTCACGCTGCCGACGCTCAAGGGCCGGATCGGCGCGGCGTACGACGTGGTCGACGGGCGCACCGACGTGGGCGTGTCCGTGCCGGGCAACACGACGGCGCGGGTCTTCGTACCGACGTCGGAGGAGGGCGACGCGACCGTCTACGTCGACGGCGTGGCCCGCCCCGGGACGTACGAGCGGGGCTTCCTGCGGGTCGACGAGGTCGGTGCCGGCTGCCACGTGCTGTCGACGTCACCCAACGCGAGCGTCGGCGACCGCCTCACCTCGGTCTGCGCCGACTGAACGAACGCCCCCGGCGCCCCCTTCGCAGTCGCGGAGGGGGCGCCGTTGTGTGCGCATGCAGCGCACCAGCCGGACAGGCGACTCCGTACGCCCGTCACGGCGGCTGAATCTGAGTGATCGCCTCCGCCTACGCAGCAGGGTTGACAGATATACCTTAGCGCTAAGACAGTGATGCCTAAGGGATATTCGGAAGTGGAGGAATCCATGTGTGAAACCTGTTCGACGGCGTCTGGCCGGAGCTTCGACCGGCGGACTCTCCTTGGTGGAGCGGCCGCCACGGCGGCTGCGACCGCGGCCGCACAGTTCGTGACCGCTCCAGCGGCGGCCGCGGCCCCTGCTGGTGGGCAGACTCACGATCTGACCGGCATGAGCGTGCGACTCCTCGGCACCGCAGGCGGCCCCGTCTGGTACCCCGGGACGGATCGTGCCGGGACCAGCACTGCCGTGGTGGTCGACGGAGCCGTCTACCTGTTCGACTGCGGTGATGGTTCACTTCGCCGGTTCCGGGAAGCAGGCCTCGGAAGCATGGCGACCGATTTCGCAGGCTTCGAGAACCTCCGGACGGTGTTCCTCACCCACCTCCATCCGGATCACTACCTCGACCTCCCCGGGCTGCTGCTCTTCGCTCCCGTTCTGGGCCTCACGAAAGGCGCGTTCGACACCATCGGGCTCTACGGCCCCGGATCGCGAGGCGTCCTCCCACCGGTCGATCCGCGCCTCTCAGAGCCGGATCTCATCAGCCCAGCCGAGCCGCTTCCCGGCACGTCGGCACTGGTCGACCACATGATCGCCGGGAGCGCGACATCCTTGAACGAGAGCATGCGCGACACCGGACGGGCGGACGTCCGCCACCAGGTGATCGCGCACGACGTCGCGCTTCCCAGCTCGCTCCTCGTCGACCCGAACCAGGACACGGCACCGTCGATGGCGCCCTTCGTCGTCTACGAGGACGATCGGGTCCGGGTATCCGCGACACTCGTGCCGCACGGCGTCACCTTCCCCGCCTTCGGCTACCGGGTGGAGTCCGAGCACGGTGTCGTGGCCATCTCAGGGGACACCGCCGCCTCGAGCAATGTGGTGGCGCTGGCTGCGGACGCCGACGTCCTGATTCACGAGGTCGTCGATCCCGCCTGGGCCGAGGGTGTCTTCCCGCAACCGCGGAACCCTCGCCAGGACGCCCTGGTGAGCAAGCTCGTGGACTCGCACACCCCTGTCGGGGAGGTCGGGCGCGTCGCAGACGAGGCGGGCGCGCGCAACCTGGTGCTCTCGCACCTCTCGCCGGCCAACTGGCCCGCCGGCCGGTGGAGACGACAAGTACGGCGGAAGCGCGGCCTCGTCACGGTCGGTCACGACCTCGACCTCGTACGCGTGCGGCCCGGGTCGGATCGGCACTGAGTCCGGACGCCGCGCTCGCGGGCTCGGAGAGCTGGAGTCAATCCGATTCGACCAGAGGCTCCGCCTGGAAGGACGCGACCGATGCGCTCAGACGTCGCAGCAGCGAGGCAAGCATCGCCTGCTCGTGGGCGTCGAGCAGACCGAGCATCGCCTGCTCGGTGGCGAGGTGGTCCGCGAAGACCGCATCGATCTTCCCCAGCCCGAGCTCGGTGAGCTCGGCGTAGACGACCCGCCGGTCCTCCTTCGAGCGCGTCCGCCGGATCAGCCCGTCCGCTTCCATCTTGTCCAGGCGGAACGTGATCCCGCCGGACGTCAGCAGCGACGACTCCGCGAGCTCGCCTGCCGTCTTGCGGTGCGGCGCACCGGAGCGGCGCAGGTTCGCGAGGACGTCGAAGGACGCCAGCGTCAGCCCGTGCCGCTCGTGCACCTGGCGCAGGACCGCACGCTGAGCCGCGTTGAGCCGGGTGATGCGCCCGAAGACCCCGATCGCCGCGGCGTCCAGGTCGGGCCGTTCGCGCGTCCACTGGGCGACGATGTCATCGACTTCGTCACGCTCGTCCTGCGACACGTTCGCCTCCATGTGGCTCTCCTCGACTCCACTGGCCATTGCCAGAAAAGATCTTTGCCCTAAACTATATATCCCAGCGTTAAGATTGTTAACACAGGAAACACTTCAACGGCACCGAAGCATAGTGCCAGGACAGAGAGTCTCGACATGACGACAACCGCGTGGCGGCGCCGGTGAAGCCCGCTCCGTTCGAGTACGTCCGCGCTCGATCCCTCCACGAGGCGGCCGAGCTCCTGGCCGCCGACCCCGACGCGAAGGTGCTCGCGGGCGGCCAGTCCCTCGTCCCCATGCTGAGCATGCGTCTGGCCAGACCTGCCCGGCTCGTCGACGTCGGGCGAATCGAGCACCTCGCGTACGTGGACGAGGTCGAAGGTCACCTCGAGATCGGCGCAACGGCCACCCAGACCCAGGTGGCAACCCACCCGCTGACCCTGTCCCGGGTGCCGATCCTGTCCGCCGGCATCGCCAGGATCGGGCACACGCAGATCCGCAACCGGGGCACCGTCTGCGGCAGCCTCGCCCACCACGACCCGTCGGCGGAGCTGCCCGCGCTCGCGCTGGCGCTCGACGCCCGGCTGACCTCGTTCAGCGTCCGCGGCCCCGTCTCGCGCACCGCGGACGCGTTCTTCACCGGGACGTTCGACACCGCGCTCGACCTCGACGAGGTGCTGACGTCGGTCCAGTTCGCGATGCCTCCCGAGGGGACCGGCTGGTCGTTCCGCGAGGTCGCGCGCCGCAGCGGCGACTTCGCCCTCGTCGGTGTCGGCGCACTGCTCCACACCGACGACGCGGGCGTGGTCGACCACGTCCGGATCTCCCTGTTCGGCGTGGGGTCCACGCCCGTCCGGGTGCGCGCGGTCGAGGACCGGCTCCTCGGCACGGTGGTGGACGAGCCCGCGCTCGACGCGGCGGCCGAGGCCACCGCCGACCAGATCGACCCGACCAGCGACGCGCACGCCTCCGCGGACTACCGGCGCGAGGTCGCTGCCCATCTCGTCCAGGAGGCCCTCGCCGAGGCGTGGGCCACGACCAGGAGGAAGCACGCCGATGCCTGAGATCACCGTGACCGTCAACGGCACCGAGCACCGGCTCGACGTCCACGACCGGCTGCTCCTCACCGACCTGCTCCGCGACCGGCTGCGGCTCACCGGGACCCACCTCGGGTGCGAGCACGGCGTCTGCGGTGCGTGCACGGTGCTGCTCGACGACCTCCCCGTGCGCGGGTGCCTCGTGCTCGCCGTGCAGGCGGACGGCCGCCAGGTGCGTACGGTCGAGTCCGTCGCGCCGGACGCGTCCACGCTGCACCCGGTCCAGCAGGCGATGGCGGACTGCCACGGGCTCCAGTGCGGGTTCTGCACACCCGGCATCGTGATGACCCTCGTCGCGATGCACGAGCGGGACGAGCGACCCGCGACCGACGAGGTCGACGAGGCGCTCTCCGGCCACCTCTGCCGGTGCACCGGCTACCGCAACATCACCGAGGCCGCGCACCGCGCCCTCGGGTGCGAGCGCGAGGAGGCCCGACGATGACCGCTCCGACCGACGGCTCGGCGTCGAGGGCCTCGCTGATCGGCGCCTCGATCCCGCGGCGCGAGGACGACGCGCTCCTGCGGGGCGAGGGCCGGTTCCTCGCCGACCTCGACATCCCGGGTGCGCTCGAGGTGGCGTTCGTACGCAGCCCGCACGCGCGCGCCACGCTCACGAAGGTCGACCTCGGCGCGGCCCGCGAGCTTCCGGGTGTCGTCGCCGCCTTCGCGTGGGACGACCTCCGTGACGACGTCGCCCCGCTCGTGCTCGAGGCGGAGATGCGCGTCCCCGAGCGGGTCGTCGAGGCGGTGCGGCCGCTGTCGCGCCTGCAGCCGTTCCCGCTGCTCGCCGACGGGGCGGTGCTCTGCGTCGGGCAGCCGGTCGCGGTCGTCGTCGCCGTCGACCGCTACGTCGCCGAGGATGCGCTCGAGCTGGTCGACATCGACTACGCGCCGCTGCCGGCACTGGTCGACCCGCTCGACGCCCTCGGGCCGGACGCGCACGCGGTCGCACCCGGGACGGACGACAACCTCGCGATCTCGGTCGAGGGCCACGTCGGCGACGTCGACGCCGCGCTGAACTCCGCCGTCCACGTCGTCACCGAGCGGTACCGCTCGCACCGCTACGTCGCCTCCCCGATGGAGACCCGCGGCGTGGCGGTGACGGTCGACCCGCACGACCGCTCGCTGACGGTGTTCGCCTCGACGCAGACACCGCACCGGCTGCGCGAGGTGATCGCCTCGACGCTGGGCATCGACGCGGGCACGGTCCGGGTGACCGCTCCCGACGTCGGCGGCGGCTTCGGCCAGAAGGGGGTGCAGTACGTCGAGGACGTGCTCGTCCCGTACCTCGCGCGTCGACTCGGCCGACCGGTCCGCTGGGTCGAGGACCGACTGGAGAACCTGACCTCGTCGTCCCATGCCCGCGAGCAGGTGCACGACATCACGCTCGCCGCGGACGCCGACGGACGGCTGCTCGCGCTGCGCGACGACGTCGTGATCAACCTCGGGTGCGCGAACCTCACCGGCCTCGTGGTCCCGTACAACACCCTCACCCACGTGATCGGCCCCTACGTCGTCCCCGCGCTCGACCTGCGTGTGCGCGGCGCGCTGACCAACACGATGTTCGCCACGCCATACCGCGGGGCCGGGCGGCCGGAGGCGGTGTTCGCGATGGAGCGGGCGATGGACCGGCTCGCCCACCAGATCGGGATCGAGCCGCACGAGCTGCGCGCCCGCAACCTCGTCCAGCCCGAGGCCATGCCCCACGAGACCGGCCTGATGTACCGCGACGGAACGATGCAGACGTACGACTCGGGGAACTTTCCCGAGCTGCTCCGCCGCCTGGTCGGGCACCTCGACGTCGACGCGGTCCGCACGCGCCAGGCCGCCGGCGCGTCCGCCGGCCGCCGGATCGGCGTCGGGCTCGCGATGTACATCGAGGGCACGGGGCTGGGTCCGTTCGAGAGCGGCTCGGTGAGCGTGCTGCCGAACGGGCGGGTGCGGGTCGCGACCGGAGCCAGCTCCCAGGGCCAGGCGCACCGGACGACCTTCGCCCAGGTCGCCGCGGACGCGCTCGGGGTCCCGTGGGACCGGATCGACCTCGTCGAGGGCGACACCGCCGCGATCGGGCACGGCGTCGGGACGATCGCCAGCCGCAGCATGGTGACGGCGGGGAACGCGATCCACACCGCAGCGCTCGCGGTGCGGGAGGCCCTGCTGGCCGACGCGTCGCAGATCCTCGAGATCGCGGTCGAGGACCTCGAGCTCGTCGACGGATCCGTACGACCGGTCGGCATCCCCGACGCCGGCATCGACGTCGCCGAGCTGGCACGGCGGCGGGCCCCGCTGCTCGCCCCGGGCACCACGACGGGACCGGGTGCGACGGTCAGCGAGACCGCCTTCTTCAAGCCCCCGACCGTCACCGTGGCGAGTGCCGCTCACGGCGCGGTCGTCGAGGTGGACGAGCGCACCGGCACCGTCGAGATCCTGCGGTACGCCGTGGTGCACGATTGCGGACGCGTGGTCAACCCGATGGTCGCCGACGGCCAGGTGACCGGCGGCGTGATGCAGGGCATCGGGGGTGCCCTCTACGAGGAGATGCAGTACGGGCCGGACGGGCAGCCGCGGTCGGTGACCTACATGGACTACCTGGTCCCGACGTCGGCGGAGGCCCCGCCGTACGTGCTCGACCACGTCGAGACGCCCTCCACCCTCAACCCGCTCGGCGTCAAGGGCCTCGGCGAGGGCGGGGCGATCGCCCCGCCGGCCGCCGTCACCAACGCGGTCGAGGACGCCCTCGGCCCCGACCGCGTCCACCTGACCCGCGGACCGCTCAGCCCGAGCCGGATCCGCGACCACATCCGCGACGGCCGCACGGCCGCAGAGAGGTAGGCATGGAGCTCCAGCACACGTTCACCGTCCCGATCAACCCCGGAGAGGCCGCCGCGGTGCTGCACGACGTACGGCGGCTCGCGCCGTGCGTACCCGGTGCGACGCTCGACGACTTCGACGGACATGAGTTCAGCGGACGGATGACCGTCAAGGTCGGCGCGATCGTGATGGCGTACCAGGGCGCGGGACGGTTCCTGGACGGCGACGACCGGACGATCCCGCTGCGCGTCGAGGCACGCGAGACGAAGGGCGCCGGCGGCGCTGCGGCCGACGTCGTGTGCCGGCTGGACGCCGACGGCGACGGCACCCGGGTCGTCGTCGACACCCGCCTCGACATCTCCGGACGTCCGGCGCAGTTCGGCCGTGGCGTGATCAGCGAGGTCGGCGACCGGGTGATCGCGGCGTTCGCGGACAACCTCCGGGCCGAGCTCCTCCGGGGCGCGAACGCAGGTGCGGGCGCCGCGGAGGCGGACCGGTCCGCTGCGCCCGCGGCGGCGCCGCTCGACCTCGGATCGGTCGCCGGCCCTGTGATCGCCCGCAGGCTGGCGCCCGCCGGCGTCGTGCTGGCGATCGCGGCGGCATTTCTCCTCGGACGGCGCAGCGCCCACTGAAGCCCGTTACCGAATCGTTACCGAAACTGTCTAGGCGCCATATATCTTAGGTCTAATACTTATTGATCTAAGAAGTACTCCCGCTGAGAGAAGGGCCAGCCCATGTCGAAGAAGCTCGTCACCGCCGCGATGGTGACCGTCACGGCGCTCGTCGCCACCGCCTGCGGAGGCGGCGGCTCGGACGCCTCCGAGAGCGGGAAGGTGACGGTCGCCCTGCCGTTCGCCAGCTGCCTGTCCTGGTACCCGCTCTACGTCGCGAAGGACAAGGGCTACTTCGACGACGAGGGGATCGACGCGACGTTCGAGGCCACGGATGGCTCGGGCGGCGCCGTGCAGGCCACGCTGTCCGGGAAGGCCGACCTCGCGCTCGCGGCACCCAACGCCTACCTGTCCGCGACCGGCACCGGCGCCGACCTCGAGGCGTACTACGGCTTCTACCAGGCCAGCACGTTCTCGCTCGTCACGCCGAGCGACTCCGGCATCAACGACCTGTCCGACCTCGAGGGCTCGACGATCGGCATCAGCACCCCCGGCGGCGGCGACGTCATCTACATGGAGTGGCTGATGGCGCAGGCCGGGCTGCACAAGGACGAGGACTTCTCCGAGCTCGCGGTGGGCGACGGCTCGTCGGCCGCGACGGCGCTCAGCAAGGGCTCCGTCGACGCCTACTCCGCGTCCTTCTTCGACGAGGAGGTCATCAAGGCCGGCGGGATCGACCTCACCGTGCTGCACGGCGAGGACGAGCCCCAGGTCGTGGACAACTTCCTCGTCGCGACGCAGGAGTGGACGTCGGCCAACAGCGACACCGTCGACGGCCTCGGCCGGGCGATCGCTCGCGGGACCGCGTGGGGTCTGGACAACCCCGACGGTGTGATCGACCTGTGCGGCACCTACGCACCGGAGGAGACCGAGGACCCCGACTTCGCGAAGGTCGTCTACGACCGGGTCAGCGACCTGCTCACGCTGCCCGCGAGCGCGAACGGCCAGTACGGCGCGATCGACCTCGACACGTTCGGCACGGTCGCCGGACAGCTCGCCGACCTGGGGCTGGTGGACAGCGCCGACGGCGCCGCCGACGTGAACAACGACCACGTCGAGGCCTGGAACTCCGACCCGGCCTCCTGAGCACCCGCACCAGGCGGCCGCACCCGCCACGAGAGGGAACCATGACTGACCACGGCACGACCAACGGCACCGCGACCACCGCCACCGCGGAACGAGGACCGGCGGGAGGGGCGGTCCACGTGGCCGACCTCGTCCGGACCTTCACCCGCGACGGTGAAACGGTGCACGCCCTGGGACCGGTGTCGCTCGACATCGAGCCCGGTGAGTTCGTGGCGCTCCTGGGTCCCTCCGGGTGCGGCAAGAGCACGCTGCTCAACATCATCGGCGGACTCCTCCCGCCGACCTCGGGCACCGTCCGGGTCGGCGGGAACGACGTCGCCGGCGTCCCGGACGGTGTCGGGATGATGTTCCAGAAGGCCGTCCTGCTGGCCTGGCGGACGATCCGGGAGAACGTGCTCCTCCCGGTGGAGGTGGCGGGCGGCCGCAGGGCCGCGAAGGCCGCGAGCACCCGGGCCGACGAGCTGCTCGACCTCGTCGGGCTGAGCGGCTTCGCCGACAAGATGCCGAACGAGCTGTCGGGCGGCATGCAGCAGCGTGCGGCGATCTGCCGGATGCTGATCCAGGACCCCGAGGTCCTGCTGCTCGACGAGCCGTTCGGAGCGCTCGACGAGTTCACCCGCGAGTACATGAACGTCGAGCTCGCGCGGATCTGCGCGCTGACCGGGCGTACCGCCGTCTTCGTCACGCACTCGATCTCCGAGGCGGTGTTCCTCGCCGACCGCGTGGTGGTGATGAGCGCGCGTCCCGGTCGGATCGCCGGTGTGGTCGACGTCGACCTGCCCGGACCGCGCGACCCCGAGGTGATGACCGGGTCGGCCTTCCAGTCCTACGTGCGCGAGGCGCGCGACCTGCTGAAGACCGGCTACGAAGCCGCGTCCTCGACCACGAAGGAGTCCTGAGATGGCGCAGACCGCCACCGCGCCCGCCGCGCCGACCTCCCCGCCGGCCGCCCGGACCCGCAAGCCGCTGATGGAGCGGATCCCGACGCCCGTGCTCCTGACGATCGCGCTCGCGGTGCTCGTCGCCGTCTGGCAGGGCGTGATCGCCGCGGGGCTCGTCAACGAGTACGTGCTCCCGACGCCGTGGGACACCGCCGTCGCGCTCTGGGACGTGACCGTCGACCTGTTCACCGGCGGCCCCGTCTTCGACGCCTTCCTCGTCTCCGCGCAGGAGACGCTCTACGGCCTGCTGATCGCCGCGGTCGCCGGTGTCGTGCTCGGCGTCGCGATCGCCGAGACCGTGATCGGCCGCCGGGTGCTGCAGCCGCTGATGGTCGCTCTCTACGCCGCGCCGAAGGTCGCGCTCGCTCCGCTGTTCGTGGCGTGGTTCGGGTTCGGGATGGCGCCGAAGATCGTGATGGCCGCGGTGATCGCGTTCTTCCCCGTGATGGTCGACACCGCCGCGGGCCTCGCCGGCATCGACGAGGACGAGGACAAGCTGTTCCGGTCGATGCGGGCCTCGCGCTGGCAGCGGTTCTTCAAGCTCAAGCTGATGAACGCGCTGCCGTTCATCTTCGCCGGGCTGAAGTCCGCCGCGGTCCTCGCGGTGATCGGCGCGATCGTCGCGGAGTTCCTCGGCGGCGGCGAAGGGCTCGGCGTGATGGTGAAGACCGCGAGCGTCGGCTTCGCGCTCGACCGTGTCTTCGCCTTCGTCATCCTGCTCTCCGTGCTGGCGTTCCTCGTCTACCTCGCGGTCGACGTGATCGAGCGCCGGGTCATCTTCTGGCGCCAGACCGGCTTCCTCCCCACCGAGTCCTGAAGGATCCCGATGTCCTTGACCCCGATCCTCGTCGGCGGCGAGCTCCAGCTCGGCGCCGGCCGCGAGCTCACCAGCACCGACCCTGTGGACGGCCGGCCGATCGCGACGATCGCCTCGGCGTCGGTCGACGACGTCGAGACCGCCGTACGGCGGGCCGCGGCCGCGCAGTCCGACCCGGCGTGGCGGCGGATGCTGCCGCACATCCGCGCCCGGCTGCTGCACCGCACCGCCGACCTGATCGAGCAGCGCCGCGACGAGCTCGCGCTGCTCCAGTCGCGCGACAACGGCAAGCCGATCACCGAGACGCGTGCGCTGGTCGCGAGCGCGATCGGCACGTTCCGCTACGTCGCCGCGGCCCTCGAGTCGTCCGACGACGCGCTCACGGTGCCGCGCGGTCCGTACCTCACGATGTCCGTGCACGAGCCGATCGGCGTGGTCGGTGCGATCACCCCGTGGAACTCGCCGATCGCGTCGGACGCCCAGAAGCTCGCCCCGGCGCTCGCGGGCGGCAACGCCGTCCTGCTGAAGCCGGCGGGCTGGGCCCCGCTCCTGTCGCTGGAGCTCGGCCGGATCCTGCTCGAGGCCGGCTTCCCGCCGGGGCTCGTCAGCGTGCTGCCCGGCGACGGCGCGACGGTCGGCCAGGCGATCGTCGACCATCCCGCGGTCGGCCACGTCTCGTTCACCGGCGGGACCTCGACCGGGCGCCGCCTGGCGGGCTCGGCGGCGCAGAAGCTGATGACGACGTCGCTCGAGCTGGGCGGGAAGTCGCCGACGATCGTGTTCGACGACGCCGACCTGGACGTCGCGGTCAACGGCGTCCTGTTCGGCATCTTCAGCTCGCAGGGCCAGTCGTGCATCGCCGGCTCCCGGCTCTTCGTCCAGCGCTCGATCTTCGACGCGTTCCTCGACCGGCTCGTCCGTCGTACGGAGGCGTTGCGGGTCGGGCACCCGCGCGACGAGAAGACCCAGATGGGTCCGCTCATCACCGAGCAGCACCGCGCGTCGGTCGAGGCGTACGTCGAGCTGGCCCGGTCCGAGGGCGGCACCGTCGTCGCGGGCGGGTCGCGTCCCGAGGACCCCGCGCTCGCCGAAGGGACCTACCTGCGCCCCACCGTCGTCACCGGTCTCGGCAACGCGTCCCGCACCGCGCAGGAGGAGATCTTCGGTCCGGTGCTCGTCGCGATGCCGTTCGACGACTTCGAGGACGTCGTGGCCCAGGCCAACGACACGGTCTACGGGCTCGCGGCCGGCGTGTGGACCCGGGACTTCCCGAAGGCGTGGCGGACCGCGCGGGCCGTCCAGGCCGGACAGGTGTGGGTGAACACGTACAAGCAGCTGTCGATCGCGACACCGTTCGGAGGCGTCAAGGAGAGCGGGTCGACCCGCGAGAAGGGCCAGGACGCGATCCGCGCGTACCAGCGGCAGAAGAGCGTCTACGTCTCCACCGACAGCACCCCGATCGGCTGGGCCGACTGACCTCCGGCGATCCCCCGGCACTCCGACGGCGGCCGGCCCCGACCCCGTGAGGGTCGGGGCCGGCCGCCGCTCTCGTGCGGGCGGTCAGACGGCGAGGGCCTGGCGGAGGGTCCGCAGCACCGCGTACGGGACGACCTGGCTGGTCCGCGGGTTGGTCGGCGACGGGCGGTTGCGAACCTCGAACCGGTACGTCCCGACCGGCCCGTCCGCCTCCACCACGTGCGACACCAGGGTGGCGGCCGGATCGGCGACCAGCTCCACCTCGACCTCGCTCTCGGGGAGCATGAGCGCCAGGGTCGCGGCGACGTTGAGGGACCTGGGGAACAGCGGCGCCGCCTGCTCTGCCGTGCCGCGGAAGACGACGACGGGCGCGTCGGTGCCGAGCAGCGCGTCACGCTGCGGGTCGTCCATCCAGTCCTGCACGAGTGCGGAGGGCGTCTTCGTCGTCGTCAGCCGGACCCGCCCGAAGGGAGCGGCGGAGGCGCCTGCCACCAGCAGGTCGAGCCCGCCGAGCGCGCCCGTTGTGAGGAAGGTACGGCCCGGCCCGGCCGCATCCAGGCGGGCCCGGAGGTCGCGGTCGACGAGGGCGCCGACCGACGAGATCACCAGATCCGTCCCGGAGTCGAGGATCCGCGCCCCGTGCGCGAGCAGGGCGGCGTGCCCGGCGCACTCGATCAGGACGTCGGCACGGGCGGTCGCCTCGTCGACGTCGACGACCGGGACGTCGACCCGGCCGCGGGCCCGATCGCCGACCACGCAGCTCAGGCGTGCGCCGGGGACGCGTCCTGCGGCGAGCTCGTCGGCGACGACGGAGCCGATCGAGCCGAAGCCGAGCACGGCGACCTCACGGGTGGGACTCGACGTGGTCACGCACACCTCCAAAATTAACTTGGCTCAAAGATACTCAGAACTGAGAGATCATGGTAGCGTGATCGGCATGGAACTTGGACTCGCCGGTCGGACGGCTCTCGTCACCGGCGGCAGCTCGGGCATCGGGCTCGCCGTCGTCGAGACGCTGCTGGCCGAGGGCGCCCGCGTGGCCACCTGCGGCCGCGACGCGACCCGCCTCGAGATGGCCCTCGAGCACCTGCGTAGCACGCACGGCGACCGACTGCGTACGGCCGTGGCCGACGTGACCGACGCCGACCAGGTCGGCGCCTTCGTCGCGGACGCCCTCGACGCCTTCGGCTCGGTCGACGTGCTCGTCAACAACGCGGGCCGCTCGCACCTGTCCACGTTCGCGACGACCACGGACGACGCGTGGCGCGAGGAGCTCGACCTCAAGCTCTTCGGCGTCGTGCACCCCACGCGGGCGGCCCTGCCCGCGCTGCGCGCCTCGGACGCCGCGGCCATCGTCAACGTCAACGCCGTGCTCGCCCGGCAGCCCGAGCCGCACCTCGTCGCCACCTCGGCGGCACGCGCGGCCCTGCTCAACCTGACCAAGTCGATGGCCGGCGAGCACGCCGACGACGGCGTGCGGGTCAACTCCGTGAGCGTCGGCGTGATCGACACCGGCCAGTGGACCCGCCGCTGGGAGGCCGCACGCGCCGAGGGCAGCACCGCGCTCGCGTACGACGCGTGGGCCCGCGACCTGGCCGCCGACCGGCGCATCGCGCTCGGACGGCTCGGCACCGCCCAGGAGGTCGCGGACGCGATCGTGTTCCTCGCGTCGCCGCGCGCGTCGTACGTGACCGGCACCCAGCTCGAGGTCGCGGGCGGGGTGAGCCGCTATGTCTGAGCAGCCCTCTGCGACTGAGCAGCCCCCGGCGGCCGATCAGCCTGCCCCGCGCCCCGCGGCGCTCGACGCGACCAACGGCGGCGACCTGCTCGTCGCGGTGATGGACGCGCTCGGCGTCGACGTCGCGTTCGGCGTCGTCAGCGTGCACAACCTGCCCCTGGTCGACGCGATCGCCTCCCGGCGCCGATTCGTCCCGGTCCGGCACGAGGCCGCCGCGGTGAACGCCGCCGATGCGTACGGGCGCGTCCGCGGCACCGTCGGCGTCGCCCTGACCAGCACCGGCACCGGCGCGGGCAACGCCGCGGGCTCGCTCGTCGAGGCGCTGGCGACCGGCTCCCGGGTGCTGCACGTCACGGGCCAGATCGAGAGCCGCTACCTCGGCCAGGGCCGCGGCTTCATCCACGAGACGAAGGACCAGGCCGGGATGCTGGCCGCGGTCAGCAAGGCCGCGTACACCATCTTCAACGTCGACTGCGCCGCCGACATCCTGGCCGGCGCCGCGGCCGAGGCCCTGACCGCGCCGTACGGGCCCGTCAGCGTCGAGTGGCCGATCGACCTCCAGTACCGTCCGCACGAGATCGGCACCGTGACGGTCGAGCCGTTCGCGGACGCGGCTCCCGACGTCGACGAGGACGCACTCGCCGATGCGGCCGCCCTGGTCGCGGGCGCACGCCGACCGCTGCTCTGGATCGGCGGGGGCGCAGTCGAGGCGCGCGACGAGGTGCTCGCGCTCGCGACGCGCACCCGCGCCGGGATCCTCACCAGCAACTCCGGCCGCGGCGTGGTCGGCGAGGGCCACGGGGCCTGCGTCGGCAACTTCGCCACCAGTCCGGCGGTGCGCCCGCTGCTGGAGTCGGCGGACCTGCTCGTGAGCGTCGGGACGCACTTCCGCAGCAACGAGACGGGCGACTACGCGCTGCCGCTGCCGGTCCCCCACGTCCAGATCGATGTCGACAAGGCGGCGATCGGTCGGGTGCACCCGGCCGAGGTCGGTCTCGTCGGTGACGCCGCGGCGACGCTCGCCCGGCTCACCGATGCGCTCCCCGATCGGACGGCGACCGAGGACGGCTGGCTCACCCAGGTCGCCGCCGCCCGGCGCGGGGCACGCCAGGCACTGCGCGACGGCATCGGCTGGCAGGCCCAGATCTGCGACGCGGTGCGCTCGGCGTTCCCGCGGCAGGCGGTCCTCGCCCGCGACGTGACCATCCCGTCGAGCATGTGGGGCAACCGGCTGCTCGCGGTCGACGACCCGAGCGTCAACGTCTTCCCGCGCGGCGGCGGCATCGGGCAAGGACTCGCGATGGGCATCGGGGCCGCGATCGCTCGGCCGGACCTGCCGACCCTGATCCTCGCCGGCGACGGCGGGCTCGCGGTCCACCTCGGCGAGCTCGGCACGCTCGCGCAGGAGCGTCCGTGGGCCGTGCTGCTGCTCTTCAACGACGGCGGGTACGGCGTGCTGCGCAACACCCAGGACGGGTTCGTCGGACGCCGCTCCGGGGTCGATCTCGCGACGCCCGACTTCGGCCGACTCGCCGCTGCGTACGGGCTGCCGCACACGGTCGTCCGCAGCGTCGACGCGATCGAGGAGGCGCTCGCCTCCGCCCTGTCGGCGCGTGGTCCCGCCGTGGTCGAGGTCGACGTCGACGCGCTCGGCCCGATCCCCCGCCCGTTCACCCCGCCGGTCAGCATCCCCGGCGCCTGAGACCCTCAAGGAGACGACGCAGATGACATCCCTCGTTCCCCCGCGGCTGCGCGCGCTGCGCCACGTCGGCCTGCGGACCTCCGCGTTCGACGAGTCGGTGGCGTTCTACGCCGGCCCGTGGGGCCTGGAGATCGTCGAGCGCACCGACGACGCCGTCTACCTCCGCGCCGCCGGCCCCGAGCACCACGTCCTGGCGCTCTACCGCTCCGCGTCGAACGCGCTCGACCACGTGGCGTTCGCCGTGCCGACGCCGGCGGAGGTCGACGCGGCCGCAGCCTGGGTCGAGGCCGAGGGCACGACGATCCTCGAGAAGCCCGGGCCGCTCGACCGGCCCGGTGCCGGGTACGGCTTCCGGTGCCTCGATCCCGAGAACCGCGTGCTCGAGATCAGCGCCGAGAACCACGCGGTGCCCGAGCGCCCGCAGGACGTGCCGGTTCCCCGCAAGGTCGCTCACGTCGTCCTCAACACGACCGACATCGACGCTGCCACCGCCTGGTACACCCGCGTGCTCGGACTGCGGGTCAGCGACTGGTCCGAGCACAAGATGGTGTTCCTGCGCGCGGTCGGCGACCACCACGTCGTCGCCTTCAACCAGGCCGAGTGGACCGCCCCGAACCACGTCGCGTACGAGGTCGCGAGCCTGGACGCCTGGATGCGCTCGATCGGGCGGCTCAAGGTCGCGGGCCACGAGGTGTCCTGGGGACCCGGGCGGCACGGTCCCGGCGACAACGCGTTCGCGTACTACGTCGACCCGGCCGGGCTCGTGCCCGAGATGACGGCCGAGGTCCTGCAGATCGACGACGACACCTGGATGCCGCGGGTCTGGCCGCGCACCCCCGAGCTGTCCGACCTCTTCCGCACCGCCGGCCCGCCGTCGCCCTTCATCCGCGAGCACATGGCCGGCGTCCCCGATCCCGGGTGGGTGCAGGGCTGACCTCCTGGCCCTGCACCCGCTCGCACCCACCTGCCCCGAACAGCTCCCGCCACGGGACCCACGAAGGAAGGAACCACCGATGACCAGCACCACGACCGAGACCCACCCCGAGCTCGAGGCCGCCTTCGACCGGGCGCTCGCGACCAGCGCGACCCGCACGATCGACTTCGACACCCTGAAGTTCCAGACCAAGGCCGGCGACAAGTTCCGCCGCGCCCAGGTCCGCTACATCGGGTCGGGCGCCACCGGCAACCACGAGGGTGATGCCAACATCATCCCGTCGGACCACTTCACGTTCTCGAACATGATCCTTCCGTCGGGCTGCGTCGGCCCCGAGCACACGCACCACGACGTGGAGGAGGCGTTCTTCGTGCTCGAGGGCGAGGTCGAGTTCACCCTCCACGACGTCGAGGACGGCACCAAGACCGCCAGCCGCGTGCTCGGCAGGTACGACCTCCTCTGCGTGCCCGCCGGCGTGCCGCGGAGCCTCGAGACGGTGAGCGAGGAGGATGCGCGGATCTGCGTCATCATCGGCACCCAGAAGCCGCAGCTGCCGACGTACCCGGAGACGTCGGAGATGCACGGCGTCACCCGCGACTGAACGTGTCGCACGACGTCGACCCGCGGGCCGTCGCGGCACGCCTCAGCACGAGGCGCGCCGGCGACGGCCCGCTCCTGTTGTGCCTGCACGGCATCGGCGGGTCCTCCGCCACCTTCGAGCCGCAGCTGGCCTCGCTCGCCGACCTCGCCACCGTGGTCGCCTGGGACGCACCCGGGTACGCAGGCTCCCCCGACTCCGGGGCGCACCTGACGATGGACGACTACGCCGACGTCGCCGCCGAGGTGATCGAGGCGCACGGCCAGGGCCGTGCCGCGGTCCTCGGGATGTCCTGGGGCGGGGTGATCGCGATGCGGCTCGCCCAGCGGCACCCCGAGCGGGTCCGCGCGCTCGTGCTCGGCGACAGCACCCGCGGCTCGGGGCGGTCGCCCGAGACGGCCGCGGCGATGCGGTCGCGCGCGGCCGAGCTCGCCGAGGTCGGCCCCGACGTCTTCGCGCAGCGACGCGCGGCACGGCTGCTGCGCACGTCCGCGCCCGCCGACGAGGTGGCCTCGCAGGCGCGGGCCATGGCCTCCGCGATCCGGCTCCCCGGCTACGGAGACGCCACCGCGTCGATGGCGGCGACGTGGTTGGACGGGTCGCTCGGGACGATCGACGTGCCGACGCTCGTGCTGCACGGCGACGACGACCGCATCACCGGCGCGCCCGAGAGCGAGGCGATCGCGGCGCAGATCCCCGGGGCCGTCCTGCGGGTGGTGCCGGAGGCGGGGCACCTGGCGAACACCGAGAACCCGATGGCGTTCGACGCCCACGTGCGCAGCTTCCTCCGCGCACTCGCTCCCGCGCGTCGCTGACCGGCTCGAACGGCGCGCACCGACCGCACGACGCAGCGCCCGCCCCGGTGGCCGGGGCGGGCGCTGCGTCGTGCGGGTCTGCTCAGTCGAGCGGGACCGACCAGGCGTCGTAGCCGTAGACCCACTCGCCCGTACCGGAGTCCTTGAGCCAGGCGTTGTCGCGCGAGGAGACCTGGATCCGCGCCGTACGCTCCCGCCGCGCCCGCTCGTACGGGACGAACGCCTCCGCGGGATCCTCGGCGGCTTCGACGCAGCGCGTGAGGACGACCGCGTCCTCGATCGCCTGACCGGCGCCCTGGGCCATGAACGGCATCATCGGGTGGCAGGCGTCCCCGAGCAGCGTGGCGCGGCCGGCGGTCCACGACGGGAGCGGGTCGCGCACGTAGAGCGCGGACTTCAGCACCTCGTCGCACGCACTGAGGAGCCTCCGCGCCTCGGGGTGGAAGTCGGCGTACAGCTCGCGCAGCTCCGCGACCCGCCCGGGCTGCGTCCAGGACTCCTCGTGCCAGCCGTCCTGGGGGATGGTCGCGAAGATGAAGAGGTCGCGCCCGCGGTTGAGCGGGAACGTGACGATCTGGGTGTTGACGTCGGGCCCCCACCACTTGGTGAAGGCGTCCAGGTTCGCGACGCCGGTGAGCGTCTCGACGGGGACGACGGCGCGGAACGCGACCACGCCGGTGAACGTGGGGCTCTCGGGCCCGTGGATCACGGTCCGGACGGTGGAGTGGATCCCGTCGGCGCCGATCACGACGTCGGCACGGGCGCTCTCCCGGTCGGCGAACGCGAGCTCGACCCCGCCGGAGTCCTGGGTGATCCCGACCAGACGGTGATCGAAGCGGACGACGCCGTCCGGCAGTGCGTCCTCCAGCGCGTTCATCAGGTCGGCGCGGTGCATCGTGAGCTGCGGCGCTCCGTACTGCTCCTCCGCCACGTCGCCCATCGGCAGCCGGGAGGTCTCCTCACCGGTGTCGTACGTGCGGCTGATCCGTGCGACCGGCCGGGCGGCGGTCTCGCGCAGCGCGTCCCCGACGCCGAGACCGTCGAGCGCGCGGACCGCGTTCGGGGTCAGGTTGATGTCAGCGCCGACGCGGGCGAACTTGGGTGCCTGCTCGTAGACGACCACGTCGTGCCCGAGCCGGCGCAGCCCGATGGCCGCGCACAGCCCGCCGATGCCCGCTCCGCTGATCGCGATCGTCGCCATGTTCGCCTTCCGTCCCACGTCATAACTCTTTGGTCTAAAAATATTAGACCAAAGATACTTGCTCAGGGCAAGGCCCGCTCGCGACGGCGCCGACGGACGTCAGGCGCGGTCGCGGGCGGCGGTGCAGGCGTCGCGGACGGCCTCGGCGACGCGGTCGTGCACGTCGGGGTGGAACACGCTCGGGATGATGTAGTTCGCGTTCAGCTCGTCGTCGGCAACCGTGGCCGCGATCGCCTCCGACGCCGCGAGCAGCACCTCGGTCGTGATCCCGTGGCTCTGCGCGTCGAGCAGCCCGCGGAAGACGCCGGGGAACGCGAGGACGTTGTTGATCTGGTTCGGGTAGTCCGACCGCCCGGTCGCGACCACCGTCGCGTGCGCGCGGGCGAGCGCCGGGTCGATCTCCGGGACCGGGTTGGCGAGCGCGAACACCACGGAGCCGTCGGCCATCCGCTCGACGTCGCGCGCAGTGAGCACGTCCGGCGCCGAGACGCCGACGAACACGTCCGCACCCTCGATCACGTCGGACAGGCCGCCGGTCAGGCCGCGCGGGTTGGTGTTCTCGGCGATCCAGCGCAGCGCCGGGCCGAGACCCTCGCGGCCGGTGTGCACGACGCCGTCGATGTCGCAGACCACGACGTCGCGCAGCCCGGCCTCGAGCAGCAGCTTGAGGATCGCGGTGCCCGCCGCGCCGGCGCCCGACATCACCAGCCGGACCGATCCGAGATCCTTGCCGACCACGCGCAGCGCGTTGCGGAGCGCGGCGAGCACGACGATCGCGGTGCCGTGCTGGTCGTCGTGGAAGACCGGGACGTCGAGCCGCTCGCGCAGTCGGTCCTCGACCTCGAAGCACTTCGGGGCCGCGATGTCCTCGAGGTTGATCCCGGCGAACCCGGGCGCGATCGCCGCGACCGTCTCCACGATCTGGTCGACGTCGGTCAGGTCGAGGCAGATCGGCCACGCGTCGATGTCGGCGAACGTCTTGAACAGCGCCGCCTTGCCCTCCATCACCGGCAGCGCTGCGTACGGGCCGATGTTGCCCAGGCCGAGCACGGCGGACCCGTCGGTCACGACGGCGACCGCGTTGCGCTTGACGGTGAGGCGCCGGGCGTCCTCGCGGTCCTTCGCGATCGCCTGGCTGATCCGGGCGACGCCGGGGGTGTAGATCATCGACAGGTCGTCACGGGTGCGCAGCGGATGCTTCGTGGCGGTCTCGATCACGCCGCCGAGGTGCATGAGGAACGTCCGGTCGGAGACCTTGCTGACGTCGACGTCCTCGATCGCGGCGAGCGCCGCGACGATCCGGTCGGCGTGGTCGGTGTCGGACGTGGCGATCGTGAGGTCGATCCGCAGCTGCTCGGTGTGAGCACCCGCGACGTCGAGCGCGGTGACGACGCCGCCGGCCTTCTCGACGGCGGTGGTCAGCTCGCTGACGGCCGACCCGCCGGACGGGACGTCGAGGCGGACGGTGATCGAGTACGAGACGGAAGGAGTCGTAGGCACGCCTTCTAGAATCCCACACCGCGAGCAGCAAGACATGAGGCACCCCTCACGTTTTGGCGCCGTGGATCGCCCGCTCCGGCTCGGCTCAGATGATCTTCGGGAACGCCGTCAGGAAGATGATCCCGACCACCAGCAGGACGCTGGCGCCGATCAGCACCGCCCAGCTCAGCGACGCCGTCCGGATCCGCTGCGCGACCGCCGTGAAGAACAGCACGAGCGCGAACAGCACGGTCAGCAGCGTGTAGTCGTCACCGCGCTGGTTGTTGCGCAACGCGGTGGCGAAGAGGCGATCGGCCCGCGCGTCGGCGGCGTCGGACTCGGCCTGGCCCGGCGGCACGTACTCGTCCATGGCGAACGGCGACGCAGGCGCCCCGGGCGTCTGCAGGGGCTTCGTCGCGACCCAGGCATCGAAGGCCACCTTGAAGTGCTCGGTGAAGCGCGTCTCGACGAACTGGAGCAGCTCCTGGTCGTCGGCGGAGTACGCCTGGAGCCCAGGCTGAACGTGTCGAGGTCGATCCCGCGCGCGGCGTCGGCGTGCGCGGCCTCGCGGCTCGCCTCGATCCGCGACGACGACGCCTTCGAGAAGGCGATCGACATCTCGCCGCCCCACTTGCTCGACTCGAAGCCGCTCCACGCCGTCAGCACCGCGGTCACCGAGAGAAGGACGACGGCGACGAGCTCGCGCAGTCCGATGCTGCGCTCTTCATCTGTCACGGCAGCAAGATACCGGTGCGGGTACGGGTGCGCGGGCGAATCTCGCCGCTCAGCCGACGCGTCGGCCGGTGATCTCGTCGAGCGAGATCTCGAGCAGCACCGTCCCCGGCGCACCGGTCCACGGTGCCGGCTCGACCTCGGGCAGCGCCTCCGGCGGCGGCTCGCTGAGCGTGCCGCGCACCTTCACGCTCCAGGCCTTCTGCGCCAGACGTTCCAGGTAGGTCACCAGCATCACGACCCGTTGCGGTCGCTCGGCCCGGGCGAGCGCGCTGTCGTCCGCCGTGCGAACCACGACCCGGTCGCCGTCGACGCGGAAGTTGACCGGGGTCGCATCGACCCCCTCGGCTCCGTCGTACGCCAGGTGCCCGACGCGCGCCGTCTCGAGGAGCTCGCGCGCCTCGCCCGCGTCCACCGTGCGAAGTCTCTCGTTCGCCATCGGCCCACCCCCTCGCCTCCATCCTAGGGAGGTACGCGCACGCCGTCCCCCGGCAGGACGCCCCGCAGCCCGGTGCGGTCGCGGCCGGGGCCGCTAGGCTGGCCGCAGTCGAGCGACAGGGGTGCCGATGGCGAGCGTGTCGGAGTTCGGAGAGCCGCAGTCGGTGACCGCACCGCTGACCGAGAACGCCGTGTTCCTCGTCGTCACGCTGGCCGACGACGCCGACGCGCCCGAGCGGGCCCTCGACGTGCTCACCGACGTCGACGCACTCGTCCGCGCGGTCGGGTTCCGCAGCCTGCACGGCGGGCTCACGTGCGTCGTCGGGATCGGCTCGCACGCCTGGGACCGGATGGGCCTCACGCCCCGCCCCCGGTTCCTGCACCCGTTCGAGCAGGTGGTCGGCGACCGGCACACCGCGCCCAGCACCCCGGGCGACCTGCTGTTCCACATCCGGGCGTCGCGTCACGACCTGTGCTTCGAGCTCGAGCGGCTCATCCTCGACAAGCTCGGCAACGCGGTCCGGGTCGTGGACGACACCGCGGGCTTCCGCTACTTCGACGCCCGCGACCTGCTCGGCTTCGTCGACGGCACCGAGAACCCGACCGGCGACGAGCTCGCCGAGGTCGCCTACATCGACGACGAGCCCGGCTTCGAGGGCGGCAGCTACGTCATCACCCAGCGCTACACCCACGACCTGGGGGCGTGGAGCCGGCTGTCGACCGAGGAGCAGGAGCGCATCATCGGGCGCACCAAGATCGACGACGTCGAGCTCGACGACGACGTGATGCCGTCGAACTCCCACGTCACGCTCAACACGGTGACTGACGACGAGGGCAACGAGCTCGACATCGTGCGGTTCAACATGGCGTTCGGCAGCTACGCCGCCGGCGAGGTCGGCACGTACTTCATCGGCTACGCGAAGAACCCCTCGGTGACCGAGCTGATGCTGCGCAACATGTTCGTCGGCGAGCCGCCGGGCAACTACGACCGCATCCTCGACTTCTCCACCGCCACCACCGGCAACCTCTACTTCGTGCCGTCGGCCGGTCGGCTCGCCGCGCTCGACGAGCTCGCCTCCGATGCGGAGAACGAGCCTGCGCCGCCACCGGCACCAGAACCCGCGTCCATCGACACCGACGGCAGCCTGCGCGTCGGAAGCCTCCGAGGAGACGGATCATGAACAACCTGCACCGCTCACTCGCCCCGATCTCAGACGCCGCCTGGTCGGAGATCGAGGAGGAGGCGGCCCGTACCTTCCGGCGCAATCTCGCCGGCCGCCGGGTCGTCGACGTGCACGACCCGCAGGGGGTCGGCTTCGCCGGCCTGTCCACCGGCCACCGCGGCGACGCACGCACGGACGCGAACGGCGTGGAGGCGCGGCGTCGCGAGGTCGCACCGGTCGCCGAGCTGCGAGTGACGTTCGACCTGGGCCGCGAGGACATCGACGACGTCGAGCGCGGCTCGCAGGACTCCGACTGGCAGCCGGTGAAGGACGCCGCCCGCGCGCTCGCGTTCGCCGAGGACCAGGCGCTGTTCGCGGGCCTCGGCGACGTCGGGATCCGCGGGATCGTCGAGACGTCGAGCAACCCCGCGCTCGAGCTCCCCGAACGCGTCGTCGACTACCCCGACGCCGTCGCCCAGGCGCTGAGCCAGCTGCGGCTCGTCGGAGTCGAGGGGCCGTACGCGTTGCTGCTGAGCGCCGACGCGTACACCGCCGTGAACGAGACGACGGACCACGGCTATCCGGTCCACAACCAGCTCTCGCGCATGGTCGACGACCACGTCGTCTGGGCACCGGCACTGTCGGGGGCGGTGGTGCTCTCGACCCGGGGCGGCGACTTCGACATGCACCTGGGACAGGACACGTCGATCGGCTACCTGCACCACGACGACGAGTCCGTGACGCTCTACCTGCAGGAGTCCTTCGCGTTCCTCCCGCTCACCGACGAGGCTTCGGTCGTCATCAAGGCGCGCGCATGACCTGGGGCGAGCAGCAGCAGATCACCCTCGGAGCCTTGACCTTCGACGTCCGTACGGCCGGTCCCGACGACGGCGATCCCGTGCTCCTTCTGCACGGGTTCCCCGAGACGTCGGCCTGCTGGAGCGACGTCGCGGCCCGGCTCGCCGAGGAAGGCCTGCGGGCGATCGCTCCCGACCAGCGCGGCTACTCCCCCGGAGCCCGCCCCGAGCACGTCGCCGACTACGCGACCGATGCGATGGTCGACGACGCGCTGGGCATCCTCGACGCGCTCGGGTACGAGCGGGCGCACGTCGTCGGGCACGACTGGGGCGCATCGGTGGCGTGGCGCCTGGCGGCCGCGCACCCCGAACGGGTCCGCAGCCTCACCGCCGTGTCGGTGCCGCACCTGTCCGCGTACAACTGGGCGCTGTCCAACGACCCCGACCAGCAGAAGCGGTCGGAGTACATCCGGCTGTTCCGCCAGGAGGGCAAGGCCGAGGAGGTCCTGCTCGCCGAGGACGCGCGGCGACTGCGGGCGATGTACGGCGAGGGGGTCGCCCCGGAGCAGATCGACGAGTACGTCGCGGTGCTCGGCGAGCCGGACGCGCTCACGGCGGCGCTCGCGTGGTACCGCGCGATGGGTCCCGAGCTCGCCCGGACCAGCACCGTCACCGTCCCGACCACGTACGTCTGGAGCGACGACGACATGGCCATCGGCGGGGTCGGCGCGCGACGCTGCGGACGGCACGTGGCGGCGGACTACCGCTTCGTCGCGCTCGAGGGCATCACGCACTGGATCCCCGAGCAGGCGCCGGACGCCCTCGCGGATGCGATCCTGGAGCGCGTCGCGTCGGTGCGATGAGGCTCAGGCTGGACGGTCCAGCTGGTGCTCGACGGCACGGCGGATCCAGGCCGAGACCGACCTGTCGTCAGCCCCAGCGCGCGCCCTGATCGCGTCGAGCTGCTCGTCGGTGAAGCGCACCGGGATCTGCGCGCTCAGACCACGAGTGCGTCGACGCGGCCTGCCCTGGGCTCTTGGTTCTCGGGATGCGCTTAGAGCTCATGCTCCTCGTCCGGCGTCATCCGGTCAGTACTCATCGCGGTCCCTCCGGTAGGTGGACGCGAGGCCCGGAGCGGCCTCGTAGCAGCCGATCGGCCGACAACGACTCGGGTCATCGCCCCGTGCCGGCGCGATCGGACGAACCGTGACCGTATTGCCAGGCGCTCGCGGGATCGAGCGGGCTAACGCGCCTCGGGCGGCGTGGTCGGCGGTGTCGACGGCGGTCGTACGGCCCCCGCCGTGCCGTCACCCGTCGTACGGCGGGTGCCGCCCTCGTCCCCAGGGAGCTGATCGCCGCCGGCTTCGCCAGGCGATGCACCCGACTCCGCCTCACCGCGGTGACCCGCTTCCGACTCGAGGTCGCGGATCCGCCGACCGCGGCTGCGTCGACTGCGCGTCAGCCAGACCACGGCGACCGACGCGGCCACGGCGAGCAGCGCCCCCCACAGGCTCCCCGCCCGGAAGCCTGGCGCGTCGACGTCCAGGATCCGCTCGCCGGCGTGGGCGGATGAGTTGGTCCCGAGCACCACCGAGAGGGTCATCAGGTTGGGAGCGGCGAGCAGCACCGCGAGCAGGACGACCGCGACGGTCCACCCGCCGCGGACCCAGCGCTTGGTCGCCAGCCAGATCAGCGCGAGCGGCACCAGCGTGAAGGCGAACCCGAGGAACAGGCCCCACACGGTCCCCGACAGCAGGCTGCCGTCGACCCGGTTGCCCACCCACTGCGCCCACGAGCGTGGGACGAACGCGGCGAGCGCGTACGCGAGCGCCACCACGAGCACGACCGTGATCGCGATCAGGATGAGGGCGCGTACGACCCTCGAGCCCGACGCCTGGACGCGCTCCAGACGACCACTCGGGACCGGTTCCTCCCCGTTCGGGACCTCCGGCGTGCTGCTCATGCTCACAGCCTTGCACTTCGGCCGCTCTGGTGCCGTCTTCCGGAAGTTGGACGCCCGACAAGGTACGCTCTCAACTACACGCGGATGTGACGTGCAGCACACAGGTACGTGTCCGGCAGGTGAATCGGCGTGTTTCTCGGGAAGGAGACGCCATGACCGACACAGCGCAGCACGCCGCCGCGGACGTCGTCCCGCTCGCGGGCCGGCGTCTCAACGTCGTCGAGAAGCCCCGGCACAGCCTGCGGGCCGCAGTGCTCTCCACCGCCCTGCGCTACACCGTCAAGCCGGCGCTCGCGACCTGGGCGCGGACCCCGGCCGTCCTCTGGCCGACCGGCCTGCTCGACTCGGTGTGCCGACTGATCCCCGCACCCGCCCGTACGTCCGTGGAGAAGGTCGACCTGCCGTCGTGCGGTGCGGAGCTGATCCGCGCCGATGTCGCCGACCAGGCCGACGACCACGCGATGCTCTACCTGCACGGCGGCGCGTTCCTCGTCGGGGGGCTCAACACCCACCGCGGACTCGCCGCCCGGATCTCCGCCACCAGCGGGTCGGCGATCCTCAACGTCGACTACCGGATGATGCCGAGGAGCCCGATCGGGCACGCCGTCGCGGACGCCCTCGACGGCTACCGCTGGCTGCTCGAGGCCGGGTACGCGCCGGAGCGGATCGTGGTCGCCGGCGACTCCGCGGGCGGCTACCTCACGTTCGCGGTCGCGCTCGCGATCCGGGACGCCGGTCTGCCGCTCCCGGCCGGGCTGATCGCCATGTCACCGCTGACGGACTTCGACCCGGACCGCAAGCTGGACGGCGGCATCGGCGGGTCGTGCGCGATGTTCACCCACGGCGCCTGGCGCAGCTTCCTCTCACTGGTCGAGGCCGTCGAGCGCAGCCTGCTCGACGACGAGGTGACCGCCGCCGCGTCCCTGGTCGACGCCGACCTCACGGGACTCCCGACCACCCTGATCCAGGTCGGCTCCGACGAGCTGGTCCACACCGACGGCGAGCTGATGGCGATCCGTCTGTCACGCTCCGACGTCGAGTGCGAGCTCCAGATCTGGGAGAAGCAGGTGCACGTCTTCCAGGTCGCCCTCGGACTCGTGCCCGAGGCCCGGGAGGCGACCCGCGAGGTCGGAACGTTCGCCCGCCGCGCGACCGGGACCGCCGCCCGCGCCCGTACGGCACGGCCGCGCCGCCGCCGGTCCCGCGCCGGCGTGTCCTGACCCGTCCGGCGCGGGTTTCGATCCTTCGACAGGCTCAGGACGGCGCAAGCTCAGCCGGCGGGAGGTCGTTCGACCAGCGGGAGCGTCACCGTCACGCTGGTGCCGTCGCCGGGCGCGGTGTCGATCGCGACCTCGCCGCCGTGCCCCGCGACCAGCGCGGAGACGATCGCCAGCCCGAGGCCCGAGCCTCCGTCCGCGCGGTTGCGTGACGGGTCGGCGCGGTAGAACCGCTCGAACGCACGACCGGACTGCTCGGTGGTCATGCCCGGCCCGTCGTCGGCGACGACGAGCACCGCCCGATCCGTACGTGGCTCGACCTCGATCCTCAGGACGGTGCCCTCCGGCGTGTGCACCAGCACGTTACCGACGAGGTTGCCGACGACCTGCCGCAGCCGGTCCTCGTCACCGATCACAGGGACGGGAACGCCGTCCCGCTCGGGACCCGCGACCGGCCGGTCGGGGTTCGTGACCGCGATGTCCTCGGCTGCGTCGCAGGCGATCTCCCGCAGGTCGACGAGCTCGCGCCGCAACGGGCGCTGCTGGTCCAGCCGTGCGAGCAGCAGCAGGTCCTCGACCAGCACGCCCATGCGCGTCGCCTCCTGCTCGATCCGCGCCATGAACCGGTCGGTGGTCGCCTCGTCGGCCGCGCCGCCGCGCCCGTACAGCTCGGCGAAGCCGCGGATCGACGTCAGCGGCGTCCGCAGCTCGTGCGACGCGTCGGCGACGAACCTGCGCATCCGGTCCTCCGACTCGCGCGCGTCCCGCGCCGCCTCCTCGCGCGTGCGCACGGCGTCCTCGATCCGCGCGAGCATCGTGTTCAGGGACGCCGACAGCGCCCCGACCTCGGTCCGCGGGTCGAGGTCGTCGGGGACCCGCGCCGTCAGGTCGCCGCCCGCGATCGCCTCGGCGGTGTGCTCGACCCGGGACAGCGGCCGCAACGCTGCCCGGACCACGGCCCAGCTCACCGCCGCCAGCGCGGCGAGCACGACCAGCGCGATCAATGTCTCGATCCAACGCAGCTGCGTCATCGTCGCCGCGACGTCGTCGATGTCGAGCGCGACGGCGACCGTACCGTCCTCCGACTCGGCGTAGACCAC
Source organism: Mumia flava (assembly GCF_002797495.1). Classification (NCBI taxonomy): domain Bacteria; kingdom Bacillati; phylum Actinomycetota; class Actinomycetes; order Propionibacteriales; family Nocardioidaceae; genus Mumia; species Mumia flava. Next base: position 1,498,231 of record NZ_PGEZ01000001.1, read on the forward strand.
ACGCCAACGAGTCGTGCCGTCGGCAGACTCCACCGTCATCGGATCGCCCGGCCCGCCGTCGGCCGGCGTGATCTCGTCGGGCAGCTCCGGATAGTCGGCGCTGTCGAGCTGGGGGTCGGCCAGTCGCGCCACCGCGTACCCCTGCGCGTCGTACCACTGGACGAAGAACTCGCTCGGGAGCTGTCGCGGGCCGGGACCTGACGGGCCGTTGACGCCGGGGGTCCCGCGGAGCGCGAAGACCCGCGCCTGCTCGGCCAGACGGTCGTCGACCCGCTGGGTGAGGGACCGCTCGAGGATGACGTTCGTCGCGAAGGCGCTGATCACCAGCGCCAGCAGCACGAGCAGGTCGACCACCACCACGAGCTGGACGCGCAGCGGCCACGATCGCCACTCCCACCAACGACGCGGCGGTCCCGGGGCAACGGCGCTCGGCGGCGAGGTCATCGCGGCACCCGCAGCACGTACCCCACGCCGCGCACGGTGTGCAGCAGCTTCGGGTCGGTCGTGTCGATCTTGCGTCGCAGGTACGAGACGTAGGTCTCGACGACGTTGCCGTCCCCGCCGAAGTCGTACTTCCACACGTGGTCGAGGATCTGCTGCTTGCTGAGCACCCGGCCGGTGTTGATCATCAGGTAGCGCAGCAGGTTGAACTCGGTCGGCGACAGCTCCACGACCTCGCCGGCACGGCGGACCTCATGGCTGTCGACGTCCATCTCGAGATCGGCGACCCGCATCGCGGAGTCGTCGCCCGTGCCGCGCCGCGTCCGTCGGAGCACCGCCTGGACGCGCGCGACCAGCTCGTCGAGGCTGAACGGCTTGACGAGGTAGTCGTCGCCGCCGGCGGTCAGCCCGGCGACGCGGTCGGCCGTCGCGTCACGGGCGGTCAGGAACACGACCGGCACGTCGACGTGCTCGGACCGCATCCGCTTCAGGACCTCGAACCCGTCGAGCTCCGGCATCATCACGTCGAGGACCACGAGGTCCAGGTCCGGCAGGTCCCGTACGGCCGCCAGCGCCGCCCGGCCGTCCGCGGCCGTCGACACCTCGAAGCCGGCGAAGCGCAGGCTGGAGGCGAGCAGGTCGAGGATGCTGGGATCGTCGTCGACGACGAGCAGGCGCGCGGATCCGGAAGGCACGGTCACAGTGTGCGCACAGCGACTGGACCGTCGCTGTGCGAAACCTGTGAGTCGGCTGTGAGTGGGTGGGCGTCTCGATCCTCGCTGCGCTCGGCCTCGACGAACGGCAGGGCACGCTGCGCTCGGCCTCGACGGACGGGGCCACATAGACTGCAGCCAGATGCTCGCGCTGCTGCTGGTCCACCTCGTCGCTGCGGCGCTGGCGCCTGCCCTGGTCGCGTGGATCGGGCGGCGCGCCTTCCTCGTGCTCGCCCTCGCACCCGCCGCGTCGTTCGCCTGGCTCCTCACCCAGGCCGGCGCCCTGACCGGAGCCGACGCGGGCCGGATCACCGAGACGTACGCCTGGGCGCCGAGCCTCGGACTGTCGGTCGCGCTGCGCCTCGACACGCTCACCTGGACGATGGCGCTGCTGGTCACGGGCGTCGGGGCGCTCGTGCTCGCCTACTGCCGCTGGTACTTCCGTTCCGACGACGCCGACGTCGCCCGGTTCGCCGGCACGTTCGTGGCGTTCGCGGGGTCGATGCTCGGCCTGGTGATGGCGCGGGACCTGCTGCTGCTCTACGTGTTCTGGGAAGCCACGACGGTCTTCTCCTACCTGCTCGTCGGCCACAACCCCGAGCGCGCCGCGAACCGCCGCGCCGCGATGACCGCGCTGATCGTCACGACCTTCGGCGGCCTGGCGATGCTCGGCGGGATCATCCTGGTCGGGCAGCACACCGGCTCGTACGCGGTCGACACCGTGATGGAGCAGGCCGGCACGTCGACGCTGGTGTCCGTCGCGATCGCCCTCGTGCTCGTCGGTGCGGTGACGAAGTCGGCCCTCGTCCCGTTCCACTTCTGGCTCCCGGGAGCCATGGCCGCACCGACGCCGGTCAGCGCCTACCTGCACGCGGCCGCGATGGTGAAGGCCGGCGTGCTGCTCGTGGCGATGCTCGCGCCGGCGTTCACGGATCTCGAGCTGTGGCGCCCCACGCTGCTCGTGCTCGGCACGCTCACGATGATCGTCGGCGGCCTGCGTGCGCTCGCCCAGCACGACGTGAAGCTGCTCCTGGCCTACGGCACGGTCTCCCAGCTCGGCTTCCTGGTCGCGGTCGTCGGGCTCGGGACCCGCGCGGCGGCCCTGGCCGGTCTCGCGATGGTCGTCGCGCACGCCTTGTTCAAGGCGGCGCTGTTCCTGGTCGTCGGGATCGTCGACCACAGCGCCGGGACCCGCGACCTGCGGCGCCTGTCCGGTCTGCGCCGCCAGATGCCCTGGCTGTTCGGCTTCACCGTGCTCGCCGCCGCGTCGATGGCCGGGCTGCCCCCGATGCTCGGCTTCGTCGCCAAGGAGTCGGTGTACGGGGCGTTCGTCGACGTCGTCCGCACCGGGGACGGGACCCAGATCGGGCCCGCCTTCGGCAGCGTCGTGCTCGCCGGCCTGGTCGTCGGCTCGCTGCTGACGATGGCGTACTCGCTGCGACTGGTCTGGGGGATCTTCGCCGACAAGCCAGGCGTCGACCCCGTACGGCCCGAGCCGGCCGCGGTGGGCTTCGTCGCCTCGCCGGCGATCCTGGCGGTCCTGTCGCTCGCCCTCGGCTTCACCGGCAGTGCGCTCACCGACGCGTTCGCCGGCTACGACCACCTGTTCCCCCCGGGTGAGCACCATGCTGAGCTCGCGCTGTGGCACGGGCTCGGACCGCCGCTGTGGCTGTCGGTCGTCGCCGTCGTGGGCGGCATCGGCCTGTTCGCCTGGATGCAGCGCCGCTCGGCCGCGCTCGCCGCACCCTCCTGGATGCCGTCGGCCGAGCGCGCGTACGGCGCCACGATGCGCGGCACCGACCGGCTCGCGGTCGAGGTCACCGGGCTCACGCAGCGCGGCTCGCTCCCCTTCACCCTCGGCACGGTCCTGATCGTGACGCTGCTCGTGCCCGGCACGGCCGTCGCGACGAACCCGGACTGGGCCGTCGACGTCCGCGGCGCCGACTCCGCCGCACAGGCCGCGACCGCCGCCGTGATGGCGCTCGCGGCGGTCCTCGCCGTACGGTCGCGTCGGCGGCTGAAGGCCGTGCTGCTCGCCGGCGTGTCCGGCTACTGCACCGCGCTGCTCTTCCTGCTGCACGGCGCCCCGGACCTCGCCCTGACCCAGGTCCTGGTGGAGACCGTGACGGTCGTCGTGTTCGTCCTGGTGATCCGACGGATGGCACCGTACTTCTCCGACCGGCCCCTGACCCGTGCGCGCTGGGTGAGGGTCGCGATCGGCGCGGCCTGCGGCGTGCTCGCGTCGCTCGTCGCGCTGATCGCGGCCGGCGCCCGGACCGGCGAGTCCGTCTCCGCGGAGTTCGCCGACGCCGCGGTCGAGTACGGCGGCGGGCACAACATCGTGAACGTCACCCTGGTCGACATCCGGGCCTGGGACACCATGGGCGAGATCTCGGTCCTGGTCGTCGCCGCCACCGGGGTGGCCTCCCTGATCTTCCTCATCACCGGCCGCGGCGGCGCCCAGAGTCCTCGGACGTCCCTGGCCGACGCGGACGCCGGCTCCGGCCGCTGGCTGCGCGCCGGACGCACGCAGACCCGCGCGGAGCGGTCGATCGTCTTCGAGATCGTCACCCGGCTGCTGTTCCACACGATCATCGTCTTCTCGCTGTGGTTGCTGTTCGCCGGCCACAACGGGCCCGGCGGCGGGTTCGCCGGCGGGCTCATGGCCGGCCTGGCCCTCACCGTGCGCTACCTCGCTGGCGGCCGCTACGAGCTCGACGACGCCGCCCCGATCGACGCCGGCCAGCTGCTCGGGATCGGCCTCGTCACGGCCGCGCTGACGGCGCTGGCGCCGCTCGCGTTCGGCGGTCAGGTCCTGCAGAGCGCGATCGTCGACGTGGACGTCCCCCTGCTCGGCCACGTCCACCTCGTCACGTCGCTGTTCTTCGACGTGGGCGTCTACCTGGTGGTCGTCGGGATGGTCCTGGACCTGCTGCGCAGCCTCGGCGGCGGGATCGACGCCGCCCGCGAGCGCGGCGAGGACGCCGATCCGTCCGAGCTGGTCGGAGGCGAGGTCCCGTGACCGTCAACCTCGTCCTCATCGTCGTCATCGGCATCACGTTCGCGTGCGGGGTCACCCTGATGCTCGAACGCACCCTCACCCGGATCGTGATCGGCACGCTGCTCGTCGGCAACGCCGTCAACCTGATCTTCGTCGTCGCGTCCGGCGCACCCGGACGCGCACCGATCGTCGACGAGTCCGACCCGTCGCCGATGAGCGACCCGCTGCCGCAGGCCCTCGTGCTGACCGCGATCGTGATCACGCTCGGGGTCGCGGCGTTCCTGCTCGCGCTGGCCTACCGTGCCTGGCAGGTCGAAGGCGACGACGAGGTCCAGGACGACATCGAGGACCGCCTGATCCGCCGCCTCGCCGAGCTCGACGAGGCCTCCCAGTCCTACGAGTCGGGGGTCGAGGGCGAGCCCGACGAGGAAGGCGCGGACGCACCCGCGCCCGCCGCGCCCCCGCGTACGCAGGAGCCGTCCGCCGGCTCCCCGGCACCGACCGAGGAGGACGAGCGATGACCGTCGACTCCGCCACCTCGTACCTCATCCCGCTGCCGGTGCTGCTCCCGCTGCTCGCCGCGGGGCTGTGCCTCGTGCTCGGCCACCACGCCCGCGCGCAGCGCGTCATCAGCTTCGCGGCGCTGTCGACCGTCGTCGTGATCGCGGGGATCCTCGTCGTCGCCGCCGACCGGCACGGCCCGCAGGTCGTGAACGTCGGCGGCTGGCCGTCACGGATGGGGATCGTGCTCGTCGCCGACCGGCTGTCGGCGCTCCTGCTGCTCGTGTCGGCGATCGTCACGCTGTGCGTGCTGGCGTACTCGGTCGGGCAGGGGATCATCGAGTTCGGGCGCGACACCCCGCTGTCGGTCTTCTACCCGACCTACCTCGTGCTCGTCGCCGGCGTCTCGAACGCGTTCCTGTCGGGCGACCTGTTCAACCTGTACGTCGGGTTCGAGGTGCTGCTCGCCGCCTCGTACGTCCTGATCACGCTCGGCGGCACGGGCCCGCGGATCCGGTCCGGCACCACGTACGTCGTGGTGGCCGTGCTGTCGTCGGTGCTGTTCCTGGTCGCGATCGCCGCGACGTACGCCGCGACCGGCACCGTCAACCTGGCCGACCTCGCGGTCAAGCTCCAGGAGGTCCCGCCCGGCGTGCGGCTCGTGCTCCAGACCCTGCTGCTGGTCGCGTTCGCGGTGAAGGCGGCGGTCTTCCCGCTGTCGACCTGGCTGCCCGACTCGTACCCGACCGCCCCCGCACCCGTGACCGCCGTGTTCGCCGGCTTGCTGACCAAGGTCGGCGTGTACGCGATCATGCGGACGCAGACGCTGCTGTTCCCCGACAGCCCGCTGTCGTCCCTGCTGATGTGGGCTGCGCTCGCGACGATGCTGATCGGGATCCTCGGCGCCGTCGCGCAGTCCGACATCAAGCGGATGCTGTCCTTCACGTTGATCAGCCACATCGGCTTCCTGGTCTTCGGCGTCGCGCTCGCGACCGAGGCCGGCCTGTCCGGTGCGATCTTCTACATCGTCCACCACATCACGATCCAGACGACCCTCTTCCTCGTGACCGGCCTGATCGAGATCCGCGGCGCGTCGACGTCCCTGGAGCACCTCGGCGGGCTGGCCCGGGCAGCGCCGTTCCTGGCGATCCTGTTCTTCCTGCCCGCGATGAACCTCGCCGGGATCCCCCCGTTCTCCGGCTTCCTCGGCAAGGTGGCGCTGATGCAGGCGGGCGTCGACCAGGCAGGCTGGCTCACGTACGTCCTGGTCGCGGGCGGCCTGGCGACGAGCCTCCTGACGCTCTACGCGATCGCGAAGACGTGGAACCGCGCGTTCTGGAAGCCCCGGGCGGAGGTCCCTCCGGAGGCGGCGATGACCTCGGGCACCAAGTCGGGCGCGCCCTGGGGGCAGCGTGTGCCGGCGGCCGCGCTCGACGCCGACCGCCCGGAGGAGGTCGGCACCGCGGTACGGCGGCTCCCGCTCGCGATGGTCGCGCCGACCGTCGCGCTCGTCGTCGCCGGGACCGCCATCACCCTCGTCGCGGGGCCGTTGCTGGCCGTCACCGACCGTGCGGCCGAGCAGCTGCGGCACCGCGAGCCCTATGTCACCGCGGTCCTCGACGACGGATCGGGGGTGCCGTGAGCGTCACCGACGGACGACCCGAACGCCGTGAGCGAGCACGCTCGGCCCTCCAGTGGCCGGCGATCACGTGGCTGACGGCAGTCTGGGTGCTGCTCTGGGGGGACCTGTCGGTCGCGAACGTCCTCGCCGGCCTGCTGATCGCGTTCGCGGTGATCCGGGTCTTCCCCCAACCGCCGATCGCCTACGGCGGGGTGCCCCGCCCGCTCGCCCTGGTCCGGCTCGCGGCGGTGTTCCTCGCTGAGCTGACCGTCTCGAGCGTCCAGGTGGCGGCCCAGGCGCTGCGGTTCGGGCACCAGCCGCGCAACGCCGTCGTCGTCGTCGGTCTGCGGACCCGCAACGAGCTGCACCTGATGCTGACGGCCGAGCTGGTCTCGCTCGTGCCCGGTAGTCTCCTGATCGAGGCGTCGCGGCGCACCTGGACGCTGCAGGTGCACCTGCTCGGGGTCGACGACGAGGACGCCGTCGAGCGGGGACGGCAGAGCATCCTGGCGCAGGAGGCACGGGTCGTGCGGGCGTTCGGGACGGCGGAGGAGATCGCGGCGCTCGACGTGACGGTGCCCGGCGTGAGCCCGCCGCCCGACGCGCAGCACCCGCCCGACGACGGGGGTGAGAGCCGATGAGCGTGACCCTGGTCGCGGTCTGGGTCGCCGGCGTGATGCTCGCGATCGCCGCTCTGCTGTGCGTGGTCCGCACAGCGATCGGGCCGACCATGGCGAACCGCGCGATCGCCGTCGACACCCTGGTCGCGGTGCTGGTCTGCGCACTCGGGCTGGAGGCCGCGTACAACCGGCACACCGACACGCTGCCCATCCTCGTCGTGCTGTCGCTGGTCGGCGTGGTCGGGTCGGTGAGCATCGCCCGCTTCGCCGTCGCCGACGACGACGAGATGGCGGAGGAGTCCGGCGAGACTGCGGAAGGGGCCTCGGATGAGCCTCGGTGAGGTGACCGATGCGATCGCCGTCGTCTGCCTGCTGCTCGGTGCGGCGCTGTCGCTGGTCGCCGCGATCGGCGTGCTGCGGTTCTCGAACCTCTTCAGCCGGATGCACGCGGCGACCAAGCCGCAGACCCTCGGCCTGCTGCTCGTCCTGGCCGGGATCGCGCTGCGCCTGGACGACTGGCGCGACGTCGGGCTGGTCCTCCTGGTCGCGCTCTTCCAGCTGCTCACGGTCCCGGTGTCGTCCCACATGCTGGGGCGCGCGACCTACCGGGCGGGTGACCCCGAGGAGGAGAACCTGCTGGTGGACGAGCGGATGCCCCGGCCGGGCGGGAGCAGCCGCCGCGACGGGTGAGTCACCCGGCGACCGCGGACAGCAGGGCCTCCGCTCCAGGGGTGAGCGCCTCGCCGTCGCGCCACACCGCGGTCAGGGGGCGCGTCAGGTCCATCCCGTCGACCCGGACCTCGATCAGCCGGCCGGACTCCAGGTCCGCAGCGAGCGCCCGCTCCGACAGCACGACCGGGCCGATCCCGGTCGCGGCCGACGAGGCGAGCGCGGTGTTCGAGCCGAGCACGAGCCCCGGGCGGAGGTCCTCTCCGACGGCGGCCAACGCGGCTTCGAGCGTGTCGCGTGTGCCGGACCCCTGCTCACGCACGAGCACGCCGCCGTCGGCGAGATCCCCGGGTCGCACCGACGCGTCCGTGCCGGACCACCGGTGGCCGGGCGCGACGGCGACCGCGAGCCGGTCGATCCCCACGCGGCGCTTGCGCAGGTCGCTGCGCACGGTCGGTGACTCGACGAACCCGATGTCCGCGTCCCCCGCGGCCACGATCGCGCCCACGTCCGCGGAGTTGTGGACCTCCAGAGACACGAACAGGTCCGGCTCCCGCTCGTAGAGCCGGGCCAGCCAGGCCGACGCGTAGCACTCCGCGATCGTCATGCTGACCGCGGCGCGGACCGCGGCCGTACGCCCGGCGCGCAGCCCGCGGACGGATGCGCGGAAGTCGTCCGCGGCGCCGAGCAGCCGGTCGGCCCACTCGACGACCGTCCGTCCGCCCGCGGTCAGCGTCGTCCCTCGCGGGGTGCGGACCAGCAGCGCGACGCCGAGTCGCCGCTCGAGGGCCGCCATCCGTCGGCTGACGCTCGGCTGGGTCATCCCGCGCAGCTCGGCGGCCCGCCCGATGCTCCCGGCCTCGGCCACGCCCACCAGCAGCGCCAGGTCCTCCAGGTCGGGCCACGCCTCAGTCATGCAGCCAGCGTATGACCCGATGCCCAATCGACCCCTACTGCGGGGGTGGAGCCGGAGGGAGGCTGGACGTCGTGACCGTCCCCGCCCTCAGCCCGCCCGCCGCCGCGCCGGGCCACGCTCCCGCCCGTACGGAGGCCGCCGCGCGCGCCCGTACCTCCGGGGGGCCCGGGCGCGACCGGGGCGGACGCTGGACCGGGCTCACCGTGCTCGCCGTCGGGGTCGCGGCAGCGATGCTCGCGCACCGGCTCGTCGACGCGGTCGGGCTGCTGACGTGGGCGATCCTGTTCGGTGTGGTCGCGGCGAACGCGCGCGCGATCCCGGACTCGGCCCGCCCCACCGTCGACGCGGCCACGCGACGGCTGCTGCGCGCCGGGATCGTGCTGCTCGGGCTGTCGCTGTCGGTCGGCTCGATCGTGGCGCTCGGACTCCCGCTGATCCTGCTCGTCGTCATCACGCTGTCGACCACGCTCGTCGTGACGACCTGGCTCGGTCGCCGCCTCGGACTGCCCGGGCCGCAGGCGCTGCTGATCGGCACGGGCTTCGCCATCTGCGGTGCGTCGGCGATCGCGGCGATGCGCGAGAACGCCGACGCCGACGAGGACGACGTGGCGGTGGCGGTGGCGATGGTGACGCTCTTCGGAAGCGTGATGATGGTGGCGCTGCCGATGCTCCAGGGCCCGCTCGGGCTGTCCGACGCCCAGCTCGGCGTCTGGGCCGGGGCCGGCGTCCAGGAGGTCGGGCAGGTCGTCGGTGCGGCCGGCGCAGCAGGCGCGACCGCGGTCGGCGTCGCCGTCGTAGTCAAGCTGACGCGTGTGCTGCTGCTCGCCCCGGTCGTCGCCGGCGTGAGCGTGGTGCAGCGGCTCCGGGTCCGGCGGGCCGCCACGTCGTCCGACCGGGCGTCGCTCCCCCCGGTGGCCCCGCTCTTCGTCGTCGGCTTCCTCGCCTGCGTGGCGCTGCGGAGCCTCGGCCTGGTCCCGGACGCCGCGCTCGCCCCGATCGCGCACGTGCAGGACGTGGCGCTCGCGGCGGCACTGTTCGGGATGGGGACAGCGGTGCACCTGCCGTCACTCGTCCGCTCGGGCGGGCGCGCCGCCGTCGTGGCGACGGCGTCGACCCTGCTCGTCGGCACGCTGGCCCTCGCCGGCGCAATCGCGCTCGGCTGACGGGCCGGCGGTCAGCCCGCCGAGGACGCCGCGGCCGCCTCCGCCTGGATCCGGTCGAACTGCGCCGCCATCGCCCCGGCGAGGGCCTGCGCTCCCGACATCGGCCGGACCATGACCGTCAGCGCGTCGACGAGGCCGTCGTCGTCGACGTGGACGAAGTCGCAGCCCTCGATCTGCTTGCCGTCGACGGTGGTCTCGAAGACCAGCGCGTGGTCGCGCCCGTCCGCGCTGCTGATCGTGCGCGTGTAGCGGAAGTCCTCGAAGACGCGCATGACGCCGCGCAGGATCGCCGCGGTGATCGCCTTGCCGGGGTAGGGAGTGAAGGCCACCGGGCTCGTGAAGACGACGTCGTCGGCCAGCAGCGCCTCCATCGCGTCGCCGTCGTGCGCCTCGGCTGCCGCTCGGAATGCCTCCATGGCTCCTCCTCATAGTCAACGAATTGAATAGGTGATTCCTAGACTACACTGACGGCATGGCTCTCCGCGACGCCGTCCTGGCGGCCCTGCTCGACGGGGAGTCGTCCGGGTACGACCTCGCGAAGTCGTTCTCCGCCGGCGTCGCCAACTTCTGGCTCGCCAGCCCGCAGCAGATCTACCGCGAGCTCGAGCGGATGGCGGACGACGGACTCATCCAGGCGCGGCTCGTCGAGCAGGAGCGCCGCCCGAACAAGCGGATGTTCTCCCTGACCGAGGCCGGCCATGCCGCGCTGCGCGAGCACACGGCGACCGCGTCCCGCCCCACGGTGGTCCGCGACGAGCTGATGGTGAAGGTCTACGCGGTCGACGACGGCGATGCCGGGGCCGTCCGCGACGCGATCAGCGGCCGCCTCGAAGCGGCCCGCGACAAGCTCGCACGGTACGAGCGGCGGCGCGAGCGGATGCTGTCCGGGCGCACCGAGGCGGAGTACCTCGCGGCCACCGACCGCGTCGGCCCGTACCTCACCCTGCTGCGCGGCCACGCCTTCGAGCGCGAGAACGTCGCCTGGGCCGAGCACGCGCTGGCGGTGCTCGACGCCCGCCTTCCTCAGTCCTCGCGGACGCAGCGCAGCCGGTAGCGCCCGTCGACCACCTCGACGCCGTGCGTCTCGTGCTCGAACCCGGGGAAGCGCGCGTCGAACGCCTCCATCGCCCGCAGGTAGCCCAGCGCCGGACCGTCGGTCTCACCCGTGGTCTCTCCGGGCATCGCGAGCGGGATCCCGGGCGGGTACGGCACGACGCCGACCGCGAGCGTACGGTGCGCTGCGTCGTCGAGCGCGACCACGTCGACCGCGCGCCGCACCACCCGGGCGTACGCCGCGGCGGGCGTCATCGCCGGCTGCGGGTACGCGGCGAACGCCTCGCGCTGCAGGGCGAGCAGACCCGTACGACCGATCACCTCGTGCTGCTGCTCGGCGAGGTCCCGCAGACCCATCCCGGCGTACCGGCGCGGATCCTCGGCGAACGTCGCCGGCAGCGCCTGGTCCAACGGGCGGTTCGCATCGAGGTCGCGCTTGAACGACATCAGGGTCGTCACGAGCGAACCCCACTTGCCGCGGGTCACGCCGATCGAGAAGAGGAGCAGGATCGAGTAGGACTGGGTCTTCTCGACGACGATCGACGCCTGCTGCTCGAGGTACGCGGCGAGGATCGGCGCCGGCACACCGAACTCCTCGATCGCGCCGTCCGCACGGACGCCCGGTGTCACGACGGTGACCTTGATCGGATCGAGCATGGCGTAGCCGTCGGGCAGCTCGAAGCCGTGCCAGGGCTCGCCGGCGCGCAGCTGCCACGGATCGGGCGAGGAGCAGAGCCAGTCCTCGTCGGCGTCCTCGAACCGCACCGTCGTCCCGTCGGGCTGCGTCACGGTCTCCGGCTGCCACGGCAGCAGGGCCCAGTCGTCGGCGGCGGTCTCCGCGGCCACGCGCGCGAGGGTCCGGCGGAACGCCACCGCCTCGGCGATCGAGATGCCCGTGAGCAGCGGCCCGCCCCGCCCGGACATCATCGCGGCCGACACGTCGTTGCTGGCGATGATCGAGTAGAGCGGTGAGGTCGAGGCATGCATCATGAACGCCTCGTTGAACAGGTCCGGGTCCACGGGGTCGCGGCCCTGCCGGACGTGCAGGTACGACGCCTGCGACAGCGCGGCCAGCAGCTTGTGCGTCGACTGGGTGGCGAACGTCGTCGGCGCGTCGGCCTCGCGGTCACCGGTGTGCATCGCGAACCGCTCCGCGTAGATCGGGTGGAACGCCGCGTACCCGTACCAGGCCTCGTCGAAGTGCAGCCGGCCGACGTGGCTGCCGAGCGTCCGCTCCACCGTCGGGACGTGGTAGAGCAGCCCGTCGTACGTCGAGTTCGTGATCATCGCGATCACGGCCTCCCCGTCGTCGCCCTCCACGAGCGGGGAGGCGGCCCGCTTGGCCTCGACCGCCTCACGGGTCAGCTCGCTCGGCGGGACGGGACCGATGATGCCGAGGTGGTTGCGGGTCGTGGTCAGGTAGACCGGGACGCCGTGCGTGAGCGTGGCGGCCTGCTCCACGGACTTGTGCGCGTTGCGGTCGAGCACCATGACGTCGCCGGCGACGACCGACGCCTGGTGGACGACGCGGTTCGAGGTGGACGTGCCGTTGGTGACGAAGTACGTCTGGTCGGCTCCGAAGATCGTCGCGGCGCGGCGCTCGGCCTCGCCGATCGGACCCGAGTGGTCGAGCAGCGATCCGAGCTCGTGGACCGAGACCGATAGGTCCGAGCGGAACGTCTGCTCGCCGTAGAACTCGAAGAACGCCCGCCCTGCCGGTGAGCGCAGGAACGCGGCGCCGCCCTCGTGGCCCGGGGTGTGCCAGGAGTACTCGTGCTTGCGCGAGAAGGCGACGAGCGCCGAGAACATCGGCGGCAGCACGTCGGCCCGGTAGCGCTTGGCGGCGTTGCGGATCCGGCCCGCGATCCAGGCGGGGGTGTCGTCGAGGAGGTAGATCAGCTGGTCGACCTCGCGCAGCACGGAGGTGTCGAGCGCATCGGCTCCGCGCGTGCCGGTCATCACGAAGACCGGCAGGTCGCTGTTGCGGGCGCGGACGCCGGTGAGGAACTCGGCGATCCCGCCCGCGTCGACGTGCGCGTCACGGTCGGTCGAGTCACCGCCGGCGTCCGCGATCACGGCGCAGAGCGAGGCGTCCGAGGCGACGCGGAGCACGGCGTCGTCCGGGTTCGGCGCGAACTCCGTCCGCACGTCGATCCGCTCGAGCTCCTGCACGACCCGGCGGAGCATCTCCTCGTGCGCGGTCGCAGCCGTCGGACGCTCGTCCACGATGAGCACTTTGAGCGTCCGCGCCGTCATCATCGCGCCGTTGTGCTCGTCCAACGCAAATCCTCTCGTCTGATCGGGTCTATGCCGGAGATTCTATTCTCCCGGAGCAGAAGATCGGCAACCTGGACGGCGGCGCGCGTACACCACGCACCGGCTGAGGGACGGGCCGGACGGCATCCGAGCCTGTCGGAGCCGCCGGGTACGGTCGGGTCCATGCGGATCGCCACCTGGAACGTGAACTCCATCCGGTCGCGCATCGACCGCGTCGCCGCCTGGCTGGAGCGCAGCGACGTCGACGTGCTCGCGATCCAGGAGACGAAGTGCCGCGACGACCAGTTCCCCGAGCTCCCGCTCAGCGCACTGGGGTACGAGGTCGCGCACCACGGCCTGTCGCAGTGGAACGGCGTCGCGATCGCGTCGCGCGTCGGGCTCGGTGACATCCGGGTCGGGTTCGAGGGGATGCCGACCTGGGGCGATCCGGCGATCGCGGAGGCCCGTGCGATTTCGGCGGTCTGCGGTGGTGTGCGCGTCTGGTCGCTGTACGTCCCGAACGGCCGCACGCTCGAGGATCCGCACTACACGTACAAGCTGGACTGGCTGCGCGTCCTGCGCGACGACGCCGCCGGCTGGCTCGCGGACGACCCGCAGGCCCAGGTCGTCCTCATGGGCGACTGGAACGTCGCACCCCGCGACGAGGACGTCTGGGACATGGCGGCCTTCGAGGGACACACCCACGTCTCGAAGCTCGAGCGGGAGGCGTTCGACGCCGTCGTCGACGCGGGCTACGCCGACCTCGTCCGCCCGTACGCCCCGGGCCCGGGCGTCTACACGTACTGGGACTACCAGCGCCTGCGCTTCCCGAAGCGGCAGGGGATGCGGATCGACTTCGCCCTCGGGTCACCGGCGCTCGCCGACCGGGTGAGCGACGCGACGATCGACCGTGAGGAGCGCAAGGGCAAGGGCGCCTCCGACCACGCCCCGGTCGTCGTCACCCTCACCTGACGAGTCACCCAGGGCGTGGTCGCGAGTCACCCAGGGCGTGGTCGCGAGTCATCCAGGGCGTGGTCGCGAGTCATCCAGGGCGACCTGGCGTGCCGTACGGCGTGTGATGCCGGCGGCGACGGCCGCGCACACGACCCCGACGAGGACGGCGATCGCCGCCGTCATGACCACCACCGACTGGTCCTCGCCGGCGGCCGTCGTCCCGACGGCGAAGACAGCGATCGCCACGACGAAGGCCAACCCCGACGCCATCGCGAAAGCCCGCGACAGGTGCCAGCGGCGCTCCACCAGAGACTCGGTCGAGAACGAACCCGGGCGCTCCCCTTCGTACGGCCTGCGCCACACGTCGCGTCCACCGAGCTGCCCGATCTCCTCCCACCCGGCTGCCTCGATCGCGATGTCGCCCTCTGCGTCAGGGAACGGCCGCTGGTCGACGACGTAGCGGTAGCGCGCTGCGCTCTCGTCGCGGTGCAGCGCGAACCTGATCGCGCTCGTCGCCCGCAGCTCGCCCGGCGCCCATCCCTCGGCCGCACGCTCCTCGAACCACGCCTCGATCTGCTCCGCCTCAGGCATCCGGAACGGGACGAACCATGCTGAACGGGTCGTACGGGCCATGACCCAGTGTGCCACGACAGGGCGTCTCGATCCTCGCTCCGCTCGGCCTCGACGAACGGGAGGCGTCTCGATCCTCGCTCCGCTCCGCCTCGACGAACGGGAGGCGTCTCGATCCTCGCTCCGCTCCACCTCGACGAACGGGAGGCGTCTCGATCCTCGCTCCGCTCCGCCTCGACGAACGGGAGGCGTCTCGATCCTCGCTCCGCTCCGCCTCGACGAACGGGGGCGTCTCGATCCACGCGACCCGCATCAGGACTGGAGGTAGGCGAGCACGGCGAGCACCCGCCGGTTGTCGTCGCCGGAGACGGGCAGATCGAGCTTCGCGAAGATGTTCGCGGTGTGCTTCGCGACGGCCTTCTCGGTCACGAACAACCGGGCGGCGATCGCGGTGTTCGAGCGGCCCTCGGCCATCAGCGCCAGCACCTCGCGCTCCCGCTCGGTCAGTCGATCGACCGGCCCGCCGGGCTGTGCCCGCGACATCAGCCGCGCCACGACCTCGGGATCGAGCACGGTGCCACCGGCCGCGACCTGCCGTACGGCGTCGACGAACCGCTCCACGTCCGCGACCCGGTCCTTGAGCAGATAGCCCACCGCACCGTCGCCGCTCGCCAGCAGCTCGCGCGCGTACAGCTGCTCGACGTACTGCGACAGCACCAGCACCGGCAGACCCGGTCGAGCCTCCCTCGCGTCGATCGCGACCCGCAGCCCCTCGTCGGTGAACGTCGGCGGCATCCGCACATCGACCACGGCGACGTCGACCGAGAGCTCACCGAGCGCCTTCGCCAGCGACGGGGCGTTGTCGACCGCGGCGACGACCTCGAGCCCGTTCGCCTCCAGCAGGCGGGTCAGCCCGTCTCTCAGGAGGGCGAGGTCCTCGGCGATGACAACGCGCACGGCAGCTCCAGCGTCACGACGGTCGGTCCCCCGGCGGGGCTCTCGACCATCATCGTGCCGTCGAACGAGTCCATCCGCCGCGCCACGCCCGCGAGGCCCGTGCCGCGTGCGGCATCGGCTCCCCCGACGCCGTTGTCCGCGACCACCGCCCGCACGCGGCCGGCGTCGTAGGTCAGGTCGACGGAAGCGCTGCTGGCGTGCGCGTGCCGGACGACGTTCGCGAGCGCTTCGGCGACGCCGAAGTACAGGGCCGACTCCACCGGAGCCGGCAGGCGGCCGGGAAGGGCGGGGCGGACGTCGACCGGCACCGCGAGGTCGAGCGCGAGCGCCTCGACCGCACCGCCGAGTCCGCGGTCGGCGAGCACGGGCGGGTGGATCCCGCGGACCACGCCGCGCAGGTCGTCCAGCGCAGCCGTCGTGGTGTCGCGTGCCTCCGCGATCAAGCGGCGGGCCGACTCGGGGTCGGTGTCGAAGACCTGCTCGGCGAGCCCGAGACTCATGCCGAGCGACGCGAGGCGGGCCTGGGCACCGTCGTGCAGGTCACGCTCGATCCTGCGGATCTCGGCTGCGGAGTGGTCGATCGTCTCCGCGCGCGACGCCTCGACGTGCGCGAGACGCCGCTCGAGCTCGCCACGGGTCGGAGCCAGCAGCGCGACGTCCATCCGTGCCCGCAGCCGCGCGACCGGTGGCGTCGTGAACCACCACACGATCATCAGCAGACCCGCGGGGATCCAGGCCTGCATCGCACTGCCTGCGCTGTCGATCTGCACCACGCCCGCGTCCAGGTCGAAGACGCCGTCGGGCGTCACCGCGTACACGAACGGGAACACCAGGAACCACACGACGCCGAGCAGCAGCACCAACGGGACCAGCGACACCAGGAACGACAGGGTCGTCGCGACGTACGCCCAGGCCAGGTCGCGCCAACGGGCGGGATCGTTG